>NZ_SMNY01000131.1:0-37883 GCF_004353535.1 Cupriavidus sp. L7L
CGCCCATTACGGCCTGAAAGACTGGCTCGCGCAACGCGTCACGGCCGTGATCATGGTGGTGTTCACCGTGGTGCTGGCCATTGCCTTCCTGCTGTCGAACGGCGCTTCGTACGAAGCGTGGGCAGGGCTCTTCGCCAACCAGTGGATGAAGATCATCACGTTCCTGACCATCCTGTCGCTGCTGTATCACGCCTGGATCGGCGTGCGCGACATCTGGATGGACTATGTGAAGCCGATGGCGGTGCGCCTGGTGCTGCAAGTTCTTACGATTCTGTGGCTCGTCGGTTGCGCGGGCTACGCTGCTCAGATTCTCTGGAGGGTGTAATAAATGGTCGCAGTCAAGACTGGATTGCCGCGTCGCCGCTTTGACGTGGTCATCGTCGGTGCTGGCGGCGCCGGGATGCGCGCATCCCTCCAGCTCGCGGAAGCCGGCCTGAACGTGGCCGTGCTGTCCAAGGTGTTCCCGACCCGCTCGCACACCGTGGCGGCGCAGGGCGGCATCGGTGCTTCGCTGGGCAACATGAGCGAAGACAACTGGCACTATCACTTCTACGACACCATCAAGGGCTCGGACTGGCTGGGCGACCAGGATGCGATCGAGTTCATGTGCCGGGAAGCGCCGAAGGTCGTGTACGAACTCGAGCACTTCGGCATGCCGTTCGACCGCAACCCGGACGGCACGATTTACCAGCGCCCGTTCGGCGGCCATACCGCCAACTACGGCGAGAAGCCGGTGCAGCGCGCCTGCGCCGCGGCGGACCGTACCGGCCACGCGCTGCTGCATACGCTGTACCAGCGCAACGTGCGCGCCAAGACCCACTTCTTCGTCGAGTGGATGGCGCTGGACCTGATCCGCGACCAGGACGGCGACGTGCTGGGCGTGACCGCGCTGGAAATGGAAACCGGCGAGGTCTACATCCTCGAGGCCAAGACCACGCTGTTCGCGACCGGCGGTGCCGGCCGTATCTACGCTGCGTCGACCAACGCCTTCATCAACACCGGTGACGGCCTGGGCATGGCCGCACGCGCGGGCGTGCCGCTGGAAGACATGGAGTTCTGGCAGTTCCACCCGACCGGCGTGGCCGGCGCGGGCGTGCTGATCACCGAAGGCGTGCGTGGCGAAGGCGGGATCCTGCGCAACAAGGACGGCGAGCGTTTCATGGAACGCTATGCGCCGACGCTGAAGGACCTGGCGCCGCGCGACTTCGTCTCGCGCTCGATGGACCAGGAAATCAAGGAAGGCCGCGGCTGCGGCCCGAACGGCGACTACGTGCTGCTCGACCTGACCCACGTCGGCGCCGAGACCATCATGAAGCGCCTGCCGTCGATCCGCGAAATCGGCATGAAGTTCGCCAACGTCGACGCGATCAAGGAACCGATCCCGGTGGTCCCGACCATCCACTACCAGATGGGCGGCATCCCGACGAACTACCACGGCCAGGTCGTGGTGCCGAAGAATGGCAGCCCGAACGAAGTGCTGAATGGTTTCTACGCGATCGGCGAATGCTCGTGCGTGTCGGTGCACGGCGCCAACCGCCTGGGCACCAACTCGCTGCTCGACCTGGTGGTGTTCGGCCGTGCCGCCGGCAACCACATCATCGCGCAGAACCTGAAGCAGAAGGAACACAAGCCGCTGCCAGCCGACGCCGCTGACCTCGCGATGTCGCGCCTGGCCAAGCTGCAGGCCACGTCGTCGGGCGAATACACCCAGGACGTCGCCAACGACATCCGCCGCAACATGCAGTCGCATGCCGGCGTGTTCCGCACCCAGAAGCTGATGGACGAAGGCGTCGAGCGCATCCTGGAAGTGGCCGAGCGCGCCGACAACATCCACCTGAAGGACAAGTCCAAGGTCTTCAACACCGCGCTGGTGGAGGCCCTGGAAGTGGCCAACCTGGTGGAAGTGGCCAAGGCCACCATGATCTCGGCGGCCGCCCGCAAGGAATCGCGCGGCGCCCACGCGCACAGCGACTTCCCCAACCGCGACGACCAGAACTGGCTCAAGCACACGCTGTTCTACAGCGAAGGCAACCGCCTCGACTACAAGCCGGTGAAGATGGAACCGCTGACGGTGGAAAGCGTGCCGCCGAAGGCCCGTACCTTCTGAGCACCGCATCGTAGAGACAACAGGACCCACAGAAATGAAGCGTATTTTCGAAGTCTACCGCTACGATCCGGACAAGGATGCGGCGCCGCGCATGCAGACCTACGAGGTCGAGCTCGACGGCCACGAGCGCATGCTGCTGGACGCGCTGGTCAAGCTCAAGAAGCTGGACGAGACCATCTCGTTCCGCCGTTCGTGCCGCGAAGGCGTGTGCGGCTCGGACGCGATGAACATCAACGGCAAGAACGGCCTGGCCTGCCTGACCAATATGCGCGAGCTGCCGGACCGCATCGTGCTGCGTCCGCTGCCCGGGCTGCCGGTGGTGCGCGACCTGATCGTCGACATGACGCAGTTCTTCAAGCAGTACAACTCGATCAAGCCGTTCCTGATCAACGACGAGCCGCCGCCCGAGAAAGAGCGCCTGCAGTCGCCGGAAGAGCGCGACGAGCTGGACGGCCTGTACGAGTGCATCCTGTGCGCCAGCTGCTCGACGTCGTGCCCGTCGTTCTGGTGGAACCCGGACAAGTTCGTCGGCCCGGCCGGCCTGCTGCAGGCTTACCGCTTCATCGCGGACAGCCGCGACCAGGCCACCAATGAGCGCCTGGACAACCTGAACGACCCGTACCGCCTGTTCCGCTGCCACAGCATCATGAACTGCGTCGACGTGTGCCCGAAGGGTCTGAATCCGACCAAGGCCATCGGCAAGATCAAGGAACTGATGGTCCGCCGCGCGGTGTGACGCGTCGCGACGCCGGTCAGTGCGGTTGGTTCGCCTTGCCCTGAGGTGACTTTCCGCGCGACCGGCGGCTTTTACACCCTCCGCTCCTGGAGCGGCCCGGCGTGGAAAAGCCGAACTACGCCCAACGGGCTATCTGTCAACGCCACGCCTGGGTGAACTCGCTGATCACCCTCTCCAGGTGGTTGCGCATTGCCGCCCGCGCCGCCATCGCGTCGCGGGCCATCACCGCCGCGAAGATCCGCTGATGGTCTTCCTGCGATGCCTCCCGTAGCCCGGTGGTATGGAAGTGTTCCTCGATCTTGCTCCACAGCGGATCGCTGCGCCCGCTATCCCACAGTGCGGCGACCATATGCAGCAGGACCCGGTTGCCGGTCGATTCGGCAAGGCACAGGTGGAACTGGCGGTCCGCCGCCTCGTTGGCCTGCTTGTCGTCCATGTGCTCGCGCATCAGGCTCAGGGCCGAGAACATGCGGTCGAGGTCGCTGTCCTTGCGCTCGCTGGCCGCCAGGCCGGCGACTTCCGCCTCGATCAGCGCCCGGGCGCGCAGCGATTCGATAGGCCCCGGCCGCCACGGCATCTCAAACGGCTCGGGACCGGGCGCGGGCGCTCCTGCGCAGACGTAGATTCCGGAGCCGCCGCGCACTTCGACCAGCCCCTGGACCTCCAGCGCGATGATTGCCTCGCGCACCAGGGTACGGCTGACGCTGAACCGCTCGGCCAGGGTGCGTTCGGACGGCAGCCGCATGCCGGCGGAGAACTCTCCGGATGCGATCAGTGCCTGCACCTGGCCGGCCAGGCTCAGGTACGACCGGTCGCTGGCCGCTGGCGGGTTCTCGACTGACGGACGGGTTGCAGGATCGCTGGTGGAATGTCGCATCGCAGGTAAGGCGGCGGCTGCCCAATGTCATCACCGGTTGACCAATCGCCACAAAAACGCGGCATGGCCGGGCAGTGCCTGATGCATCCCATGGTAAACCATGACGGCAAAATTGGGCAACCTGTTCATAATTGGTGAACCAAATAAACCAATCCGGTACACCAATGCTGCGTGGCCTCCGGGCCATGCCACGCGCCGGTTCGCACCACAGGTCGGGGTTTTTCCGCCCTGTTCTGCAGCAACAGAGTCGCCCCAAGGAAGCCCCCCATGAAGATGTCGTTCCGCTGGTTTGGCCCGTCCGACCCGATTCCTCTCGAATACATCCGGCAGATCCCGGGCATGACCCACATCGTCTCGGCCATCTACGACGAACCCGTCGGCGAGGTATGGCCACTGGACAAGATCCTGGCGCTCAAGTCCACCATCGAGGCGGCGGGGCTGCAGTTCAAGGTCGTGGAATCGGTTCCGGTCCATGAGGACATCAAGCTTGGCAAGCCGACGCGCGAGCGGCTGATCGCGAACTACCAGCAGAACATCAGGAACCTGGCCGCCGCGGGCATCGAAGTCATCTGCTACAACTTCATGCCGGTATTCGACTGGACCCGTACGGAACTGGCGAAAAAGCTCGATGACGGCTCGACCTGCCTCGCCTTCAGCACGCGGGAGGTCGAACAGGTTGACGTCAGCCAGGGCATCGCCCTGCCCGGCTGGGATTCCAGCTACGAGCCAGGTGAGCTGCAGTCGCTGCTGGCTGAATACCGCGGCATCGACGAAGCCAGGCTCTGGGAGCATCTGGAGCATTTCCTGCACGCGATCATTCCCGTGGCGCAGGAGTGCGGGATCAAGATGGCCATTCATCCGGACGATCCGCCGCGCCCCATTTTCGGGCTGCCGCGCATCGTCAAGGACCGCGACGACCTGGCACGCATCCTCGGGATCGTCGACACGCCGGCAAACGGCCTGACGCTGTGCTCGGGCTCGCTTGGCGCCGGCCCGCAGAACAACGTCGAGGCGCTGGTGCGCGAGTTCGGCGGCATGGGCCGCATCCACTTCGCCCATATTCGCAACGTCAAGATCACGCCGGAAGGCGACTTCGAGGAAACCGCCCACCTGTCGAGCTGCGGCTCGCTGGATATCGCCGCGATCGTCAAGGCGTACCACGACGTCGGCTTCCAGGGCTATTTCCGCCCCGACCACGGCCGCATGATCTGGGGCGAGACGGGCAAGCCGGGATACGGCCTCTATGACCGGGCACTCGGCGCGGTCTATATCAACGGGATGTGGGAAGCGATGGAAAAGACGGCCTGAAGCGCCGTGGGGCTGCGGCCCTGTCAAAACATAATCGGAGACCTGTCATGACAATCACCAAGAAATCGCCCGTGAATTCGCGCCGTTCCGCGTTGATCCTGGGCGTCGCTGCGCTCGGCCTTGGCGCGCTGGCGACGACGGCCGCCTGGGCACAGACCACCTGGCCGACCAAGCCGGTGACACTGCTGGTCGGCTTCCCGCCCGGCGGCCAGACCGACTTCGCGGGACGTGCGCTGCTTAACGGCCTGCAGAGTTCGCTCGGCCAGCCGTTTGTCATCGACAACAAGGCCGGTGTGAATGGCAATATCGCCTCCATTGAGGTCATGCGCGCGGCGCCGGACGGGAATAAGCTGCTGGTAGGCAACGGCTCGATGACGATCATGCCGCACGTCTACACCAAGCTCGGCATCGTCGACCCGCAGAAGCTGACGCCGATCGGCGTGATGCTGCAGTCGCCGCTGGTCCTGGTCGTGCCCGCCAGTTCGCCCATCAAGACGTACGCGCAGTTTGTCGAGGAGGTAAAGGCGCGGGACAAGTCCGGCAAGACCATCGACTATGGCTCGGGCGGCACCGGCGCATTGCCGCATGTCACGATGGAGCTGCTGCGCGAGCGCATGGGCGGCCCCAAAATGAACCACGTGCCTTACAAGGGCAGCAGCCCGGCGATGGTCGACCTGATGGCCGGGCGCCTGGATGCGATGTTCGATGCAACCTCGGTCGTCGCGCCCTTCATCAAGTCGGGCCAGCTGCGGCCGCTGATGGTCACCGGACCCAAGCGCGTGGCCATGATCCCGGATGTACCGACGGCCACCGAGAGCGGCATCAAGGACTTCACCATCATCTCGTTCATCGGCCTGTACGGGCCGCCGGGCCTGAGCCCCGACATCGTCAAGAAGGCCAACGGCGCGTTGAATACGGCGCTGAAGGACCCTGCCGTCGTCAAGAGCATCGTCGACCGCGGCGACGAGCCCGGCGGCGGCACGCCCGAGCAGCTCGCAACGCTGACCCGCACCCACTACAAGATGTGGGGCGAGGTGGTGAAGGCCAACAACATCACGGCTGATTGAGGCCGTGCAGGCCGGCGCATGCCGGCCTGCCGCCAGCGCCGCGTCGCCCGACTGCGTTCCACCCTCCACGCAAAAAAAAAGACACCGCGCTAACGGTGCCTTCAATGGGAAATACAATGAATGAAGATTGCGAATTGTCTCAAGTATTTTGACTCGGGAAAATTGAAAGTTTTTTACATCAGTTTTTTGGGTGGCACTAGACGAGGGATTCGCAATTTCCCGCTCGCGCGGGTTCATTAGCCGGAAACATTGGCCGGACACGTTCCACCGGACGACTACCACCCGCTTCGGCAGGCAGCCTCCTCGTCTCGCAGCGCTCCGGCAGGCGCTCCGCCCTGGCCGGCGCTCCATCGTCGACGGCATCGAGCTCGGCGCAGTGCTTGAAGTCGCTCTCCGCCAGCCGCATGCCCAGAAACTTTCCGAACGCATCGAGTTGAACCTGCGACGTCATCCCGGCGCTACCGCCGATTGCCGGGCAGATGATCCACGTCGTCCCGTCCTTGGTGAAGAGGCGCAGGCGCCTGACCTGGTC
The DNA here is from genome assembly GCF_004353535.1 of Cupriavidus sp. L7L. Lineage (NCBI taxonomy): Bacteria > Pseudomonadati > Pseudomonadota > Betaproteobacteria > Burkholderiales > Burkholderiaceae > Cupriavidus > Cupriavidus sp. L7L. The sequence continues at coordinate 6,628 of NZ_SMNY01000131.1, forward strand.
TGCCGGCTGGAGTGCATGCTCCTCGCTGGCGAGCCCGCCTAGCGAGAAGGCTTCGATGTATTCGTCGGCATGGCGATGGCTCAGGCAAATGACGACCTTCGGGCGCCAGCGGGCGCGTGTCTTTGCGAGAAACCGGAAACGTTCGCCATGCCGGCACAGATCCAGGTAGCGCGACTGCGGGATCAGTTCAGGCTGGCCCCGGAACGCCTTGGACCACGTCGTTCGTCCGTCGACATGGGCAGGCAGCGGAAACAGGCTGAGCCGGAACTCTGCGCCCCTCGGCGAGTAGAGATGGCGCCGGTAGTATTGCTCCCAGTCGTTGTCCCCGAGCCGGACGCGCATCGCCTCGGCCCGCGCGGCCGCCATGATGCGCGCCATGCACTGATGGCCGAACCACTTGCCCATGTCTTCCCGGTACTGGTGGCGGAACACGGCGTCCCAGGCCGGCGGTGCCATACGCGGCTGTAGCGGTGCGACGAGTGGCTCGGAGCAGGCTGGGCTTCTGTCGCATATCCAGACCGGAGCCTTCGGATTTCCGCCTTCCATCCCAACGTAGGAGGCAAAATAACGATCCAGGTCCGGACGCGCGAATACCTTTGAATGCTGCATACTATCCCTTGCTGCTTGGTGGGACCCCCGACAGACAATGCCGCGGCATGCCGCGGCCTCTGTGGCGCGCGTGCTGCCGTGGTCTTTCGCAAATCGTTATTGGCAGGTACGGTGCGAGGAATTCAGTGTGCCGCCGCATGCGACATCCTCGCGCCGACCGGGTCTTTTCAAATGCCCGGATCTGCTTGTTTTAATGATGGTTCAGGCTGGAACCCGCCTCCGATGCCCACCTGACACAAAATCCGGTCAGGCGGGGCGCCGAACGCAGTCGCGGGTTCGAGGAAATACGGTGAGCCCACGTCATCCTGTAACACAGGATTATTCCCATCCTTGTTTGAACTTCTGCCATGGAGGAAAAACGCCTTCCCTGGCATCGCACGCTTGGCGATGATTTACGCCGAAGATAAAAATGATATTTATCTGAACGCGCGCCCGGCGACTTTAGCAAAACTGAATAGAGCTATATAGATTTTTTCGATTGAATTAATTCTAACCCAGCCTCACCCATTTAGGAATTTCAATCTTCTAAGGTCTGACATAAGTGATTTGCTGCGATGCAATATTCCTGGGATTGCGTTTTCTATCCCCTCACCCGAGGGGATAGAAAACCGTGACCTGCTTCACAAACTCAGAACCCGGAGAAACGAATGCCGATCGAGCCGTAGCCGTAGTAGCGATCCAGCTTGCCCGCGGTCGTCGCGTTATAGAGGAACGGGATGGTGCCGACGAAGTTGTACAGCGACGCCTGGCCGCGCAGGAACACTTCCACGTTCTTCACCACCGCATACGAGAGCTCCAGGCCCAGCGTGTGGTTGGAGCGGATTGGCGAATTACCGTAGCTTTGCGTGCGGCTGTCGACATTGCTGCGCAGCAGGTATTGGAACTGGTATCCGAGCCGCGCCGCGAAGCGCTCGTATTTCCAGCGCCATGACCCGCCCAGGTTCAGATAGCCGGCTGTATAGTTGAAATCATCGTTGAAGTTCAGCCCGAACTGGCTGGCGTCGACCGAGAACGACGCCGACTGCAGGGTAACGTTGCCCACGTTGCATGGCGCGGCCAGCTGGCCATTGGCGAGATTGTCGGAGCCGATAGCGACATTGAAGTTGCAGTTGCCTCGCTGCAGGCGGGTATTGATGCTGCCGATCGACACGCGGCTGATGCCGAGGCCGATGAAGCCGGTGAGCTGGTTGCGCTCGGTCAGCTCGCCGGAGAAGATGACGTCGGCCTGCGCCTGGACGTCATTGGCGTTAGTCACGGTGAGGCTGTTGAACGTCGTATTGCGGACCATCACCGGCGACGAGCGGTTCAGGCTGCCGGAGTGGTCTCCCCATAGCGAGAAACGCAGCATGATGCGATCGCGAGCACCGGCCTCGGCGAGCGGGTCGTAGTGCATCGCCAGCATCCAGGTATCGATCTGGTTGTGGTCTTGCCCGTAATCGATGCCACGGCGCCAGTAGGTGGCCGACCCCGACCAGTGCGGCGAGAACTTGTAGCCGAGCATCAGCTTGCCGCCGCGATAGTCGCCGGCGTTGTCCGACACCGGTCCTTGCCGCCCGCGCAGGTTGAAGACATCGACAGTGCGATCGACCATGTCGTAGCTGGCCTCCACCCGCACCGAGGTGAACTCCCCGGTGGCGGGCTCGGCCTGCATGAACACATCGTCGGGCGCGGCACTGGCCGTGCCCACGCACGACAGGCCCAGCATCAGGGCGCAGGCGTGGTCCAGCCGGCGCTTGCGAATCAGCTGCATAGAAGACTCCGAGGCCACTGGGCGAGCCTCATGCGTCGCGCGCTCCTGCGAGATGCCCGACACAGACACAAAAAAGCCCGGTCACCCGCGGCGCGGCCTTGAGACACGCGTTCGGATGACCGGGCGGCCTGGCCTTCCCCATCCGGGCGGAAGGCACCGCTACGCGCCGGTCACGGGTTCAGCGTCACCGTGGTCTTGAGGCCGTCACCGACCACCATCTCGGCGTCGGTCTTCACCAATGCCGTCTTGGCGAATTCCACGTCGCCGTTGACCAGCATGCCCACCTTCACATCCCTGCCCTGGGCACCGGTGGTTGTGGCAAACGTCACGGGGAACGTGCTGGTGGCAGTTGGCGTGAGAGCGTCAACCTGCGCCTGGCTCAGCGCGCCGGCAGACCTGAGCTTGCCGAGGAACACCGTGAACGGCAGGTTCCAAGCGCGCCATCGAGGACCATTTCGACAAGGCGTTCGAACTGGAGGTGGAACTCGAGGCCAAGAACAAGCGGGCACTGCTGGACGTAGTGCGCTCGATCAAGCCGGCCAACGTGGAGTGCTACTACGTGCGCCAGTCCGAGGCGCTTGGACTGGGCCATGCGGTACTGTGCGCGGCCAAGCTGGTTGGCAACACGCCGTTCGCGATCATGCTGGCCGATGACCTGATCGACGGCAACCCGCCAGTGATGAAACAGATGGTGGATGCCTACAACCACTACAACTGCTCGGTGCTCGGGGTCGAAGAGATCTTGCCCGAGCAGAGCCGCTCCTACGGCGTGGTCGAAGGCCGTGAATGGGGCGAAGGCGTGATCAAGGTATCGGGCATCGTCGAGAAGCCCGCGCCGGAAGAGGCCCCTTCGAATCTGGGCGTGGTCGGCCGCTACATCCTGACGCCGCGCATCTTCGACCACCTGCGCGCACTGAAGCCCGGCGCCGGCGGCGAGTTCCAGCTGACCGATGCGATCCAGTCGCTGCTGAGCCAAGAACAGGTGCTGGCCTACCGTTACCAGGGCACGCGCTACGACTGCGGCAGCAAGTTGGGCTACCTGAAGGCGACGGTCGATTATGCGCTCAAGCACCATGAAACCGGCGCAGAGTTCCGCAGCTACCTGGAGCGGCGTGGCTGCCTTTACTCTGACAGCGTGATTGCCTAGAAGCAGACGCGATGATCCTCGCTCCGCCCGAGCATACTGGAAACACCCGGATGTCTGCACAAAGCGAAATTGCCAAGGCGCTCAGGCAGTGGCTCACTCATCAGTCCTGGTACAGCGCACACCCTGTCGATGAGGGCAGGTTCTACCGCGCGATGGCTGAGGTCATTGCCCACGCGGGAACGGTCTGGACCGACTCCGAGTTCGCCGAAGCCATCTACGATGTGATCGGCAGGAACCCGAAGGCAGCGCTCGAAGAATACGTCCACGCGTACACCAGCATCGCGATGCGCATCCGGGACTACGAGACGGTTCGGCCTGATCCATTGTTTGCTTACGGCGGCGGTGGCTCATATGCCCGCTTGTAATCTCAGCAACGCAACCAGAGAGGCAGCAGCCACATGATTGACTGGATCCACGTGGGCAAGGCGTTCTTTCTCGGCATTCTCGAGGGCTTGACGGAATTCCTGCCCGTATCGAGCACCGGGCACCTGATTCTGGTCGGAGACTGGATCGACTTTGCGTCCAGCGAGGCGCGCGTGTTCGACGTGGTGATCCAGCTCGGCGCCATCCTGGCCGTGTGCTGGCTGTACCGTGCCAAAATCACGCACCTGTGCGAGGGCGTGGTCCGAAGGGATCCGGAGGCGCTGCGCTTTGCCACGGCGGTGCTGGTCGCCTTCCTGCCTGCAGCGGTCATCGGCGCACTGCTCATCGGGCCCATCAAGCACCGGCTCTTCCATCCCCCTGTCGTCGCGGCTGCGTTGATCGTGGGCGGCCTGGTCATTCTCTGGGTGGAGCGGCGCAGGGCAGTGCCTCGCATTCACACCATCGAAGATTTCGGCTGGAAGCAAGCCATCGGCATCGGCTTCGCACAGTGCGTGGCCATGATCCCCGGCACGTCCCGCTCGGGCGCCACCATCATCGGAGGCATGCTGTCGGGCGTGTCGCGGCAAGCCGCCACCGAGTTCTCGTTCTTTCTCGCCATCCCCACCATGCTGGGCGCCGCCAGCTACGACGCCATGCGGCACTACCATTTGCTCAGCATGGCAGACCTCTGGGCCATTGCCGCCGGCTTTACCGCGGCGTTCATCTCGGCGCTGTTTGTCGTCAATGCGATGATCCGCCTTGTCGCGCGACATTCGCTGCAGGCATTTGCCTGGTATCGCATCGCACTCGGCCTGCTGATTGCGGTCATGACCGCTGTCCCATCGCTTTGAGCCTGGTCTGGGCCCGCAATATGGCAAGCCGCGCCTACGTGGCCGGGCAATTCGATGCCCGGCCACGGGACGCGCCTGATCCAGCCAGCTACTTGGCGCAGGCGAGGTTGACGGCCAGTCCGCCCCAGTCGGTGGCCTGGTTGGTGTCCACCTGGACCTGCAGCTTGTCGTTGTGGAGAACGGTTCCGGCGGCCACCTCCCGGGTGCAGTTCTGCAGGCCGTTGGTCACCTTGCAACTCAGGCTGCCAACCTCCGACAGGCTCGCTGTAACGCCCGCCCCCGTCACCTTGTACACCGAGATGTCCAGCGATCCCTGCACCTTGCCAAGCGTGCTGGCAGTGAGCGTGACGCGGGTGCAGTCATATGGAATCACGACACCGAAGTCTGACGGCCGTGGCACCGCACCGCCGGCGCCGGTCATGACGTAATGGCCGCGGGTAAGCGTGTCCGGTACGTTGAAATTGCCGTTGTACACAGTCGACGTCGTCATCGTCACGCCGGTGGTCGGCCACTTGCCGTCCTGCTTCGGCCCGTACATCGTCGAAGTCGAGGTATCGAAATAGAAATCGCCATCGGCGCCGATGCTGTCGGTCGGCGCACCGCTGCCGTACAGGATGTGGCCGCCATTGCCGACCGTGCCGCCACCGGTACCGCCCGTGCCGCCGGTCCCGCCGCTGCCTGACTGCCCCACCAGCGACACCCCCGCCGGCCACTGGTCGTTGGCCTTGGGCCCGTACAGCGTCCAGGTGTTGGTATCGAGATAGAAATCGCCATTGTTGCCGACGCTGTTGTCCGGAGCCCCCGCGCCGGTCAGCACGGTGCCGCCGCCGGGGCCCGACGATCCGGTGCCGCCACCCAGCGGAACACCCGGCGGCCAGGTGCCGTCCGCCTTCGGCCCGAACAGGGTCGAGGTCGAAGTGTTGATGTAGTAGTCGCCATTGTTGCCGACGCCGTCAGTCGGATCGGTGGAGCCGGACAGGATGGTATTGCCCGCCAGGCCCGTATTGCCACCGGTGCCGGTGTTGCCCTGGGCGCCGCTCCCGCCCGCCGGCCCTGCGATCGACACCCCCGCCGGCCACGCGCCGTTTGCCTTGGGCCCGAACAGCATCCAGGTCGCGGTATTCAGGTAATAGTCCCCGTCCTTGCCGATTTCGGGCCCGGGGTCAGTGGTACCGGACAGCATGGCGCTGCCCGCGTCGGCTGGCGCTGGCGCGTTCGTGGACGTGGACGGCCCGGTGTTGCCCGTCGTTGTCGCGGCGGAATCGGTGCTGGCGGGGGCCGAGTCGCCCCCGCCTCCTCCGCAACCGGCCACCGTGAAAATCAGACAGGCAAACGGTACCGCTGCGAGCCTCATGTGGATGCGTTTCATGAATACCCCCTTTTTCCCGGCTTTTTTTAGCTACATTGAGATCCGATCGCTTGCGCTGACGCCAACGATGCGTTCAATCTAGCTGGCGGAATTGGAAAGAAAAATCGCTCCTATGGACGAGCGCCGGGTACGCGCCAGGAGCGTCTGCAGCGTCCGGTCGCCGTGCATCGGACCGGGTCGGAGGCGGTTGCCGGAGCGCACGATGGCCATTGCATGCGGCCGGTCGACGGGCCTCGCGGATTCCCACAAAGCCTTTACGTACAAGGCTTTTCGGGTCATCGAGGCCACTATCGCGAGTTCGGGCACAGGTTGCGTGCACACGCTGTCTACCCCGCGAAAGCGGGAGCTTTATTCCGCCCGGGACCGCGCATTGGCAAGCCAAGGACAGACTCCCCCGAAAGGATGTTCGGAAAATGAAACGTGGGTGTCATCAACACACCGGCCGCCCCGGCCTGCGGCAAGGATTTCGGCTTGTTCTGCCCACTTGTCCTCGCGGTTTGGCGGCACTGGCCCGGCGTGCATGATCCAGGCGATGTTTCAAAGCCGAATCAGCCTCGAAGTCCCCTGTCTGAACGATGGGAACGGGTGTCCTAGTGCACTACGCTTGCATGAAACTGCCACACCACTGAAACCGGGGGGAATCATGGGTGAGTGGAACCCGTGCGGGCCGCACGAGCCTGCCGAGCTTCTATTGTGCGAGGCGCCTGAACCAGTTGGAACACCGACGCCAAGGTCGACCCAGAAGCGGCCCAAGGCGTCACGTGTCGCGCCACCCTGGACAACACCCATTGTGTGGCCCGGCAGTTCCCAGTGCGACGCCATGGCCGGCCCCCGCGAGCCGCCCGCGGGCAGGGAACGTCTGACGGGCGCGGATGATCCGCTGCTGGGCTGCCTGTTGCTGCTCAACCGGGTATGGCAGCGGCCAATACCGAAGGGCGTCCTGAAAGGGCTGCCACACCGCTTCACGTTGCCGCAGCTAGGCGACGCGGCGGCGCACGCGGGCTTGTCGACGCGGCTCGCGGAGATGGAGTTGGACACGATCCCTGACCGCGTACTACCGGTAATCCTGCTGCTACACAAGCGCAGACCGTGCGTACTGCTGGAGCGCCGCGAGCACGGACGGCTGCTGGTCGCGCTGCCGGGTTGGGGCGGTGGTGAACAGGAGGTTAGTCGGGATGAGTTGCTGGCCCAGTACAGCCGGTACGCCATCCTGGTACAGCCTTTATCGCAGGCAGAAGGGCGGGCAGAAGCGCAGGCAGAAGCGCAGGCAGATATGGAGCCAGCGCAGCCGGGCCGTTCGACCGGTACCGCGACGCGCCCATCCTGGCGCCACCATTGGGACCGGCTGGCTGCCTCTGCGCACAAGGTGTTCCGGTCGCGGCGCAGGCGGCGTGCGGACGAGGCTGCCGTCGTTGGCAGTTAGCCATGCCGGAAAGCGATTGGCGCCAAGCCTCTTCAGTCGCCCCAGAACAGGAAGCGCCGATGCTGCGGCGTATGGACCGTATGGGCCGTATGGGCCGTATGGACTTTACGAGACGCCCGGGTCTCGGGACTGAAGCGCGCCTCCGGGTCGACCACTCGTGCGCGCAGCGCCATGTCGTAGAACGCGCCCACCATCGGCAGGGCGCTGCGCGCGCCCTGCCCCCAGTAGTCGCCGAGCGTCACACGTCCATCATCGAAGCCCACCCAGGCTCCCGCGACCAGTTGGGGATGCATCAGGATGAACCAGCCGTCGGCATTGTCCTGCGTCGTGCCCGTCTTGCCCGCCACGTCGGCGCGAATGCCGAAGCGCGTCCGGATCTGCGCTCCGGTGCCCCGGACCACGACGTCGCGCATCACGTCGACGAGTGTTTGCGCTGCGCCTGCGGGTAGTGCCTGCTCCGGCGATGCGCTCTTAAATTCGGCGAGCACCTTGCCCTCGTGATCCTCGATGCGGGTGACCATGCGCGGCTCGACATAGGCGCCGCGGTTGGCAATCGTGCTGTAAGCCGAGACCATTTCCTTGAGCGTGACCGGGCTCGTGCCCAGCGCGAGCGACGGTACCCGTTCGAGCGCGCTTTCTCGCACACCCATCGCGTGCGCAAGGCGCGCGACCTTCTCGGGCCGCGTCTCCTGCATGAGTTGCGCCGTGACGCGATTACGCGAGTACACCAGCGCGTCGCGCAGCGTGACCGGCCGGCCAGTTGGCGGCTCCGCATCGGAAGGCCGCCACATCGCCTGCCCGCGCAGTGGAATGGCAACGCTGCGGTCTACGAGCGTATCGTCCGGGCGGGCTCCATCCGCGAACGCCGCTCCGTAGACGAAGGGCTTGAACGTAGACCCGGGCTGGCGCCGGGCCTGCTGCACGTGATCGAACGGCGCGTCAGTGAAATCACGACTACCGACCCATGCCTTGATATCGCCGTTGCGCGGATCGATCGCGATGAATCCCGCCTGGACCTGGGTCTTGCTTCGGCAGAGGTCACGGACAAGCGCCGGGTTCCTGCCTAGCCTCCTGAGCGCCATCTCATCCGACCGACCCGCATCGCGTGCGGTGCGGTATTCCGGCGTTTGCCGCATGAACGTCCGGAACAGGTCGTTGTCCGGCCCACAGCCCCGGCGTTCGCTCCAGGCCTCGTTCGCAATCCATTGCAGCTGGCTGGCCTGCCAGTCCACCGCCTGCAACGCCATGGCCTGCAGCCGGAAATCTATGGTCGTGCGCACGACCAGTCCGTCGGCGTAGATGTTGTAGCCATTGCGCTCGGCCCATGCGATCAGCCATTTGCGCAACTGCACGGAAAAGTGCGGTGCTGCGCTTCTCGGCGCGGGCTGCACCGCGAAATTGACCCTGAGCGGTTGCCGGCTCAGCCAGATATGGGCATTGGGTCTGAGCTTCCCGTGCTTGCTCATCTGCCCAAGCACAGTGTTTCGCCGCTGCACGGCGCGCGACGGATTCAACACGGGGTTGTAAGTGCTGTTGGCCTTCAGCATGCCGACAAGTGTCGCGCCTTCGAGGATATCGAGCTGTTGGGCCGATTTGCCGAAGTAGGTGCGCGCCGCCATTTCCACGCCGTAGGCGTTGTACAGGAACGGCACATTGTTCAGGTACGTCTCGAGGACCTGGTCCTTGCTGTACACGGCTTCGATCTTGAGCGCCGTTATCGCCTCCCTGACTTTGCGCGCGAGGGTCGGCGCGCGGCCAACCTGGTCGGGGTACAGGTTGCGCGCGAGCTGCTGCGTGATCGTCGAACCGCCCTGGCGTTCGCCGGACAACGTATGCAGCGCAGCCGCCGCCATGCGCAGCCAGTCAATGCCGTGATGCTCGTAGAACCGGTGATCCTCGGTTGCGATCAATGCGTCCAGCACGTACGGCGAGATCTGCCTGAGCGACACCCACTCGCGATTGACCGGCTTGAACTCGTCGAGCACCCTGCCATCGGCGGACACGATGATCGCCGGGCGGTCGATGCGAGCTTTCCGAATGTCGCCGAGACTTGGTGTAAACGGCACGAGCGCGAGCACGTACAGCAGCGACAGCGCAGGCACTGCGGCAAGGGTCAGCAAGATGCCTCGTCGCGTCGGGCGGCGAAGGCGGCGCAGTGCGCCGCTGAAGGCGCGCCTGGCTGTCAGGATGCTGGCAACGGCCAAGGGTCGGATGCGGATGAGCCACCGTGCGCAGAAATCTCGAAACAACGATACAGGGCGGCGATTCACGACGGCGGGAAGCTTGGCGGAAAGAGCGGGATCGTACCAAAGCACCGGAACCCGTCTGTTGCCAAATGCCCGCGTAAATCGCGGCACTTACATTCGATTACATCTGTTTCATTTGGACGGAGTTACCGGCATTTCCCACGAAGATTGCCTGTCGGACAAAGCCGGATAGCCTTGCGACAGGGGAGCGGTTAAATTGGGCCGCTCGATCGGGCATCTTCATGGGAGGCATAGGCATGCAAGACATTCTCATCCTGACCGTCGGCACTCTATTGCTCGCAGCCCTCCTCTTCCCTGGCCGCAAAAGCCGGCGAGGCAAGTAGACAAGCTCGCGCACACGGAACTCGTGCCGGCAGCGGCCAGGTCGCCGCCGGCAGCCGGAACGTCGCATCTGGCATGGCTTCCCGCGGTGCTAGGTGTTGGCTTGCAGGGAACCGGCCGGCCGGCGCATTGCGCCCCGCGCCGCCCTGCTCTCCTTGGGACTGCAGCCAAATTGCGCGTGATACCAGCGCGAGAATCCGCTTGGCGCGGAGAAACCGAGCAGGGTCGCCACCTCGGTCAACGGGCGATCGCTCTCCAGGACATGGCGCGCGGCGAGTTCCGTGCGGATGTCATTGACGATCGACGAAAAGCTCTGCCCTTCTTCCGCCAGCCGGCGCTGGACCGTGCGGCACACCACGCCCAGGTGGTCCGCCACCTGCTCGATGGTGCAGCGCCCGCCGGGCAGCAGCAACGGGATGATGCGCCGCACGTCATCGAGCATGGTCACTTGCCGGGAAATGGCAAAGGCATCCACCAGCTGTTGCGCGTAGCGCGCCATGGCGGGATCGGCGGAGGGATTGCGGGCGTCGAGATCGGCCTTCGTGCAGATAATGCAGTTGAATTCATGGTCGAATTCGATGCAAGGTCCGAAAAACCGCTGGTGCGTACCGAGGTCGCGTGGCGCGGGATGTTCGAAGCAGACGCGCCGCGGTTCCCAGTCCGGTCCCAGCAGCTGCCGGATCAATCGCACGATGACCCCGAGTGCGAGCTCCGCCCTTTGGCGCGTGGGCTGATGGGCGTTGCCGGCGATGACCGCCTCGCGGATGATCACCAGCCCGTCGCATTCCTCGACCGCCAGCGAGAGCGCACTGTTGAGCAGGGTCTGATAGCGCATCAGGACGCGCAGCGAGTCGCGCAGGGTCGCCTGGTCGCGGATCAGCAATCCTACCGGCCCGAGGTTGGACAGCAGGCGCGACTCGGCCATGCACAGGCCGAAACTTTCATTGCCCGACAGGGTCGCGGACGCCTGCAGCAGCCGCCCGACGCGCTCGCCCGGGATCATCAGGTCCGGCTCGCGCAGGACGCTCGGGCTCAGGCCCGCGTCAAGGAGCATCCGCACCGGATCCAGCCCGGCAGCCAGGGCGACCTCGCTGTAGTTGGTGAGGGCCGCAGCGCGGACAAGAGACGACATGGCAGGGCCGAGTGAAACAGTGACAGGGAATGATAAAAGCCTGTCATCCACTGTCAAGCGGGAGAAACCCGTGGCGTCCGGCCTCCGGCGGCGATTATCCGGCGGCGATTGCTGCCGGGATCACCAGCAGATGGCGGACGCCTGCCGCGGCGCCTTTCAGCGCCCCATGCGGCGGTCATAGCTGCGGGAAACGCGCTCGATCAGGCCTGGATCGCGCGTGCTCGCGGCATTGAACTCCACCCGCACGCTGCCGTCGCCTTGCTGGCGGACAGTGGCCGTGACGGTATCGCCATCTTTGCTGCCGACGACCGTGCCGGCCATCGCGTCCTGATTGGCGATCACCAGGCCCTGGTCGCGCATGGCATCCGCGGCCGCATAGAACGAACGATCGTAGCTGGCCGGCGCGCCCGCCGTGGGTGGATAGCCATAGTACGTGCAGCCCGCCAGCGACAGCATGGCAGCGGCAATCAGGGCAATGCGCGTGGGCTTCATGGTGGTACGCTCCTCTTCCAGTGGTGGCCGTGGCCAGGGGGCCGGCGCGCCCAGGGCCTCGCGAAGCACCGGACGTCTGCTTCGTGCCTGCTTCGTGCGGCTATGCCATCAGAAGCGCCTCATATTCTTCCCGGAACTGGTCGAGGGAGCTGTCTACCACCGTCACGGCGCCGTCGATCAGGCCGCAGCGCCCGCTGCCGGGAAGGATGCGGCACAGGTTTTCCAGCGCTTCCACGTCGGCGCGCACGCCGCGGCCGGTATCGATCCGGTTGAGCAGGCGCATCAGCTGGAAGGTGCCGCCCTTGCATGGCGGGCACTGGCCGCACGAACCCTGGGCGAAGAAGCTCACGTACTCGGCCACCTTGCGGACGATGCTGGTGCCTTCCGACACCACGATCATCGCGCCGGTCCCCAGCCGCGAGCGCCGCTGCCGCACGGAATCGAAGTCCAGTGCCACGTCGAGGTCGCGCTTCGTCAGCAGGGTATTGGAAGGCCCGCCCGTGAAGACCGCCTTGAATTCCTTGCCCTGGAGCATGCCGCCGCCATGCCCGAACACCAGCGTCTCCAGGCTCGTGCCCATCGGCAGCTCATACAGCCCGGGCCGCAACACGTCGCCCGACAATGAATACAGCTTGGTGCCGGCGGCGTTGCCGATGCCGAGACTGCGATACCACTGCGCCCCGTGGCGCATGATGCCGGGCACGTGGGCCAGCGTCTCGGTGTTGTTGACGACGGTGGGCGCGCCATGCACGCCGTGCTGGGCCGGGAAAGGCGGCTTGCGGCGCGGGAACGGGAACCCGCCCTCGACGCTTGCGATCACCGCGGTTTCCTCGCCGCCGATGTACAAGCCGGAGCTCGGCACGACGCCGAGCGATACCGGCCCGCCTACCAGTTGCGCCAGCTCGGCGAACTGCGCGTGCGCCTGCCACTGCCGCACGGCCTGGCGCGTCATGTCCAGCGCAAGCGGCTGGTGCGGATTGACGTACAGCACGACATGGTTGGCACGGGTGGCGGCCGCGGCGATCAATGCGCCCTCGATCACCTGGTGCGGCGTATGCTCCAGCAGGAACCGGTCCTTGAACGTCCCCGGCTCGTCTTCATTGCCATTGCAGATGATGTATTTGTCGCCATCCGGGGCCGCTGCCACCGGTGCCCATTTGCGATGCGTGGCGAAGCCGGCGCCGCCCATGCCGCGCAGGTCCGCCTGTTCGATTTCGGCGATGATCGTGGCCGGATCGCGCAGCGCCCTGGCCAGCCCCTCTCCGCCGCCCCGCGCAAGCCAGCGCTCCAGGTCCGCACCGACGCGGATTTCCTTGTTGAGGAGTACCTGATTCAGGGGTTCCATCGCGCGCTCCGTCGATCGCTCACCGCGTGCCGCCGACCGTGCGGCCCCGTACGCCGGCGCCCAATCCGGCATCGACACGCAGGTCGAAATGCGCGTAGCCGGGGAACAGCTGCGGTGCCTTGACATGCAGCGGCAGCCCGGCGACCGTCAGTTCCCGCTGCCACGCATGCACGTGGCCGATGCCGGCGCGCACGGCCATCGCGCCGCGCCCTGCCTGTGCCGCGCTAACTCCGGCACGCCGGCCCATGCTCAGGATGTCGAGCAGCGCGTTGCCCATCAGCCGGTTGCGCCCGTGGATGCCGCCCGTGACCTCGCCCACGCAGTAAAGTCCCGGCACGCTGGTCGCGCCGTCCTTGTCGATGGCAACGCCACCATTCTGGTAATGCAGGGTCGGATAGACCAGGAAAGGCTCCTGCGCCGCGTCCTGCCCGCACTTGTGCGCGAGATGGCGCAGCGTGACCAGGCGCTTGGCCAGGATGCCGGGGTTCTCCATTTCCAGCGTCGGCGTGTCGAGGAAGACCCCGACCTGCCCGCCCCGCTCGATGCCGCGGCCCTGCGCGCATTCGCGCAGGATCGCGGAGGCCACAATGTCGCGCGGCTTGAGCTCATCGACGAAGCGCTCGCCCTCGCCGTTGATCAGCCGTGCGCCGGCCGAGCGCGCCGCTTCCGAGATCAGGCCGCCCGCCAGGTGCGGCGGGTAGGCGATGCCGGTGGGGTGGTACTGGAACGAATCGAGCTCGCGCAGCCGCGCGCCGAGCCGATAGGCAAGCACCAGGCCGTCCGCGGTCGCGCCGTAGTGATTGGACGTGGGGAAGCTGTTCAGGTGCAGCCGCCCCGCCCCGCCGGTGGCGAGAATCACGGCACGCGCGCGCACCAGCATGAAGGTGCGCCATTCGAGGTTGTAGATCACGGCGCCGGCACAGCGGCCGCGCTCGTCGGACAGCAGCTCGACCGCGGGGCAGCGGTTCCACACTGCAACCCCGGGCTCCAGGTCCACCGCCTCGCGCAGCACGCGCATCATCTCCAGCCCGGTGTAGTCCCGATAGGACAGGATGCGCGCGGCCGACGCCCCGCCCGGCTTCTTGCGCAGCAGGTTGCCGCCAAAGGGCCGGTCTTCTTCCTGGTCGAACATCATGCCCAGCCGGATCAGCCAGCGGATCACGTCGGGCCCGTCCATCACCATCTGCGCGACAAGCTCGGGCTCGCCGCGGAAATGCCCCGCGCGCAGGGTGTCCTCGAAGTGAAGCTGGGGACTGTCATCCTCGCCGATGGCCGCCTGGATGCCGCCCTCGGCCATCACGGTATTGCTGTCGCCAAGACGCAGCTTGGTGGCAAGGATCACCTGCGCGCCCTGCCCGGCGGCGGTCAGTGCCGCCGCGCAGCCGCCCCCGCCGCCGCCGATGATCAGCACATCGGTGGAGACCAGCTGCGCACCGGCGATGTCGACATCGTCGATCAGCGCGTTAGCCTGCAGGCAGCGCGCGAGATCCGGCTGGCAGGGTTCGCCGCGGTTCACGCCGACGGCCAGTGCGACGCGCGCATTGGGCCCGTGGTCAGGGTGATAGGCCTTGAGCAGGGCGTCAACGTTGGTCTCGTCGCTGCGCATCGGCGCGGCCACACCGGGCCGGTAGCGCCGGCGCGCTTCGTCGTAGGGGATGCCGGTCGGCATGGTCGTGTGCCTCCGTCAGCGCGGCGGCTGTGCGCCGGGCGCGTCGAAGTCGATCGTCATCGCCCCGCTTTCGATCTGCTGCAGGCGCAGCATCAGGTTGGCGGGCCGCAGTGTCTGCGCCGCGATCATGCGCCGCACGAACAGGCCGAGATGATTGGGGCGGATGTGTTCCGGGCAGGCCAGCGTGCAGAGGTTGCACATGACGCATTCGTCGAAGACCTGGCTGGCAGCGGTGAGCTTGCCTTCGACGGCGAGCTGCACCCCCTGCTGGACCTCGAGTTGCTTCGGGCAGGCGCGGTCGCATCCGCTGCAGTGGCGGCAATGCGCGGCCTCGGGGAAGGTGGTGGCGATCGTCCGCAGTGCATCCCAGCTCTCGCCGATCTCTTCCATGCGGTAGACGTGCCGCTCCGTCGCCGTAAAGTAGTCCAGGAACGCGACCTGCATGCCGTCTTCGACGAGCGTCTCGCACGCCAGCGCCGTGCGCACGTCCTGCTCGCCGCTGCGCCGCACCATGACCCGGCACGAGCCGCACACGCCCTGGCCCATGCATCCCACGCCTTCGACCAGCGTTTCCCCCGCGTGCAGGAAGGCCTGCAGGATGGAGCAGTTCGCCGGTGCTTCGATCTGCCGCCCTTCGATGCTCAGACGTACCATCGCATGCCCCGTGGAATCGGCGGCGCCCACTTCACACTGGCGCCAGGGTCGAAAAGGTCATATAAAACCATAGCACACCGAAGGTCTTTGCCTAAGGGAGCCGTAATGGAAACCTGGCTGAAGGCGCTTGCGCCCGTCATTGCAGCGATCGTAGTCGCCGTGATCCCGGCGCCAGAGGGACTTGCGCTGCACACGTGGCTATACTTCGCGATCTTCGTGGGCGTCATCGTCGGGCTGATGCTCGAGCCGCTGCCCGGCGCCGCCATCGGCCTGCTGGCGGTAACGCTGGTGACGGTGCTGTGCGAATGGGTGTTCTACAGCCCCGAGCAACTCGCAATGCCAGGCTTCAATCCTGCGAACGCGGCCCTGGCGTGGGCACTTTCCGGATTCGCCAACAGCACGGTGTGGCTGATCTTCGGCGCCTTCATGTTCGCGCTCGGATACGAAAAGACCGGGCTGGGCCGGCGCATCGCCCTCTTGCTGGTGCGGGCCATGGGGCGCAGGACGCTGACGCTGGGCTATGCGGTGATGATGGCCGACGCACTGCTGGCGCCGTTCACCCCTTCCAATACCGCGCGCAGCGGCGGCACGATCTTTCCCGTCATCCGCAACCTGCCGCCGCTCTATGACTCGAAGCCGAACGATCCGTCGGCGCGGCGGATCGGCTCGTACATCATGTGGACCGCGATTGCCAGCACGTGCGTAACCAGTTCGATGTTCCTCACCGCGCTGGCGCCCAACCTGCTCGCCGCCGAGCTGATCCGCAAGACGGTCCAGGTCGACCTGAGCTGGATGCGGTGGTTCATGGCCTTCGCGCCGGCAGGCATCGTGTTGTTGCTGGCCGTGCCGCTGCTCGCATACCTGCTGTATCCGCCGGAAGTGAAGCAAGGCACCGAGGTGCCGGCCTGGGCGGCGCAGGAACTGCAGAAGATGGGCCCGCCAAACCGGCGCGAGCTGCTGCTTGCCCTGCTGGTGCTGATCGCGCTGGCGCTGTGGATCTTCGGGGACAAGCACGTCAACGCGACCACCGCGGCGCTGATGGTGATTGCCCTGATGCTGGTGACCGGTGTCGTGACCTGGGATGACATGCTGTCCAACAAGCAGGCGTGGAATACCCTGGCCTGGTTTGCAACGCTGATCGCGCTGGCCGACGGCCTGAGCCGGACCGGCTTCGTCAAATGGTTTGCCGACACCATGGCAAGCCACATGAGCGGCCTGTCGCCGATGACGGCTGCGGTAACGCTGGTGCTGGTCTTCTATTTCACGCACTACATGTTCGCCAGCGTCACCGCCCATACGACGGCAATGCTTCCGGTCATGCTCAGCGTCGGCTCGACCATTCCCGGCCTGCCAATGGAGTCCTTTGCGCTGATGCTGGCCCTGACGCTGGGCATCATGGGCATCCTGACACCTTATGGCACCGGTCCGAGCCCGGTCTACTTCGGCAGCGGCTACCTGCCCGCCGGTGATTACTGGCGGCTTGGCGCCATCTTCGGCGTGATCTACATCGCCGCGTTCCTGGCGCTCGGCGTGCCGCTGCTGCTTTGAAACGGAGCCCTCCTGCCATGCCCTACGAACCGAGTCCCCCGCATAAGCCGGCGATTGCGCGATCCCGGGGTTTTTCGCCTGGTGCAGCCGCCGCCGTGGCCTGCCTTTGCCTGCTCGCACCAACTCCGGCGCATGCCCAGGCGCGCCAGGTCTTCGCTTCGCCCGATGCGGCAATGGCGGCTTTCGGCCAGGCGGTGCGCGCCGACGACGAGGCCGCCATGCGCCGCATGCTGGGGCCGAAGTTCCGCGACATCATTCCGCCGGCCGGCGCCGAAGTGCGGAAACGGTTCGACACCGCCTGGGCGCAATCGCATCGCTTGCAGCAGGCGGACAAACATGCCTTCATCGCGGTCGGCGACGATGGCTGGACCCTGCCGGTGCCGCTGGTCAAGGCGCCAGGCGGCTGGCAATTCGACACGCGGGCGGGTGTCGAGGAAATGCGCGTGCGCCGCATCGGCCGCAACGAGCTTGCGGTGATCCAGACCATGCAGGCGATCTGCGATGCGCAAGCGGAATACGCCCAGACGATGCACGATGGCGAGAAGCGGCTGGTCTACGCCAGCAGGCTGTCCAGCACCCCGGACAAGCATGACGGGCTCTATTGGCCGACCACCTCGAGCGAGTCACCGAGCCCGCTCGGCCCGGCTTTCCGCGACGCCGGCACGCGCAATGCAAGCAAGGACGGTTACCACGGCTACCACTACAAGCTGCTGACCGCGCAAGGGCCGCATGGCGACGGCGGTGCGCTCAATTATGTCGTCGACGGCAAGCTGTTCGGCGGCTTCGCGGTCCTGGCCTGGCCGGTGCGCTACGGCGACACCGGCGTGATGAGCTTCATCGTCAGCCACAAGGGGCAAGTGTACGAACGCGACCTGGGGCCCAACAGCGCGGCCAAGGCCGCTGCAACGAAAACCTTTGACCCAGCCCCGGGCTGGAGGAAGGTGTCGCCATGAGCCATCGCATCCTCACCATGGCCTGCTGCGGCGTACTGGCACTGGCCGGATGCCAGGGCGCCGGGCCGCCGGCCGCAACGCCGGCGTCCGCGCTGCCTGGCAGCGGCCCGACCCAGGCCCAGCGCGAACCCGCCCCGTACCAGGCAGAAGAAATCGAGGCCCTGGTCGCCCCGATTGCGCTCTACCCCGATCCGCTGCTGTCGCAGGTGCTGATGGCGTCCACCTATCCGCTGGAGGTCGCCCTCGCCGCGCGCTGGCTCAAGGAGCGCCCTGACCTGAAGGGCGATGCCGCGGTCAAGGCGGTGCAGAACGAAACCTGGGACGTCAGCGTGAAATCGCTGGTGGCGTTTCCGCAGATCCTTGGACCCATGGGCGACAAGCTGGACTGGACCCAGAAGCTGGGCGATGCCTTCCTGGCCCAGCAGAAGGACGTGATGGCTGCGGTGCAACGCCTGCGCGTGCGCGCCCAGCAGGCCGGCCACCTCAAGTCGGGGCCGCAGCAAACTGTGATCGTGGAACCCGCGACCGCGGCCGAATCCACGCAGCAGACCATCGTGCGCATCGAACCGGCGCAGCCCGGCGTGATCTACGTGCCGGTGTATGACCCCGCCATTGTCTATGGCGGCTGGGGCTATGCAGGATACCCGTACTACTATTGGCCGCCCTACGGACCCTACTATCCTGGCGACGCCTTCCTTGGCGGCATCGCATGGGGCGTCGGCCTGGCCGCGGCCGTCGCCATCTTCGGCGACTGCGACTGGAACAACGGCGGCGTCCATGTGGAGCACCACAAGGCCCGCAATATCGACCGCAACTTCGACGCCAGCAAGCTGGACAAGGGCCGCTGGCAGCACGACGCGCGGCACCGCCAGGGGGTGGCCTACCGCGACAGCGCCACGCGCGAACGATTTGGAAGGAGCACCGCCGATGCGTCGGGCCGCGCCGGCTTCCGCGGGCGCGACGCCACCGGCGGCCGGGACAACGGCTTCCAGGGCGTGGGCCGCGGCGGCAGTGCCGTGCAGCGTGATGTCAGCCGCGGAAACCAGAGCCTGCACTCGGGCGGCGGCCGGGCCGGCGGATTTGGCGGCGGACGCGGCGGAGGCTTTGGCGGCGGGCGTGGTGGCGGTGGACGACGTTAGGGAACCAATGCCCGTTTGGAGTGGTGCACTGGCACCTGGCTCCCGACATGACCGGATTCCCGAAGCGCAAGGGAAATCCATCGGCACAAAGACGCAGAATATCCATCCTCGCGCCCCCTCCTTCGCGCGCTGGAATGACGCCGGCGCCAGTCGCGTCAGCCGAGAGATCCTTATTTTTGCCGGCTAGCCGCCCTGATTTGACCACGATCAAGTCCGAGTCATCCGGCGCCGTTTCCTGGCGCCGAACGCAAAGCTTCTGGCATGGAAAGCAAAGTCCGGACGTAGCCCCCACGCTTACCTTGATGACAACGCAATATGCGTTGGACCCATATCAAGAGGAGACACAGAATGGCTACACCCGGTTATTGCATTGCGCATCTTGTTGCCGAAGTCTGCCTTGCTGAATTAGAACATTCCGATTCAGTCATGGTGCGTTCGGAGGCCGAATGATGCGCGTAGAACAACTGACCGCCAGCATCGGCGCCGAACTCATTGGCGTGAAACTCTCCGATGCCATTCATGACGATGGCTTGTTCAATGAGATCCGCGCCGCGTTGCTGCGGCACAAGGTTCTGTTCCTGCGAGACCAGGATATTTCTCGCGCCGAGCATGTCGCGTTTGCCGAGCGCTTTGGCAAGCTCGAAGACCATCCCGTTGCCGGCAGCCATCCGGAGCATCCGGGTCTCGTCCAGATCTACAAGCGGCCGGACCAGCCGATGGACCGCTACGAGAACGCCTGGCATACCGATGCCACGTGGCGCGAGGCACCTCCGATGGGCTGTGTCCTTCGCTGTGTAGAAACCCCTCCGGTCGGCGGCGACACGATGTGGACGAACATGGTTCTCGCGTACGAGAACCTGCCCGGTCACGTCAAGGCGCAAATTGCCGGCCTGAGAGCACGTCACAGCATCGAGGCGAGTTTCGGCGCGGCCATGCAAATCGAGAAGCGCCTGGCGCTGAAGGCGCAGTACCCGGATCCCGAGCATCCGGTGGTACGAATCCACCCGGAAACCGGCGAGCGGATCCTCTTCGTCAATGCCTTTACCACGCATCTCACCAACTTCCATACGCCTGCGTACGTGCGCTATGGCCAGGATTACAACCCCGGTGCGGCCGACCTGCTGCGTTACCTGGTGAGCCAGGCCTTCATTCCCGAATACCAGGTGCGCTGGCGCTGGAAGGCCAACAGCATGGCGATCTGGGACAACCGCAGCACCCAGCACTACGCGGTAATGGACTACGCGCCCTGCCATCGCAAGATGGAGCGCGCCGGCATTGTCGGCGACAAGCCGTTCGGCATTGGCGAGAAGCCATTCGGCATCGGCGAGGGCGAAGTCAAGCGGCACGCCGCACAGCCGGCCCAGGCCTGAACTATTTATCCCAAGGAGAGAGACATGGATTTCATCGACGGTTCGCTGTTCCCGGAGAACCAGCAGAAGCTGGTCATCACCGCAGCCCCTTATGGCCCGGAATGGATGCCTTCGGATTTTCCGCAAGATATTCCGGTGACGATGGAGGAACAGATCCAGAAGGCGGTGGACTGCTACAACGCCGGCGCTACCGTGCTGCACGTTCACGTACGCGAAGCCGATGGGAAAGGCTCGAAGCGCCTGTCCAAGTTCAATGAGTTGCTTGCCGGCATCCGGGCACGCGTGCCGGACATGATCCTGCAAGTGGGCGGATCGATCTCGTTTGCGCCGGAGAGCGAGGGGGATGTGGCCAGGTGGCTGTCGGACGATACCCGCCATATGCTTGCGGAACTGAAGCCGACGCCGGACCAGGTGACGATTGCGATCAACACCAACCAGATGAATGTGGTCGAGCAGATGTGCGCGGCAGATGTGGCCGGAACGTCCCTGGCCGAGCCGGCTAATTATCGCGCCTATCGCGAGATGACCATCCCCGCCGGACCGGAATGGGTGGAAGAGCATATCCGCCGGCTCAGCAGCAACGGCATCCAGACCCACTTCCAGCTTGCCAACATCGCGCAACTGGAAACGGTAGAGCGGATGATGCGCCGGGGCACCTGCAACGTGCCACTGATCCTGACCTGGGTGGCAATCGGCGGCGGCTTCGAAGCGCCCAACCTCTACAACCTGGCGAACTTCGTGAGGGCCTGCCCCAACGGCTCGGTGCTGACCCTGGAAACCTCGATGCTCAACGTGCTTCCGCTCAACATGATGGCGATCGCCATGGGGCTGCACGTGCGTTGTGGTATCGAGGACAACATCTGGACGCAGCGGCGGGACCGCAAGACGGGCACGGTCGAACAGATCGAGCAACTCGTGCGCATCTCGCGGGAGTTCGGCCGGGACGTTGCCAGTGCGAAGGAAGCGCGTGAGATCTACAAGATCGGCACGTTCTACGACGGCGCCGATGAGACGCTGGCGCAGAATGGTTTCGCGCCGAACCGCAAGCCTGGCCAGGTCGGGTTCACCCAGCACGCACGCCGTTGATCTGAAAGGATCAGGCCGCGTGGAGGTACAGAGATCCTCCGTCCCTGTACCTGCCCTGATCCCGTCTAGCATGTGAAGCGCCCGCACCCGGCGCGCTCCACCTGCTGGGGAAGACAGTCGCCTCGTTATATCCAGCCGGGTTTCATGTATGGATAGCACGATGTCACGCGAAGATTCCATGAGCCTGCAGTATCCGGAGACACGCGCGCAGGTGTCGGCCACAACCAGCACCGGCCCTCGCTTTACGATACTCGTGGGCGGCCTTGTGATGCTGGGCCAATTCGCCATCGGGACCTATCTACCAGCCTTCGGCTCGCTCAGCACGTCTTTGTCGGCCAGTCCGGCACAAGTACAGCAGTCTCTGACGGCATACATGCTTCCTTTCGGGCTGATGATGCTGTGGCATGGAGCAATCTCCGACGCAATCGGGCGTCGCAGATCCGTCCTCGCCGGACTCGCGCTGTTCGCCCTGGGGTCGCTGGTCTGTGCAGCGGCTTCGCAAATAGAGACCCTGTACGCCGGCCGCATCATGCAGGGGCTGAGTGCGGGAGTTGGGGCCGTCGTTGGCCGGGCCATGGTCCGGGACGTTGCCAGCGGGGCAACCGCTCAAAGGCAACTGGCACTGGTCGGCATGCTGTTCGCGCTGGCCCCTGCGCTGGCACCAGTCTGCGGTGGCTGGCTGCTGGCCTGGGCGGGCTGGCGCAGCATCTTTTTCTTTCTTGCTCTGCTGTCCGCAGGCTTGCTCGGGGCCTGCTGGCTTTGGCTGCCTGAAACCCTGCCGCCACCTGAACGGCATGTGCTGCATCCCATCCGGCTTGCTCAGGCGTATGGCAACGTTCTTTCGCATCGCAGCTTTGTGTTGTTGGCGCTGGCCAATGCTAGCGTCAACATGGCCATCTACGTCTATGTACTCGGTGCTCCCAGTTTCGTTACGCAGCACCTCGGATTGAATGCGCAATCCTTCGCATGGCTGTTCGTGCCGATTGTTGCGGGATTGCTGCTAGGCTCGCTCGCGCTATTTCGTCTTGCTGGCAGGGTGAGCCCATGGAAGACCATCGCGGGGGGGCACATCTTCATGTTCGCCGCGGCATTGGTCAATCTTTCCCTCGGCGTGTTCCATGCACCCGCGCTGCCGTGGATCGTGACGGCTCTTCCCTGCTTTGCCTTCGGCATGATGCTGACCCAGCCGAGCCTGCAATTGCTGGCTCTGGATTGCGCCCCGGCGCGCCGAGGCCTGGCGGCCAGTTGCTACCTGACGTTTCAACAGGTCGGGAATGGGTTGTTGTCCGCGCTGGTCATGCCGCTCCTTGCTGTCTCCCTTACGCGAATGGCACTTGGCATGCTGTCGATCCAATGCCTTGGCGCGCTCCTGGCCTACTTGGCGCTACGTTCAATGGACCGATCGCAATCCATGAATGGGGCCGGCGGATCTGGCGGCGGGAGAGGCGGGAGAGGCTAGCGGGAGCCGGTGCGAACGCCTCTGTCCGCTCTGGTTTGGACCTGCTTCAGGGACTCGCCCGCGTGCGCCGCATCAGCGCCACGATCGAATCCAGCCGCGTCCGGTCGCACGCCAGCGGCATGCCGTCGGCGAACATTGGCTGGGCCAGGCGCGTCAGCACGTCGCCCGGCGGCGCTTCCACCACCAGCCGTGCGCCATTGGCATGTGCCAGCAGCATGGTTTCATGCCAGCGCACCGGCGTGGCCATGTTCAGCGCCAGGTCGTCGGCGATCCTGCGCGGGTCGCGCAGCTCGCGCGCCTTGCTGGCGCTGAAATAACGCAGCGAGGGCGCGTACAGCGCCACGCCCTGCATGGCCTGTTGCAGCGCCTGCGCCGCGGCATCGAGCAGCGGGCAATGCGATGGCACATGGATGGCGACCGGCTTTGCGGCCTGCGCGCCGGCGGCAAGCGCCAGCGCTGATACCTCGGCCATCGCCGCCTCGCTGCCGGCGATCACGATCTGCGTCGGGGCGTTGAAGTTAGCCAGGTATACCGGCCGTTGCGGCGAGCACACCTGCGCCACCAACGGTGCGAGCCGGTTGCGGTCGAGCCCCAGGATGGCGGTCATGCCGTAGCCGGCGGGATAGGCCTGCGCCATCAGTTCCCCGCGCAGGCGCACCAGGCGCAAGGCATCGGCAAAGGAGAGCACGCCGGCAGTCACCGCGGCGGCATACGCGCCGATTGAAAGTCCGGCCACGGCGTCGGCGCGGGCGTCGTGAGCGGCCAGGCATCGTGCCATCGCCACGCCCGACGTCAGCAGGCACAGCTGCGTCCAGACCGTCGATTGCAGGCGCTCGGGCGTATCCATCCCTGCCACCCGTACTTGCAGGACCTCCTCCGCCTCGGCCAGCACCGCCGCCACTGCCGGGTCGGCTGGCAGGTCCTTCAGCATGCCGGGGCGCTGTGTCCCCTGCCCTGGGAACGTGATCAGGACTTGCATGGCGATGGCTGCCACGGATCGTCGCACAGGCACGGGCCGTGGTCCGTCTTCAGCAGCACCCTGCCCCCGCTGCGCAGGCGTTCCAGCAGCGAAAAGCCGCCGTACGGTGTCGCGATCTGGAAGTCGACGCGGACCGGCGCGGTGCGCTGCAGTTCGCCAAGCAACTCGAGATGGCTGGCCGCCAGCGGCTGGTCTGCCGTCACGACCAGATCCAGGTCGCTGTCGGCATGCAGCACGTTCTGCGCGCAGGCGAGCGAGAAGCCGGCGCTGCCGGTCACGCCCCAGCGGATGCCGGCGGCGTCGAGCCGGCCGGCGATGGCCTCGAGCGCGCGGATTGCCGGCAATGCCGCCAGGTCCGGGCGCAGGCGCCAGGCGCGCTGGGCGGCCAGCTCCATCGGCGTGACGAGCTTGCGCATCGCCGACGGCGCAATCCACGTGCCGAAGCGCTCTGCACGCGTGCGGCCGCGCAAGCCAACGGGGATCTCCCCCGGCCGGCGGCCGTCGCGACGCACGACCACCGGCGTGTCGTGCAGCGCCGGCAGCGAGACCCACGCCGGCAGCGCCGCGCGCTCCAGCACGCTGGCCGGGTCGTCCAGCCAGACCAGGTCGTGCGGCGCGGGCGGCGCGAAATTCACGCTTGCCATTGCCGCGACAGGCACGCGCGTACCTCTGCCGACGCCTTCCGGTTGGCCCCGCCGAGGCGGCCTTGCAGGCCCGGCGTCGGGTCGCGGCGGATGTCGGCCAGCGCGGACAGGATGGTGTCGCGCGCGAGGAGCGCATCGGCCGCCACCGGCGCACTGGCCGACTCGACCTCGATCAGCCGCCACAGGATGCCCAGCGTGGCGAAGTTCTCGATGTCGTAGGCCATCGGCGGTACTGTCGACGCCAGCGCCTCCAGGTCCTCGACCGTGCGCATGGTGATGCGGGCGGCGGCTTCCTTGCCCATCGCATGCACCAGCACGCCCGGGTCATTGAGCGCGATGATCCGGTTGGCCTGGTAGCCGTGCGCAAGGAAGGCGCCCGACATGGCGCGCCCGACGATCAGCGCCACCACCGGATGCCCGGCCAGGCGTGCCTCGGCATACGCGGCCACCGCGCCGGCCAGCGACTGGTGGATGCCCAGTGCCTCCTCGCGCCGGCCGTAGGCCTGGCTGGGCGTATCGACGATCGCCACGATGGCGCGCTTGGCCGGCGCGGCGCGGTCCGCCTCGATCGCCTCGCGCACCGCGCGCGCCAGCGACCAGCCCTCGAGCAGTCCGGCTTCGCCGTTGCGCGCGCGCGGGAAGCGGCTGGCGGCATCGGGCACCAGCGCAATCCAGCGCACCGTGGCGCCGGCCAGTTCGCCGTCGGCCACCTGCACGGAATCCGGATAGCCCGGCTGGCGCGACGCCGTCGGCGCCAGCGCCTGCAGCCAGCGTTCGCCGCGGCTGGCTGCGCGCGCGGCAGCGGGATGAAGTGGTGCGTTCATGCGTCGGTCCCCCGTTGAAACAGTGCCTGCACCTGCGCGGGCGTGGGCTGGTCGCTGGCGTCGTACGCCTGCAGCGAGGCCAAATATTGCGCGACTCGCTCGCTGCGATGGCTGGCGGCGACCGGCTCGCGCAGCAGCGCGGCAACCTGCGCGCGCATTGCGTCGCAGTCGTCGCCGACATACGCATCGGCGAAACCGGTGGCGACGCGCTGCGCGCCGCCGGTGAAGCTCCAGATAAAAGGCCGGTCGCGCGAGTCGTACTCGGCGATTCCCGCCTCCTGCTCGATCACGGCCGGGCCATTCAGCCCCAGCCGGCCCTCCTGCGTCATCACCAGCGCGCTGCACAGGCCGGCTGCGATCGACATGCCGCCAAAACAGCCCACCTGCCCCGCGATCACGCCGACCACCGGCTGGTAGCGGCGCAGGTCGACGATCGCCGCATGGATCTCGGCAATCGCCGCCAGGCCAAGATTGGCCTCCTGCAGCCGCACGCCGCCGGTTTCCAGCAGCAGCACCGCGCGCGTCGGTTCGCCGCGGCGGTTGTCTTCGGCCGCCAGTTCCAGCGCCCCGGCGATCTTGGCGCCGCCGACCTCGCCCATGCTGCCGCCCTGGAAAGCGCCCTCGATGGCCAGCACCACCACCGGCATCCCGTCGATGCGCCCCTTGGCCACCACCACGCCGTCATCGCTCTGCGGCACCACGCCTTGCGGCGGCAGCCACGGCGACTGCAGGCCGTCGAACGGCCCCGCCAGTTCGCGGAAGGTGCCCGGGTCGAGCAATGCACGCGCGCGCTCGCGTGCGCCGAGTTCGATAAAACTGTTGCGCGCCAGCAGTTCCGCCGTGTTCATGCGCCGTCTCCTTGCCGAGGTCCGCCCAGCGCCTCGAACGCTTCCGCCAGGCGCATGCCGACCACGCCGGGCGTCGCGCCAAAGTCGTGGATGCGGATCTGCATCGATGCGCGCGGCTCGGCGGCGAAGACGCGCGAGAGCTGCGCATCCCAGACGCGGCCGTAGCCATTGACCGAGGTGGTGACCTCCACCGTGGTCTTGCCGCCCTGGCCCGGCTCGACCACTACCTCGAGGTCGCCCGACCCCACCACGCCGACCAGGACGCGTCCGGTAGCGGGTTGCCCCGCCGGGAATTCAAATCGCAGTTGTTCCATCACAGTCCCCTGAAGTCGTTTTCTGCAGCCGTCACGTTGGCCGTCCCGTCCCGTGACAGCCGGTCGAGGAAGATCGTCGCGGCCAGCAGGTCCGCCGCGCCGCCCGGCGAGGCCCTGCGGGCCAGCATGCCGGCATCGAGGCTGCGCAGGTGGCGCCGCCCGGCAACCGTGCCCGCGCCGCCTGCCGACAACACCGCCTTCGCGCCGGCCTGCATGTAATCCAGCCCTTGCCGTCCTGACCGGGCCAGCACGCAGGTATCGTCCAGTTCGCTCATCAGCGCGAGCAGCGCGTTCAGGCGGGCCGTCG
Organism: Cupriavidus sp. L7L; assembly: GCF_004353535.1. Classification (NCBI taxonomy): domain Bacteria; kingdom Pseudomonadati; phylum Pseudomonadota; class Betaproteobacteria; order Burkholderiales; family Burkholderiaceae; genus Cupriavidus; species Cupriavidus sp. L7L. Next base: position 33,491 of record NZ_SMNY01000131.1, read on the forward strand.
ATTCGGTATCGCCGCGCGCGCGGCTGCGCTGCAGCGCCGGCAGCGCCAGCCGCGTCACGTGCGGGAAGCCCGCGCGCGCCTGGGCGCGCGCGCCGCCGACACCGTAGGCCAGACAGGCGAGTTCGCCCTTGTTGCCGGTGAGCCTTGGCCGGTGCCGGTCCGCCAGCGCGGCGATGGCGCCGGCAGTGGCGCTGATCGTCCCGGCACTGGCGGCCAGCCCTGCCGCGCTCGCGTGCGCCGCGGCGCCGACCAGCAGGCCGATGCACCAGATCGCGCCACGGTGCGTGTTGACACCGCCGGTGGCGGCCAGCATCACGGCCTCGGCCTCGCGGCCGAGCGCGCCCAGTTGTTCGCGCAGGCCATAGCCCACACGCGGCGCCCGCAGCCCGGCATCGGCCATGGCCGCGAACGACGGCCCCAGCGCGTGCGCCGAGCGCAGCATCAGCGGCAAGGTCAGGTCGGCATGGGCCCCGCTGCCGCGGCTGTCGACCAGGCCGGGCTTGGGCGAGAGCCGCGCTTCTTCGGCAATGGCGCCGACGGCGAGTCCCGCCAGCGCCTCGGCATGGGCCGAGGCCGCCGGGCGCTGCGCGGGCGCGTACGCGGCCTGCGCTTGCAGGATCCTTGCAGTGGCGGCTGCCATCACCAGCTCCGGAAGCGTGCCGGCGGCTCGTACAGCCCGCCGGACCAGTCGACCAGGTCGGCCATGCTCTTGGCCGCCAGCAGGCTGCGCGTGGCCTGGCTGCGCTGCACGCCCAGGTCTTCCGGCAGCGCGATCAGGCCGTCGCTGCGCATCCGGCGCGTGGTGGCGGGATCGTGCTTCAGGCCGATGGGCGTGACGCCGGCCACGGCGGCAATCATCCGGCGCCGCTCCTCCAGCGATTGCGCCTTGTAGAGGTAGGCGATGCCCTCTTCGGTCAGCACGTGCGTGACGTCGTCGCCGTAGATCATCACCGGCGCCAGCGGCATGCCGCTTTCGCGCGCGACCTCGACCGCATCCATCGATTCGACGAAGGTCGGCTTGCCGCCGGCCTGGAAGGTCTCGACCATCTGTACCACCAGCTTGCGGCCGCGCGCGAGCGGGTCGTCGGTTTCGATCAGGTCGAGCCACGCCGGCGTCGGGTGGCGGCGCCCGCCCGGCTGGTGGCCCATGTTGGGCGCGCCGCCAAAGCCGGACAGCCGCCCGCGCGTCACCGTGGACGAATGGCCGTCGCCGTCGATCTGCAGCGTCGAGCCGATGAACAGGTCCACCGCATACTGGCCGGCAAGCTGGCAGAAGGCCCGGTTCGAGCGCATCGAGCCGTCCGCGCCGGTAAAGAAGACGTCCGGCCGCGCGGCGACGTAGGCTTCCATGCCCAGCTCGCTGCCGAAGCTGTGCACGCTCTCGACCCAGCCGGTCTCGATCGCCGGAATCAGCGTCGGGTGCGGGTTGAGCGTCCAGTACTTGCAGATCTTGCCCTTCAGCCCGAGCGACTCGCCGTACGTCGGCAGGATCAGCTCGATCGCCGCGGTGTTGAAGCCGATGCCGTGGTTGAGCGACTGCACCTGGTGGCGCTCGTAGATGCCGCGGATCGCCATCATCGCCATCAGCACGTGGACCGGCTTGATCAGCCGCGGGTCGCGCGTGAACAGCGGTTCGCAGAAGAATGGCTTGTCCGCCTGCACCACGTAGTCGATCCAGGAGCCCGGCACGTCGACGCGCGGCAGGCCCGCGGGATCGTCGACGATCTCGTTGACCTGCGCGATCACGAGCCCGTCGCGAAAGGCCGCGGCCTCGACCAGCGCCGGCGTGTCCTCAGTGCTCGGGCCGGTGTAGAGGTTGCCCTGGCGATCGGCCTTGTAGCCGGCGATCAGCACCACATTGGGCACCAGGTCCACGTACAGCCGCGAATACAGCTCGATATAGGTATGGATCGCGCCGACTTCGAGCTGACCGTCCTCCAGGAACTGCGAGATGCGGATGCTTTGCGCCCCCGCGTACGAAAAATCCAGCTTGCGCGCGATGCCGCGTTCGAACAGGTCAAGGTGCTCGACCCGGCTGACGCTGGGAATGATCATGTGGAGCGCATTCACGCGCGCCGGATCGACCTGCGCCAGCGAGCGCGACAGGAAGTCGGCCTGCTTCTGGTTGTTGCCCTCCAGCACCACGCGGTCGCCGGACGCCAGCACGGCTTCCAGGAATGCGACGATGTCGCTGGTCGGCACCACCTTGCCGTCGGCAATGGCTGCGCCATTCTGCTTGCGGCGCGCCTTGGCTTGCCTGCGGGTATTCCACTGGCGGCCCGTGCTGGTGTTGGTCATCGCGTCTCCGGCTGGTGTCTGTCTGATGGCTCCACCTTAAACAGGCGGCGTCCGGCAAACAATCACGCCAGCAAATGAACCGTTACGCTGGCCGGAAGCGAGACCAGGGAGTGGGCGAAAAGCCGCCCGCGCCCCCTACTGGTCGGCTTCGCGCATCGCCATCCGGCACGCCGCTGCCAGCGCCAGCAGGTTGGGATCGCGCTCGCGGCGGCGCAGGAAGTTCAGCGCGATGGTCTGCTTGATGTCGTACTCGCCGGCCAGCGGCACGAACGCCACATTGCGCGAATACACGCCCTTCACCCGGCCCGGCAGCAGCGTGTATCCGATGCCGCCGCCCACCAGGTTCATCAGCGAAAAGATGTCGCCGACCTTCATCACCACATTAGGCGTGAATTCGGCAATACGGAACGCCTCGACAAAGCCGCTGTAGGTGACGAAGCCCTCGCTCAGGCTGACGAAGGGCTCGTCGCGGCAGGCACGCAGGTCCACCGCGGGCATCGAGGCATAGGGCGAACCGGCCGGCGCGGCAAAGAAGATATCGTCCTCGAACAGCGGGATCGACTCGATCTCCGGATCGTGCTCGGGCACGGCCATCAGCGCGGCGTCGATCGAGCCCTGCTTGAGCTTCTGCAGCAGGTCCGCGTTCGATCCCAGCATCAGCTCGGTCTGCAGCTCCGGGCGCCGCAGCTTCAGGCCGATCACGATCCTGGGCACGGTCTGGACCGTGAGCGAATAGAGCGAGCCGATCTTGAGGTGGTCGGCCGAAAAGCCGGCGGCCTCGCGCGTGGCGCGGATGCCGTCGGCCATGGCCTTGAGCACTTCCCTGGCCGTATCCGCCAGCACATGGGCGGCGTCGGTCGGGATCAGGTTGCGGCCCTCGTGGCGGAACAGCGCGCAACTGGTGCCCTCTTCCAGCGAGTGCAGCGCGCGGTGCACGCTGACCGTGCTGGTATCCAGGATCTCGGCCGCCTTGGCCAGGTTGCCCGATTCCATGAACGCCAGCAGGGCTTCGAGTTTGCGGAAGGTGATCTCTTCGCCGATGCGGATTCTCATGGGTCGGGGGGCTGTGGTTGGGGCAGGCTCCTATCTTAGCTGCGTGGCGGGCAATGCGCACCGCTAACTGGACTGGCCGAGTTGCGTGAGGATCGCCGGGTTCTCCAGCGTCGAGGTGTCCTGCGTGATTGCCTCGCCCTTGGCCAGCGAGCGCAGCAGGCGGCGCATGATCTTGCCTGAGCGCGTCTTGGGCAGGTTGTCGCCAAAGCGGATGTCCTTGGGCTTGGCGATCGGGCCGATTTCCTTGCCGACCCAGTTGCGCAGCTCGGTGGCAAGCTTGATGGCCTCTTCGCCGTTCGGGCGGGCGCGCTTGAGCACGACGAACGCGCAGATCGCCTCGCCGGTCATGTCGTCGGGACGGCCGACCACCGCGGCCTCGGCCACCAGCGGGTTGGCCACCAGCGCCGACTCGATCTCCATCGTGCCCATGCGGTGCCCCGACACGTTCAGCACGTCGTCGATGCGGCCCATGATGGTGAAGTAGCCGGTGTCCTTGTCGCGGATCGAGCCGTCGCCCGCGAGGTAGAGCTTGCCGCCCAGCTCCTCGGGGAAGTAGCTCTTCCTGAAGCGCTCCGGATCGCCCCAGATGGTGCGGATCATGGCCGGCCACGGGCGCTTGACCACCAGGATGCCGCCGTTGCCGTTGGGCAGGTCATGGCCGGTCTCGTCGACGATGGCGGCCATGATGCCCGGCAGCGGCAGCGTGCACGAGCCCGGCACCAGCGGTGTTGCGCCCGGCAGCGGCGTGATCATGTGGCCGCCGGTCTCGGTCTGCCAGAAGGTGTCGACGATCGGGCAGCGCTCGTTGCCGATATTCTTGTAGTACCACATCCACGCCTCGGGATTGATCGGCTCGCCCACCGTGCCGAGCAGGCGCAGGCTCGACAGGTCGTATTGCTTCGGGTGGATCTTCTCGTCGGCCTCGGCGGCCTTGATCAGCGAGCGGATCGCGGTCGGCGCGGTATAGAAGATGCTGACCTTGTGGCGCGCGATCATGTCCCAGAAGCGGCCGGCGTTCGGGTAGGTCGGCACGCCTTCGAAC
>NZ_SMNY01000132.1:0-684 GCF_004353535.1 Cupriavidus sp. L7L
CCGGACTGCGACGTGCTGGTGGTTTACGCCAAGACCGAGCCCGAGCTGGGCGCGCGCGGCATGACCGCCTTTATCGTCGAGAAGGGCATGAAGGGCTTCTCCGTGGCGCAGAAGCTGGACAAGCTGGGCATGCGCGGCTCGCACACCGGCGAGCTGGTGTTCGAGGACGTGGAGGTGCCGGCCGAGAACATCCTCGGCGCCGAGAACAGCGGCGCCAGGGTGCTGATGAGCGGGCTGGACTACGAGCGCGCCGTGCTGTCGGGCGGCCCGGTCGGCATCATGCAGGCGTGCATGGACGTGGTCACGCCGTACATCCACGACCGCAAGCAGTTCGGCCAGAGCATCGGCGAATTCCAGCTGATCCAGGGCAAGGTGGCCGACATGTACACCACGCTGCAGGCGGCGCGCAGCTACCTGTACACGGTCGGCAAGAACCTGGACGCGCTCGGCAGCGACCACGTGCGCCAGGTGCGCAAGGACTGCGCCGCGGTGATCCTGTACACGGCCGAGAAGGCCACCTGGATGGCGGGCGAGACCGTGCAGATCCTGGGCGGCAACGGCTATATCAACGAATACCCGGCCGGGCGCCTGTGGCGCGACGCCAAGCTGTACGAGATCGGCGCCGGCACGTCTGAGATCCGCCGCATGCTGATCGGCCGCGAGCTGTTCGCGGAAACGATGTAA
>NZ_SMNY01000133.1:0-2110 GCF_004353535.1 Cupriavidus sp. L7L
CAAGGTAACGGTTCGATTCGCTGCATAACTGTGGGCATCTACACCAACTGCCGATAAGCCAACGATTGAGGCAAGACGGCCGAGGACGGTTACGGCGATACGTGTCCACCAGCTCGGCTTTTCTTACTGGGACACAAATGCGAAGCTCTCGTTGCATTTGAAGTTGCTCATCAGGGGACAACTAAGGACTACAAGATGATTACGTCATCTTGGGACAAGCTCTAAAACGAAGGCAAGTCGCTGCATGACCAGATCGAGAAGGCTGCGCGCGCTAGGCTCCTGGAACAAACACAACTGGCCGACGAGAAGCTACAGACAATTGTGGCGTAGCCACCAATCGGCGCGTGCTACAAACTCAGGACACTCCGGAAAAAGGGCGGTATCAAACCTCAATCGCGGAGGCATGATCGAGAATGGCCTGAGCATCCTGGAGGTGACAACCGAGTCATGCCCTCGAATGACCGCTCAACCTTTATAGCAGGCATCGAGGCTCTCTCGGTTTAAAGGGCAGTTCAGGGTCGACAACAGCCTGTCGGGGGATCGAACTCCATCCATCCCTGATGTCCATACGTTGTACCTTGAGGTGTGCGCGTCCATGGGCTGCACCTTACCGTTACCGGCGATGGTGGTGTACGAACCAAACTATGAGGCGGGCCCCAAGTCTGTACGCCACAAGATCTGCCTCAAGGACAAGCCTGCATTCGGCATCGCGGGGCTCTGGCGTGACTGGCCGGATGGGACGCATTCGTTCACCATGCTTACTGTGAACGCGGAGCACCATTCTCTGATGAACCGCATGCACAAGCCAGGCAGCGAGAAACGCGGAGTCGTGAAGCTTCCGTCTGAAGAATGGGACGATTGGCTGACGTGTCGAGATCCTGAGAAGGCCCGGACATTCCTCCGATTACTGCCCGCTGAATATATGGAAGCCGAACCGGCTCCTGTGCCACCCCGAAAGGGAAGAGACGGTTCGTCAAAACAGGTTCTGGGGTAACTCGCCCCACGGGGCAAATGGGAGAAAAGATGTCAACGTGGTATGCCAAGGAGGGGGTTTCAACATGCGAGATCGCGGGCGCGGTTGCCGCTGCCGCAATTCATGACCTCACGGTCAACAGTTTCACGTTCGGCGCGTTTCCCCAGATTCTAGTTGTGGAGCCCCCTGACCAGGCGTTCACAATCCCGCTGAGCCTACAGACGACGGATCGTCAGGCGATGGCGAGTTTTGAGCTGACCAGGCAAGAGGCGTTCACAGCTGCCCGACTCTTCCGGAAGTCCAAGGGCACCAAGCATGACGCCACCATCTTCAAGCGGGTTCAGACGGCTGTGGCAGACCTTGAAGGCCAGATGGCCCGGCGTTCTTGACTAAAGTAGCAGCCACCATGCCGCTACTCCTACATCCTCAGCCTGGCGGCGCTGGGAACTGACAGCGAGAGCCGGACTTCGCCGGCCAGCGCGACTTCCCAGGCGGGGGCTATTGCAGCGAGTTGCCGTAGCTTCTCACTGGGCTGCGTGAACAGCGCTGCGAATACCCGGCATTGCTCTGCTTCCTCCCTACCGGGATTTGATACTGCGGCCACCGGCCCGCCACCGCATCTCTGCCAGGTTTGCGGCATGGCCACCGCAGCAAAGAACTGCTCAGCCTGCGTCAACTCGCGGCGCAGCGCCACCTCCATGAGCTGGACAACGTCGGCGTCCGCAATGGGCTGCGTCCACGGTGACAGCATCGTGATCGGGTCCGAGGACACGAGGATTCGGGGGGTCACGTCGAAAGTCACCGCCATATGCAGGCGACGGTATCCATCGTTGTCCACCTGGAGCATGACGAGATCTCCGCGCTGCAGGAACAAGATCTGCTCTCGGTGGTTCTGCACAACCGGTTCGTGCTCCAGGCGTTGCGCGTGCGGGATCCCACTGGTCCGCGCTGTTGACAAGACCGCGTCGTCGGATGTGAGCACCAGAGGAAACGTGTTTTCTAGGGCGGCCCGCGGAGGCTTGCCGGTGCGGGCCTGCAGGACTCGCATCGCACCGATGTACTTGTCGACGGGCGTAGTTGTGGAGATCTCTCCAGCGAGATCTCCACTGGGGGATGTGTAGAGGTGAACGGAGCGGG
>NZ_SMNY01000134.1:0-693 GCF_004353535.1 Cupriavidus sp. L7L
GACTCGCCGCACTTGGTCGACACCCACAGTTCGCTGATCGGGCACTCGACGCGTTGCAGTGCAGTGGCGTACTGCACGAATTCCTTCGCTGCCTTCGACGCCCGCATGATGGTCTCATGGTCGCCGTGGCCCTCGATGCCAAAGCCGACCACCGGCTTGCCGGTCTTGGCGATGCCATCAACGACCTTCTTCGTCCAGCCGTCTTCGATACCGATCACTACTACTGCCCCAACGTTCGGGTTGCTGCCCGCGCCAATCAGGGTACGGAAGTGCAGGTCGAGGTCCGGACCGAACTGCAGGCGCCCATATGGATGAGGGATGGCCATCGTGCCTTTGATGGCTACAGCGACAGCTTCGGCGGCTGCGTTGGACAGGTCATCCAACGGGAGGATGATGACGTGGTTGCGAACGCCCACGCGACCGTTGTCGCGGCGGTAGCCCCAGAAAGTAGAGTTTTGGTCAATCACGGACATGACGTGGTCCTCGGATGCTTTGATGAAAAAATGGGTTCGGAGGGGTGCGGTGGTGCGGCTTACCAGCGCTTGGTCTTGATGTTGTGAACGTGAGCGTGTTCACCAGCCTTGATCGGCGCGACAACCTTGCCGATATCGATGCCGTACTTGTAGACCGTCTCCTTCACGTCCATGTCGCGCAGCGCGACCTTGTGGCCGATGGGAATCGGCTGGAGCGCGG
>NZ_SMNY01000135.1:0-1751 GCF_004353535.1 Cupriavidus sp. L7L
CCGCACCACCCGTCATGAAGTTGAGGACAAGATAATCGTCCTCCCGCCCAGTTCGTCGGCACATGCTCCACACCGCGGCATGGAGGCTGGAATCTGCCTTGCCGTCCGAGTAGAAGAACCCAGATCCCCATGCGAGGGCATTGAAGCAGATAGAGAGCAGCGTGACGGTCTTACCGGAACCCGTCGTGCCCATCAGCAGCATGTGCGTGCGCGCATCCGAGTTCGTGACCCATAGCTCTTTCAGGTGCTCAGCCTGATCGACGGAACGCTGGTTGCCGAGATGCAAGATCCCGTCGGCTTCCTTGCGCTTGATGATTTCGCCTGTCCCATCCTTGTTCGGCTCTGCTGCATCCAACGTCGGGTCGATACCGCCAAGGTGCTTCGGCATCCGCATTGGCAATTGGAACCGTTGCCACGAGTACCAAAGCTGGGTGAGCACCATCACCACCGTGATAGGTAGCCATAGGAATGACAGGGCCACCGATGCGGCGGCAGCACCCAGCTGGAACTTTGCATAGTTCCTTGGCTCCTTGAGCCAATCCCCCATCTTCTGAGCGATGGGGCGAGGGTCGAGCGTGATCCCTTGTTGGGACAGCTCCCGATTCGGCGCGGTCTGGTATGGGTTGTTCACGGTCGTTCACCGCATCAGCGGTACTGCTTCACCAGGTCGTTTAGGTCCAGCAGTTGGCCATCTCCATTCACCACGGAAGGCGTTTGCGTCAGGCCCATGGATTCAAATGCTTGGCGATTCTTCTCCAACCACTCCTTGCCCTTCCCGCACAGGTTGGGGGCGCGGCTCCGCTTCGTGAACAGCTCTTCATTCAAGCTGTTTTCCTTGCCGCGCACGTCCAGAGCCATCGCGTCTCGCCATGCCGCCGCTTGCTGCTCGCGGTCCCCCTGGCACAGCGCGTCGACGGCCACTTCTTCCGATCCTGGCTTGTAGGCGACAGGCAGAACGAAAACCGGGCGATGTTGGGCAATCTCCTTGACTGCGGGCTCTGCCGCGCGGCACGCGGGGCATTTTGGGTCGGAGAACACGTAGACCGCGGGCGTTCCGGGCGGGAAGATGACGGGGTTCACGTCAATCCGCCCGTCTGCCAGCGTCACCGGCGACGCGCGCGCAGCTGGCGCAGAGTCCAGCGCCGTGGGCGCAGCGATCCGATTGGCTTCGGCCAGAATTGCTGCTGTCAACTCGGGGGACTGCGATTTAGCTGACGCGAGAGTTGTAATCGTGCTGTACAGGCTCAGAACAAGCACCGGCAAGCCCACATAGAGCCCCAACGTGCGCAGCCTTGCTTTCAGTCGCTCCACGAGGGACCGTCGGTGGAACACCTTGACGATGAGACTCAGGGCGGCTTCGGCATCCTCAGTGTTCTGGAATCTCTCCAGGATGCGTAGCTTCTCACCGTCGTCCTCTGTGACGAACACAATGGCGTATGGCGCTACCGCGTCCGCCTCCTGCGATGTATTGTCGCTCTTGGCAGAGGCCACAGAAAATGCGTTCAGAGACGCGGAAAAAGTTGATGTCAACCGCACTCGGGACATCGCCTTCAAGTGGCCGCTTCCTGCAAAGAAGCACGAGAGAGAGCCATCCGGCTCGATGCGGACAATGTCCTTCCGCTTGCGCTCAAACGAGATCTTCATATTCTTTCCTTCACGGGCGATTCAATAGGGAAAATTCTTGCTGTTGGTTCGATTGCTCAATGATCCCGGTCTCTTCGAGGTATTTGCGCAGGCCTGCGAGCGCGTTA
>NZ_SMNY01000136.1:0-4436 GCF_004353535.1 Cupriavidus sp. L7L
AAGGTATGGGGCAGCGCTAATCCATCCGACTTTGCGAACGCAATGCTCGAACTGAAGGACCACGAGATGGAAAAACGGGAGAGCGCGTTCGCCGGCCTCGGCTTGCTCTATCGACCTTCTCGCTTTGTCGAATACATCGGTCGCTGGGTAGACGAGTTGTACAAATCGCTCCCCACAAACACCTGGCAGCGTATCTATGACCGTGCAGTCGGCAACCGGTAGAGGGGAGGGGCCAACCACTGACGCGGACAACGAAATCGTCATCCCTGAGGTGGGCGTCCTCCTATACGACAACCCCAACGAGTGCACCTCCGGGCACGCCTCCGTCAATGGCTCACCGGCGACCCACGTTCGCCTGCATTCCGACCTCGCCAACAACGTCATCTGGGTGACGAATGGCGCGTGGAGTCAATTTATGGTGCAGGGACACCGGAACGTCCACAACCTGCGGGGCTCCGACTTCTTTCGTACCAACATCACTCAGATCGGCGCGGATTTGGGCCTGGACATGAACACCACAAACTCGGCTCAGGTCGCGCCAACAATCAGTCTCATCGCATCGCGGACATTCAAGCTCCTCGCCGAATGCTATGAGTGGAAGCCGAACGAAATCGCTAATGCGGAGAAGCTCCACCAGAACATCAAGTCACGCTTCCCGCGCGATGTGAATCTGAACAACCCAGCGCTGGAGCGCGGGCTGCAGGCGGCATACCAGACCGACTCTGCCACCTCCAAAGCGGACTTCATCGCAGACTCTGTGTTTCTCACGCTGCGCATGAACCGCCTCGCCCATGCCAAACGCGTCATGTCGTGCCCGGTACCGGAGGACGCTTGGGAATACATTCCAGGTGTGGCCCTTCCCAGTAGCCAACGGGAACGACTCGCGTTCTGCCTTTCCCATGAGCATCCCGTGCTCGCCGAGGTGCTGGTCGACATGTCTCGGGCCGACTCGCAATATGCGGCACTGTCCGCGTTCGGCCAAAAGGCAAGCAGTCGAATGGTCCTGCGTGAATGGGTATCGCACCCGGAGTTGCTTTGGCTCTCCCGCTTCGCGCCCGTCGAGATCAAGTCGGTCTTCCGGTCTTCGCGCTATGTGGCGCTCCCGGAGCGGATGCAGTTGCCTGTGGCCATGACCTCGGATCCTTTGCTGGAACTGTCCTACTCGGCAGGCTTGCTTGCCGAGAACCACTGGATGAGTCTCGCGAGCGATGAGTACAACAAGATCACCAAGAGAAAGCTGCTTTCCTCTCGCGCAGTTTGGCTGCGCGCCGCGGATAGGGCTCTGTGCTTCGCGCTGGCAAAGAAGGCCGTCGACAGGGGCTTCGTTGTGACGGGGTACGGCACGGGCGCGGTGCGCGTTCGCATCCAGCGCTCCGAGTTGTTCCAGGCACTGGAGTTCGCCATCGAAAACCAGCTGGTCGCGCCGAACTTCAGCCGAATCATTCACGCAGGAGATGCCGATGCAGCCGCAGCAGCATGACGCTCCCATCAACCTGGAGGAGCTGAGCGAGATCCTGTGCGCCGTCGCAATCCGCGCTGGCAATTTCGTCAGCCTAGACGTACTCGCGACCATGTCGCCTCTGCAGCGCGTCATGCACGCGGTGAAGATGGCAAATGACGCTTTGAGTATCGACCCCGTCGTTGCCAAAGTGCTCAGCGAAACCCAAGCAGCCCCCGTACTGAAGATCGAATTCATGAAGAGAAGGAACGCACAATGAGCAGGGCTCTCGCGACAAATGTAGTAGAAGGCGTGGAATCGATCCTCGCATGGCTCGCCAGTTTCGGACTCGGCGCAGATCTTCCGTCGTATTGCCACCTCGAATCCGCCATCGGTCTTGACGAGGATGACCCCCGTACCATCGCTGCGCGAGCGAAGAACCCTGAAGGGGTAAAGCCGTACATTCTGCTGACGCGCGAATGTTCCATGCTGACGGCCTTCGAGTTGACTGGCAGCATGGACGTGGTCGGCGAAGCGGAATTCGAGACCATCACATCCAAGGTGCACGACGCCCTGGCCTCGTACTTCCAGCGCCCCGGGCATAGTATCGAGATCACGTTCGAGCGCGACCCGGCACTCATGCGGGCCCACGTCGACAAGATGATGGAGCCGGCCTATGCCACGGCCAGGCGTCTGGGACTCGATGGCTTGCGCGACGTCCTCGATGACCGCTGCGCCCGCGTTGCCGCCCTGTGCCAACACGAGTCTTGCCTGCTCCTGGTCTATACGCATCTGTCGTCCATGTCGTCAGACGAACTCAAACGAGAGATGGCTGACCATCGCCAGCGTATCAAGGACCACAACATCCCCGCGGCAAGGTACGCACAATCGCCGACTGCGCTGATCAAAGGCCTGCTTCACACGCACGAAACGATCATTGAAGCCATTGAAGAGGACCTCCGCTCTGCAAAGATGCACATCGGTCGCCTCTCGACCCATCATGCCCTGCGCGAGATCCGCCGCACCTTTGATCGTCGGAACACCAGCCTGGATTGGAAGGCTGCATTGCCCGGCGACCGCTACACACCGCGTGCTTCGTCGCGCAAGAATGACGCCTCCAATCTTCTGCTTCCCAAGCTGTCTCAACAGTTGTGCAAGTCGAAAGCCGACACGGACGGCGAGTTCGTCGTCATCAACGGCCAGTACCACGGTTACTGCTTCATGGAGTTGGGTCCGCAAGATCCTCGCGACTTCATGATGCTGTTCCGGCGCATGGGCGACCAGCTCCCATGGCGAGTGAAGTGGACCATCGAGCCGGGTGGGATCGACTCCATGGCCATGAAGAAAACCATCGTGGATATCACGGCATTCTTGAGTTCGACTAATGCCGCTATCAAGCGCTCGTTCGACGCCCTGCAGGATGCGCGTGAAAACGGCGAGCACGACATCACCGTGAAGATCTGTGCATCCACATGGGCGAACAGTAAGGCTGACTGCCAGCGGCAAGTTTCTTCCATTGCGAAGGCGCTGGAAGGGTGGGGTATCACGCAAGTGACCACCGATGCCGGTGATCCAATTCAGGGCCTTGTCTCCACACTGCCGGGTTTCAGCGAGAAGAACATCGCTCCCCGGATGGTTGCGCTCCTGAGCGACGTGGTCCGGATGCTGCCGTGGCAGCGTCCGGCGTCGCCCTGGTTCGAAGGCGGTTCGATCCCCCTCCGCTCGCTGGATGGCAAGCTCTACCCCTACCAACCGACGTCGTCAAAGCAGACCGCATGGATCGATCTGATCTGGGCAACCATGGGGTCCGGTAAGTCGGTGTGGCTCAATACCCTGAACCTCGGATCGATCCTCTCGCCCGGGTTGAAGCGTATCCCGCTGATCACCATTATCGACGTAGGTCCGAGTTCCGCTGGGCTTATCGACCTTCTGCAAAGCGCACTGCCCGAAGACCGGAAACACGAGGCAATCTACTTGCGTCTGCGCAACACGGACGAGTTTGCGATCAATCCATTCGACACCCAACTCGGTTGTCGATACCCGACGCAGTTCGAGCGTGAATTCCAGATCGCGATGATCAGCATGCTCGCTACGCCAGCAGGACACACTGACCCGCCTGAAAGCGCCCCCGAGCTGGCAGCGATGATGATCGATGAGGCATATAAGCTGTATGCCTCGCAGGGATCGATGAAGCGTTACGACGCCATGACGGACGAGGCTGTTGATCAGGCCTTGGCCGAGGTCCGCGTGGCGACCGACGACAAGACGACATGGTGGGAAGTCACGGATGCCCTGATGGCCGCGGGCAGGCCGCGTGAAGCGCGCCTGGCGCAACGATTCGCTGTGCCCGTTCTCTCCGATCTCATTGACGTGGTCCGCAGCGCTCCGATTCGCTCGATTTTCTCGCCGAGCGAGGATTCCCAGGCCCGTACCGCGTCCGGCCTGACGCTGATCGACAAGATGTCCCAGGTACTAACGACCGCGCTGCGCGACTTCCGCATCATTTCGAGCCATAGCCGATTTGAGATCAACGAGAACTCGCGAGTTGTGGCGCTGGACCTGGACGAGGTGGCACGGGGCGGCGGCGAAGACGGGGAACGTCGCGCCGGCATCATGTTTGTCTTCGCCCGACAAATCGCGGCCCGCCAGTATTACTTGTCCGAAGAGATCCTCAAGCTCTGCCCGCCGCTGTATCAGCGCTATCACCAGGAGCGTATCGAGGAAATCCGAGATCAGATGAAAGGCCTGTGCGTCGATGAGCTGCACCGCACTGGCGGCAAAAAGGCCTTCCGGAAGCTGCTTTCACTGGACCGTCGTGAAGGACGTAAGTGGGGCATTCGCGTTTCGCTCGCCTCCCAGTTCATGACCGATTTCAACACAGACGGAGAGTCGATCACGGAATCCGCATTTTCCGTTTACATCATGAACGCTGGCACCAGCGACACACAGAAGGCTGCGCAGGATCTGTTTGGTCTATCGGACTCGGCCATTGAGCGGT
>NZ_SMNY01000137.1:0-1822 GCF_004353535.1 Cupriavidus sp. L7L
TGCGGAGCTTGTCCAGGATTGCGCGGGTCGGCTGCAGCATCTCTGCGACCACCTCAACCCCAGCGACGCCGGTGTGATGGCACGAGTCGCACCCGTGTTCATTGCGTACGCGCATGCGACTCGTATCGAGACTGAACCGGTCCTGAAGAAACTGCGCGAGGTCGGGCAAATGGTCGGCCAGGGGCTGCTTGCAGTCCTCGCAGAGCGTGGGAACCAGCGCCTGGTAGACGATCAGGTTCCAGAAGTTCGGCATAGTCAGCGTCCCCAAAGTGAAGCCAATCGTCGGGTCAACCAAACGGTTGAAGACGCCGAGCACGGAGTCTGCGTGCACCGTGAACAGGGTGAGGTGCCCCGTTTCGTTCATGATCTTGGCCGTCTGTCCAGATTCAATGCATCGGACTTCACCGATGAAGACGGCATCCGGGTCTTCTCGAACGAGGCGCCGCTGGACGTCTCTCCACGCATCTGGGGTCGTTTCCTGAATCGTCTTCTGGCGAGCACCTTGGATCTTGTATTCGACAGGGTGCTCGACGGTGATGATGTTCAGGCGATGTCCGTTCAGTTGGTCGACCGATTCCAGAAAGTATTTGGCCGTTGTCGACTTACCCGAACCGGTGATACCTGAGATGCTAATTGCGCCCTTCCGCGCCCGCATGGCAGAGAACAGCAAGGCCTCTTGATCGGCAGAGTAGCCAGCCCCCTGTGGCGACGACCAATCTGTGGTCTTCGAGAAGAGATATCGCAAATAGACGGTGAACCCTCCAAAGTTCGGGGTGCCCGTATAGCGGATATTGAAGGCCTCTTTGCCGTTGTCATACGGAACCATGCACTCGAGATCAATCGCCGTGCTGAACCCCGCATCGTTATTGGTTTTCTCCGCGTGCAGCTTGTTGTAAGCGAAGGCCACCGCATCCTTTACGGTGTCAATCGGATAGATGCCTTTGTCTGCGGTTCTGGGAGGGATCAGATCTCCGTTCACCCGGTACATCAAAGTTCCGGTTCGACTCGCCTCCTCGAGCAGAACGTGCAGGTCCGTTGCTCCCATCGATAGTCCCTGGTCGATCATCTCGTTCCAGAAGATCTCCGCAGACGTAATGCCTTCCGCAAGCACGCCGTTGCTCGTATTCAGCGTAGCTTCGGTCGCGTAGAGCTGGGCGATCAGCTCGGCTGGCGCGTAGTAGTAGTTGTCAATCCGGATGCCGGCCGTTCGAAGCTGGGCCGCCATGGAGCGAACGAGATTCTTCCGATCTTCGTGGAATTTTGGTTCGACGTAGAAGGTCGCGGCCTTCTCGTTCCCCAAGGCAATGCAGCCGCGACGAAACTCGTCGGTGACGCCTTTTGCCAAGTCACTCTTTTTCCCCGTATGAATACAACGATACGTAGGAATCTCGGCAAAGCTGCGCGCCCACTGGTGCTGCTCGGGGGCGGGCTGCGCGGGTTGCTTCGCCGCGACTTTGCGCTTGGGCACCGGCGCGACTACAGCCGGCTTCTTAGGCCCAAAGCCAAGGAGGTTCGCAATGGCGTTCATCAACGTGCTCTCGTGCCGCTTAGCGCTTGGCCGCGCCAGCTGCCATGTTCGTCAATGTCTGCGCCAGACGGCTGACTTGCGTCGGAGTCGGCGCGACGATAGGCGGCAACGAAGTGCCGAAGCCAGAAGGCGATGAAATGCCGCGGGATTGCGCGGTTGCGACGGTTGCGGGCTCGGACAGGTAGACGATATGACGCGTGACCCCCTTTCCTCTTTTCTTTCCACGCGTGAAGTTCACCCGCTGCGAAGTAATGGAGTCCACGTACCAGCCTGGCATGACTTCATAGCCTTCCT
>NZ_SMNY01000138.1:0-1335 GCF_004353535.1 Cupriavidus sp. L7L
ACGAGGTCAGTCAGCGGGAGCGGGATGCTGTCCGGAAGCAGGTTTCCAAAGAACTGGAACTTCGAGTCGGTCTGCGCAAGGATGGATTCGGCTGCGGCGAGGACCTCCGCCTTCGAGCCACGATAGTCCCCACCCGGGAAGGGAACTCCATTTTCCACGACGGCCATATGCGCCGTGTCGCCACGGAACTCCGCCCAAAGTAGATTTGCCCCCGCGTCTGGCATCGTCGCCAGCAGGATCGCGGGCGATAACAGCTTGGCGTTGCGCGGGATTGTGCCGGCAGAAACCAGCGAACGCCGGTCGTCCGCTGGCAACAGGCCATATAGGACCTCCACCTGGCTTGCCGCGCGAACGCAATGGGACGCGTCGAATTCCTTGAACAGCTGGCGCGCTTCCGCCCGCTCGCGGTCGGTGTCGCTGAGCGGGTGCCAGCTCAGCCCGAAGACTGCCAGCGCGTCGCCCACTGGAACGATGTGCACGGACATACTGTCGTCTGCCTTAGATTGCGCCTTCGGACAGGACAGGCGTCACCAGGATGACCACGGCTTCGCGATTGGAAGTGCCGTTGATCGACCCACCCAGTCCAATAGGTGCTCCCGACGTCAGCGTGCGCTTATCGTATTGGCCTGCGGAGCGCTCATAGCCGGAAAGCACCAGTGTCTCACCCGGGCGGATTGCGACCTTTTGCAGGAAGTCCGTTGAGGAGATCTCCGGTGCCTGGATCTTCTGGTCGCCAGACGGCACGTCCACCAGCGCCGTGAGATCGGAAATGCCGAGGCCAAATTGCAGCAGAATGCTATTGCTGTCGAGGACGGTCGGCAAAAGATTCAGCAGGAAGCCGGTTGTCACCGTACCAGGTTCCAGGCCAGGCGTACCACCGGCACTGCCGCTGGCACCAGCCGGCGCAGGCGTGACCTTCGCAAGATAGGTAGTCTGGTTCGTAATCGCGACAGGAACGGGTTGTCGATTCAGCGTCATCGCGTTCGCGGTCGTGACCACGCTCACCCGACCGAAGCTCGACAGTGCCTTAAAGAACGCCTTCGAGCCGCCCCATCGCGCCTGCGAGGCCGACATCGCCCCATTGGTCGGCGCGAGAATCGATACGCCGAGGTTGGCTGCGTTGTTACTGACAAGCGATGCCGGCGAAGAGAAACGCAAGGACCACGGCACCAGATTGGACACTTGATTGAACACCAGATCCCAGTCGACACCGAATTCCTGGCCGTTGTTCAGCTTGACCGACAGGACTTCCACGCGCATTGCAATCTGGCGCGTGTTGGCGGCATTCTCGTGATCGACAATCTTCGCCACCTGGTCGACAACATCTCGCGTATC
>NZ_SMNY01000139.1:0-2371 GCF_004353535.1 Cupriavidus sp. L7L
ACCATCATCGCCCTGGGCCTGAACTATGCGGATCACGTCAGGGAGCTGTCGAAGGAACTGACCGTCACGGCCAAGGACGAGCCGCTGGTGTTCCTCAAGGGACCGGGCACGCTGATTGGCCACAACGCGCAGACGCGCCGGCCGAAGGACGCCACCTTCATGCACTACGAGTGCGAACTGGCGGTGGTGATCGGCAAGCCGGCCAAGGGCGTGAAGGCCGCAGACGCGATGGCGCACGTTGCCGGCTACACGGTGTGCAACGACTACGCGATCCGCGACTACCTGGAGAACTGGTACCGCCCGAATCTGCGCGTCAAGAACCGTGACACCTGCACGGTGCTGGGCCCGTGGTTCGTCGACGCGGCCGACGTGCCGGATCCGCATGTGCTGCCACTGCGCACGCTGGTCAACGGTGAGGTGACGCAGCGTGGTTCGACCGCCGACATGATCAATGACATCCCGGCGCTGATCGAGTACCTGAGCAGCTTCATGACGCTGTTGCCGGGGGACGTGATTCTGACGGGAACGCCGGACGGCGTGGTCAATGTCAATGAAGGTGACGAGGTGGTGTGCGAGATCGAGGGCATCGGTGCCCTGCGTAGCACCATCGTCGGCGATGCCGTGTTTGGCCGATAAGGCTTGAGCAACAAGGAATTCACTGTGCGTATCCAACATCTGATCGACGGCAAGGCCGTCGAGAGCAGCAACTACTTCGAAACGCTCAATCCGGCCACGCAGGAAGTGCTGGCCGAGGTGGCCGCCGGCGGCGAGACCGAGGTGCAAGCGGCGGTCGCCGCCGCCAAGGAAGCCTTTCCGAAGTGGGCCGGCCTGCCGGCGACGGAGCGTGCGCGTCTGGTGCGCAAGCTCGGCGACCTGATCGCGGCGAACGTGCCGGAGCTGTCGCAGACCGAGACCAATGATTGCGGCCAGACGATTTCGCAGACCGGCAAGCAACTGGTGCCGCGCGCGGCCGACAACTTCTACTACTTCGCCGAGATGTGCACGCGCGTGGATGGCCATACCTATCCGACGCCGACGCACCTGAACTACACACTGTTCCACCCGGTGGGCGTCTGCGCGCTGATCAGCCCGTGGAACGTACCATTCATGACGGCGACGTGGAAGGTTGCGCCGTGCCTGGCCTTCGGCAACACGGCCGTGCTCAAGATGAGCGAGCTGTCGCCCTTGACGGCCGCGCGTCTGGGCGAACTGGCGCTCGAAGCCGGCATCCCCGCCGGGGTGCTGAATGTGGTCCATGGCTATGGCCAAGACGCGGGCGAGCCGCTGGTGTCGCATCCCGACGTGCGTGCGATCTCGTTTACCGGCTCCACGGCGACCGGCAACCGCATCGTGCAGGCGGCGGGTCTGAAGAAGTTCAGCATGGAGCTGGGCGGCAAGAGCCCGTTCGTGATCTTTGACGACGCGGACCTGGACCGAGCGCTGGACGCGGCCGTATTCATGATTTTCTC
This sequence comes from Cupriavidus sp. L7L, assembly GCF_004353535.1. Classification (NCBI taxonomy): domain Bacteria; kingdom Pseudomonadati; phylum Pseudomonadota; class Betaproteobacteria; order Burkholderiales; family Burkholderiaceae; genus Cupriavidus; species Cupriavidus sp. L7L. The sequence continues at coordinate 1,470 of NZ_SMNY01000139.1, forward strand.
GAACAACGGCGAGCGCTGCACCGCGGGCAGCCGCATCCTGGTGCAGCAGAGCATCTATGCCGATTTCGTACAGCGATTTGCCGAGCGCGCCAAGCGCATCGCGGTGGGCGATCCGCTGGACGAGAAGACCATCGTGGGTCCGATGATCAGTCAGGGACACCTGGCCAAGGTGCGCAGCTACATCGAGTTGGGCCCGAAGGAGGGCGCGACGCTGGTGTGCGGCGGGCTGGACCGTCCGTCGTACGCGCCGGAGCTTTCGGACCGTGTCAAGGCAGGCAATTTCGTCTGGCCGACCGTGTTCGCCGATGTCGACAACCGCATGCGCATCGCCCAGGAAGAAATCTTCGGGCCGGTTGCCTGCCTGATCCCGTTCCGCGACGAAGCCCATGCGATCGAGCTGGCCAACGACATCCAGTATGGCCTGTCGAGCTACGTGTGGACCGAGAACATCGGCCGGGCGCATCGCGTGGCTGCATCGGTGGAAGCCGGCATGTGCTTCGTGAACAGCCAGAACGTGCGCGACCTGCGCCAGCCGTTCGGCGGCACCAAGGCCTCGGGCACGGGCCGTGAAGGCGGAACCTGGAGCTATGAAGTGTTCTGCGAGCCGAAGAACGTGGCGGTGTCGCTGGGCAGCCATCACATTCCGCATTGGGGAGTCTAAACATGGGCAAGCTGGCGCTGGCCGCGAAGATCACGCACGTACCGTCGATGTACCTGAGTGAGCTGGACGGGCCGAACAAGGGCTGCCGCCAGGCAGCCATCGATGGACACAAGGAGATCGGCCGGCGCTGCCGCGAGCTGGGGGTCGATACGATCGTCGTGTTCGATGTGCACTGGCTGGTCAACAGCGAGTACCACATCAACTGCGGGCCGCAGTTCTCGGGCTGCTACACCAGCAATGA
>NZ_SMNY01000014.1:0-53231 GCF_004353535.1 Cupriavidus sp. L7L
GGTGGCTGCCGTCGCCGGCCCGGCTCCCTGGCGCGTCACCGTGCCCGGCGCCAGCGCGCCGGCCGGCGACAGCAGCGGCGGCTGTACCAGCGCCGGCGGCGGCAGGTCGGGTGCATGCGCCGCGGCGCCGCCCGACCACGCAACCAGGCCGAGCGCCATCACCGCCGCAGCGCGGCGCGCGGCGCGGCTGGCGCTGGCAGGGTGGGGCCGGAAGGCGGGCATGCGCGGCATGTCGGTTGCGGTATCTGCGGTTATCAGCGCGTGGCGGCGCAGCCGCCGCTGCCGGGCTCGAACATCACGGGCCAGGCCTGTTCATAGATGCCGGGCGTGCAGCGCTGCTGGCAGTTGGCATGCGCCAGCGTGACGCGGCGCGGGTCCTGCCAGACCATCAGCTTGCAGCCGCTGCCGTCGTTGGCGCGCAGCTCGATATGCGGCTTTCTCTGGACCTGGCGGAAGTCGGCCAGGTTGAAGGTGCACGAGCCGCGCCGGCCCACCCACAGCTTCCACGATAGCTGCTGCACGGTGTTGTCGGAAACGCGCAGCTGGGCGTCCTCGCGGAAGCCGTCTTCCTCGGTGCGGCGGCAGTCGCCGGCCAGGTCGATGTCGCGGCTGGCGATGGGCGTGGGCTTGCCGATGATCGGCAGCTGGATACAGCCCGCCACCAGCGTGGCGAATACCAGGGCGGCGAGCAGCCGGAGGAAGGTCGAGTTCATGGTCAGGCCTTGGCGGGGCGGCGCAGGTGCCAGTCGGTCGCCTGCTGGAACGCGTGCGCGGCCTGCAGCAGGCGCGCCTCGTCGAAGTAGTTGCCGATCAGCTGCAGGCCCACGGGCATGTTGCCATCGCCGAAGCCGCACGGCACGCTCATGCCGGGCAGGCCGGCCAGGCTGGTCGAGAGCGTGAAGATATCGGCCAGGTACATCTGCACCGGGTCCGAGGTCTTCTCGCCCAGCTTCCACGCCACCGTCGGCGCCACCGGGCCCATGATCACGTCGCATTGGGCGAAGGCGCGCTGGAAGTCGTCGGCGATGATGCGGCGGATCTTCTGCGCCTGCAGGTAGTAGGCGTCGTAGTAGCCGTGCGAGAGCACATAGGTGCCCACCAGGATGCGGCGCTTGACCTCCGGGCCGAAGCCTTCGGCGCGGCTCTTCTTGTACATGTCGAGCAAGTCGCGGTACTCGGCGGCGCGGTGGCCATAGCGCACGCCGTCGAAGCGCGACAGGTTGGACGAAGCCTCCGCCGGCGCGATCACGTAGTACACCGGGATCGACAGCTCGGTCTTGGGCAGCGACACCTCCACCAGCGTGGCGCCCAGCTTTTCATACTCGGCCAGCGCGGCGCGCACGGCCTGTTCGACGTCGGCCGACAGGCCCTTGCCGAAGTATTCCTTCGGCAGGCCGATGCGCAGGCCCGCCAGCGGGCGCTCGGCGCTGGCGCCGGCGCGCGGCTGGCCCAGCAGGCGCGTGTAGTCCTCGTCCACGCCGCCTTGCTCCGGCGGGATGCTGGTCGAGTCCTTGGGGTCGAAGCCGGCCATGGCGTTGAGCAGCAGCGCGCAATCCTCGGCGGAGTGCGCCATCGGGCCGCCCTGGTCCAGCGACGAGGCGAAGGCGATCATGCCGTAGCGCGACACGCGGCCGTAGGTCGGCTTGATGCCGGTGATGCCCGAGAACGACGCCGGCTGGCGGATCGAGCCGCCGGTGTCGGTGCCGGTGGCGGCGGGCGCCAGGCCGGCGGCGACGGCCGCGGCCGAGCCGCCCGACGAGCCGCCGGGCACGCGGCTGGTGTCCCACGGGTTGCGCACCGGGCCGAAATGCGAGTTCTCGTTGGACGAGCCCATCGCGAATTCGTCCATGTTGGTCTTGCCCAGCGTGACCATGCCGGCGGCGGCCATGCGCTCGACCACGGTGGCGTCGAACGGGCTTTCATAGTTGCCCAGCATCTTCGAGCCGGCGGTGGCGCGCCAGCCGCGGGTGACGAACACGTCCTTGTGCGCGACCGGCACGCCGGTCAGCGGCGCGGCCTCGCCGCGCGCGCGGCGCTCGTCGGCGGCGCGCGCCTGCGCCAGGGTGCGCTCGGGGTCGACGTGGATAAAGGCGTTGAGCGCGGCGGCCTGCTCGATGCGGGACAGGTACTCGCGCGCGAGTTCCTCGGCGGAGACGGTGCGCGCGGCAAGGGCGTCGGCGAGCTGGCGCAGGGAGGTCACGGAATCAGCGGAAAAGGGCATGACAGTCGGGTTGGCATTCGGGGTGGCGTACTGGCTGGGTCGGCCGGGCGGCAAGATCCTGCAAGCTTCGACAAGGATTGGCAACGCGCGCGGCCGGCGCAGGTCACTCGATGACCTTGGGCACCAGGTACAGCCCGTTCTCGGTGGCCGGGGCGGGGCGCTGGTAGTCGTCGCGGCGGTCGCTCTCGGTGACTGCATCGTCACGCAGGCGCTGCACCATGTCGCGTACGGCCGACAGCGGGTGCGCCAGCGGCTCGATGCCGGTGGTGTCGACCGCCTGCATCTGCTCGACCAGCGAGAAAAAGTTGTTCAGCTGCGCAAGCGTCTGTTCGGCCTCGTCATCGCTGGTTTCGATGCGGGCCAGGTGGGCGATGCGCTTGACGTCGGATAGGTCGAGGGCCATGGCGTGGTGGTTCGGATGCTCGGATGCTCGGATGCGGAAGGTGCCGGCAGCGGCCGGCGGCCGGCCGTGCGGCGGTGGCGTCGCGCGGTCGGACAGGGCGGCTCCGGGACGCTGCAACGGCGCAACGGAGCCATCGGAATTACAGGGTTTTTCAGGCCGTAAACGCCCGAAGCAGCAGGAATTATAAGGTATCATTGCGTGCTCTCGACCTTTGGCAACGCCTTCGTCACTTTGCCGCAAGCCGGTCCCCGGCTGGCCCGCCGTGCCTGGCGGCCGAAGGTGCCCGAAGGGCGAACCTGGGTCCTCTGATTAGGCCTTTGCCACCGGCCACGACACGCCCGAATGCAACGGGTCATGACGCGCCGGTGCCTGCACATTTTCGTGCGCATCGTCGCGAACTTTCTCGCGAGGTCTAATCAAAGGTTCCCGTAGGGCCGGCCTGCGCGGCATGACGGCGGCGGTGCCGAACCCGACTCCAATCCAGCACCCGGCCCGGGCCCACCGCGCCGGAGCGTGGGCGGGCCGGGAAGCCGAGAACCATTCCGTATTCAACACCCAAGCAATTCGTGGCCGGGCCGCCCGCGGCGCCGGCCGCTTCGCCTACCCGCGAACACCATCACAGACAGGACTCCTGATGTTCGGATTTCTCCGCAGCTACTTCTCCAACGACCTGGCGATCGACCTCGGCACCGCCAACACGCTGATCTACATGCGCGACAAGGGCATCGTGCTGGACGAGCCCTCGGTCGTCGCGATCCGCCAGGAAGGCGGCCCCAACGCCAAGAAGACGATCACGGCGGTGGGCAAGGAAGCCAAGCAGATGCTGGGCAAGGTGCCGGGCAACATCGAGGCGATCCGCCCGATGAAGGATGGCGTGATCGCCGACTTCACCGTCACCGAGCAGATGCTCAAGCAATTCATCAAGATGGTGCACGACAGCAAGCTGCTGCGTCCGAGCCCGCGCATCATCATCTGCGTGCCGTGCGGCTCGACCCAGGTCGAGCGCCGCGCCATCCGTGAATCCGCCCTGGGCGCCGGCGCCAGCCAGGTGTACCTGATCGAGGAGCCGATGTCGGCCGCGATCGGCGCCGGCCTGCCGGTGTCGGAGCCGTCGGGCTCGATGGTGGTGGACATCGGCGGCGGCACCACCGAGGTGGGCATCATCTCGCTGGGCGGCATGGTCTACAAGGGTTCGGTGCGCGTCGGCGGCGACAAGTTCGACGAGGCCATCGTCAACTACATCCGCCGCAACTACGGCATGCTGATCGGCGAGCAGACCGCCGAAGCGATCAAGAAGGAAATCGGCTCGGCCTTCCCGGGCTCCGAAGTCCGCGAGATGGAAGTCAAGGGCCGCAACCTGTCCGAGGGCATCCCGCGCGCCTTTACCGTTTCGTCCAATGAAATCCTGGAAGCCCTGACCGATCCGCTGAACCAGATCGTGTCGGCGGTGAAGATCGCGCTGGAACAGACCCCGCCGGAACTGGGCGCCGACATCGCCGAGCGCGGCATGATGCTGACCGGCGGCGGCGCGCTGCTGCGCGACCTGGATCGCCTGCTGGCCGAGGAAACCGGCCTGCCGGTGCTGGTCGCCGAAGACCCGCTGACCTGCGTGGTGCGCGGCTCCGGCATGGCGCTGGAACGCATGGACAAGCTGGGCAGCATCTTCTCCTACGAGTAAGCACCAGGAACTGCACGTGGCGATGCGCGGCCTGCCGGATCGTTGGATCAGGGCGGTGTCGCGGCGCCGCATCCGCCGGGGGATCGCCCCGGCAACGCCCGCCGCCCTGCGGCGCCGTGCCCACGCCGGGCGCGGCACCGCGGGCGGCGCGGTGTTTGCGGCATTCGCATGCGTGCACCGGCCTGCGTTCGGGTAAATGGATTACTCTCCTCCGCCGCTCTTCAAGCAAGGCTCCTCCGCTGTCGCCAGGCTGGTGCTCTACGTGGGCATCGCGCTGGCGCTGCTGGTGATCGACGCCCGTTTCAACGCGCTCAGCGTTGGCCGGCAGGTGGCCGCCACCGTGCTGATGCCGGTCGAACGCCTGGTGCTGGTGCCACGCGACGCGCTGCGCACGGTGTTCGACTACGCGCAGTCTTCGGCGATCCTCGCCTCGGAGAACCGCGAACTGCGCCAGATCGCCGTGCAGCAGGCCGAGGCCTCGGTGCGCCAGGCGCAGCTTGAGGCCGAGAACAACCAGCTGCGCAAGCTGCTGGGCCTGGCCCAGCAATCGGCCACGCCGGTGACGGCGGCTGAGATCCTCTACGACGCGCGCGACCCCTACAGCCAGCGCATCGTGATCGACAAGGGCAGCCAGCAGGGCCTGCGCGCCGGCTACCCGGTAATCGACGAGCGCGGCGTGGTGGGCCAGGTCACGCGCGTGTCGCCGTTCCAGTCCGAAGTGACGCTGCTGACCGACAAGGACCAGGCGATCCCCGTGCAGGTGGTGCGCAACGGCCTGCGCAGCGTCGCCTTCGGCGGCGCGCGCGCGGGCCAGCTGGACCTGCGCTTCATGGCCGCCGCCGCCGACCTGCAGCAGGGCGACCTGCTGGTGACGTCGGGGCTGGACGGCATCTATCCGCCGGGGCTGCCGGTGGCGAAGATCGTCCATATCGAGCGCAAGGCCGACACCGCGTTCTCGCGCATCTACTGCGAGCCGGTGGCAGGCGTGCGCGCGCACCGGCAGCTGCTGGTGGTGCGCTACGACTCCGCGATCCCGCCGCGCGAGACCGTCGAGTCCAAGCCCGAGGCGCCGGTCAAGGGCGCCAAGTCCGCCGCCGCACGCGCGGCCGCGGCCAGCGCCGCGGCGGCCAAGGCGCCTTCCGCCAGAGAGGCCAGGGACGCCAGGGACGCCAGGGACGCCAGGGAGGGCCAACGGTGACCAACCCCCAATACCTGCTGCGGCCGGTCAATCCCGCCTTTATCGCGCTCAGCTTCGTGCTGGCGTTCCTGTTCAACCTGATGCCGTGGGGCGACACGCTGTGGATCCCCGACATGGTGGCGCTGGTGCTGGTGTTCTGGAACATCCACCAGCCGCGCAAGGTGGGCATGGGCGTGGCCTTTGCGCTCGGCCTGCTGATGGACGTGCATGATGCGCGCCTGCTGGGCGAGCATGCGCTGGCCTATACGCTGCTGGCCTACTTTGCCATCACCATCCACCGCCGCGTGCTGTGGTTCACGGTCTACACCCAGGCGCTGCACGTGCTGCCGCTGCTGTTCATCGCGCACGCGGTGCCGGTGCTGATCCGCCTGGCGATGGGCGCGCCGCTGCCCGGCTGGCCGCTGCTGCTGGCGCCGGCGATCGAGGCGCTGCTGTGGCCGCTGGCGACCAGCCTGCTGCTGGCGCCGCAGCGCCGTTCGAGCGATGTCGACGAGACGCGTCCGATCTGACGCCAGATTTGACGCCACCCGTCCCTAACAGGCCCCGCGCAGTACCATGACCGAAATCCGCAACGTCGAACTGGAAATCGGCCGCTTCCGCATCCGCGTGGCGGCCGCGGCCCTGTTCACGGTGATCTGCTTTGGCCTGCTGTTCGCGCGCTTTTTGTGGCTGCAGTGGTACAAGCATGACCAGTACTCGGCCAAGGCCGAGGACAACCGCATCTCGGTGGCGCCGATCGAGCCCAACCGCGGCATCATCATGGACCGCAACGGGATCGTGCTGGCGCGCAACTATTCGGCGTACACGCTGGAGATCACGCCGTCCAAGCTGACCGATACGCTGGAAAACACCATCGAAAGCCTGTCGACGCTGGTGGAGATCCAGCCGCGCGACCGGCGCCGCTTCAAGCGGCTGATGGAAGAGTCGCGCAGCTTTGAAAGCCTGCCGATCCGCAGCCAGCTGACCGATGCCGAAGTGGCGCGCTTCTCCGCGCAGCGCTTCCGCTTCCCTGGCGTGGACGTGCGCGCACGGCTGTTCCGCCAGTACCCGCTGGGCGAGTCGGCCTCGCACGTGATCGGCTACCTGGGCCGCATCTCGCAGCGCGACCAGGAGCGCATCGAGGCCATGGACGAGGCCAACGATGCCGACAGCGCCAAGTACGATCCGCGCAAGGACGCCGACAACTACAAGGGCAGCAACTACATCGGCAAGATCGGCCTGGAGCAGAGCTACGAGACCGAGCTGCACGGCCTGACCGGCTTCGAGGAAGTGGAAGTCAGCGCCGGCGGGCGCCCGATCCGCACGCTGTCGACCTCGCCCGCCACGCCGGGCAATAACCTGATCCTGTCGCTCGACATCCGCCTGCAGCAGCTGGCCGAGGCGCTCTACGGCGACCGCCGCGGCGCGCTGGTGGCGATCGAGCCGACCACCGGCGACATCCTGGCGTTCGTTTCCAAGCCGACCTTCGATCCCAACCTGTTCGTCGAGGGCATCGATACCAATACCTGGAACGAGCTCAACGGCTCGCCCGACAAGCCGCTGCTGAACCGCCCGCTGCGTGGCACGTATCCGCCGGGCTCGACCTACAAGCCGTTCATGGCGCTGGCGGCGCTGAGCACCGGCAAGCGCACCGCGGCGTGGGGCATGTCGGACCCGGGCTTCTTCACGCTGGGCAACCACACCTTCCGCGATGACAAGCCGGGCGGGCACGGCTGGGTCGACATGCACAGCTCGATCGTGCATTCGTGCGACACGTACTACTACGCGCTGGCGCGCGACATGGGCGTCAACGGCATCCATGACTTCATGAAGCCGCTGGGCTTCGGCCAGATCACGGGCATCGACATCGAGGGCGAAAGCCGCGGCATCCTGCCGTCGACCGAGTGGAAGCGCCGCGCCTACCGCAAGCCCGAGCAGCAGAAGTGGTATGACGGCGAGACCATCTCGCTGGGCATCGGCCAGGGCTACAACAGCTTCACCATCCTGCAGCTGGCGCAGGCGACCTCGGTGATCGTCAACAACGGCAAGGTGATGAAGCCTCACCTGGTCAAGGCGGTCGAGGACGCGGTCACGCGCAAGCGCACGCTGACGGTGCCCAAGGAAAGCTACACGATCCCGTTCAAGCAGGCCGACATCGACGTGATCAAGCGCGCCATGGTGGCGGTGACGCATGCCGGCACCGCGGCGCGCGTGTTCGCCGGCGCGGCCTATGAGTCGGCCGGCAAGACCGGCACGGCGCAGACCTACAGCCTGTCCAAGGGCGAGAAGTACAACCACCACGCGCTGGCCGAGCACAAGCGCGACCACTCGCTGTACACCGCGTTCGCGCCGGCCGACCAGCCGAAGATCGCGATCGCGCTGATCGTCGAGAACGCCGGCTTCGGCGCCGCGGTGGCCGCGCCGATCGCGCGCAAGCTGATGGACTACTACCTGACCGGCAAGTGGCCGGCCGAACTGGAGGCGATGGCGCCCCCGGCCAGCGAGCGCGTGGCCGGCCGTCCGCCCGTGGATACGCCGAGCGTGTTCACCACCGGCCAGACCGCCAGCATTGCCAGTGCCACGGTGATGTCCTCCGGTGCCGCGCCCGCGAGCGCCGCCGCCAGCGCCGTGGCCGCGGCTTCCGGCGCGCAGCCGGTGACGCCGGAGGCCATTGCCGCCGCGCTGAACGCCGAGGCGATCGCGCCGGCCTCGGCCGTCGAGACGCTGGACCAGCGCATGCTGCAGGCCCTCGGCCACAGCAAGCCCGCGCCGCAGCCGGCCTCCGCCCCCGCCGTGCAGCCCGCCAGGGCGCCCGCGCCCAAACCTCGCGTCAAGCCCGTGTCCGCCAAGGCGGCCAGCGGTGCCGACGCCACCCGCTGAAGGAGACGCGCATGGATCGCCGCCGCGTCATGTCCCTGATCAAGACCGCGCTGACCGGTTTTGACAAGCCGCTTTCGCTGATCGTCTTCCTGCTGTTTGCCACCGGCGTCGTCGCGCTGTACTCGGCCGCCATCGACATGCCGGGCCGCGTCGAAGACCAGTTGCGCAACATCCTGCTGTCGTACGTGGTGATGCTCGTGATTGCCTACCTGCCCACGCAGACGCTGATGCGGGTGGCGGTGCCGATGTACACGGTCGGCGTGGCGCTGCTGATCGCGGTGGCCATGTTCGGGCTGATCCGCAAGGGCGCGCGCCGCTGGCTCTATGTCGGCATGGTGATCCAGCCGTCCGAGATCATGAAGATCTCGATGCCGCTGATGCTGGCGTGGTACTTCCAGAAGCGCGAGGGCGTGATCCGGTGGTTCGACTTCATCGTCGCGCTGGGGCTGCTGCTGATCCCGGTCGGCCTGATCGCCAAGCAGCCTGACCTTGGCACCGCGCTGCTGGTGATGGCCGCCGGCCTGTATGTGATCTACTTCGCCGGGCTGTCGTGGAAGCTGATCCTGCCGCTGCTGGGGCTGCTGGTGGTGGCGATCACGCTGCTGATCACGTTCCAGAACGACATTTGCGCGCCGGGCGTGAACTGGCCGGTGCTGCACGACTACCAGCAGCACCGCGTATGCACGCTGCTCGATCCGACCAGCGATCCGCTCGGCAAGGGCTTCCACACCATCCAGTCGATCATCGCGATCGGCTCGGGCGGGGTCGAGGGCAAGGGCTTCCTCAAGGGCACGCAGACCCACCTCGAATTCATTCCCGAGAAGCACACCGACTTTATCTTCGCGGTCTACTCCGAAGAGTTCGGCCTGATCGGCAATGCGCTGCTGCTGGTGCTCTACCTGCTGCTGATCTTCCGCGGGCTGTTCATCGCCGCCAACGCGCCGACGCTGTTCTCGCGGCTGCTGGCCGGGTCGATCACGCTGATCTTCTTTACCTATGCGTTCGTCAACATGGGCATGGTCAGCGGAATCCTGCCGGTGGTTGGCGTGCCGCTGCCGCTGATTAGCTATGGCGGGACGGCGCTGGTGACGCTGGGGGCGGGGGTTGGGCTCCTGCTGAGTATTTCGCGGCAGAAGCGGTTGATACAGACGTAGCGCGGGCGGCACAGGAAAGGGGGGCGCGGCTCCCCTTTGCTAAACTGCCACCCAATTTTCCTCTACCGGTCCAAGCCCCATGAACGCCCAAGACGTTGCCGCCTACCTGCAGAGCCATCCCGAATTCTTCGAAGAGCACGCCGAGCTGCTGGCCACCGTGCAGCTGACCAGCCCGCACAGCCATCGCGCCGTATCGCTGCAGGAACGCCAGATGGAAATCCTGCGCGAGAAGAACAAGGGCCTGGAGCTGCGCCTGGCCGACCTGGTACGCCATGGCCACGACAACGACCGTACCCAGCAGCGCCTGCACGACTGGCAGCTGCGGCTGCTGGCCGAGGCCGATTCGCACGCGCTGCCGTATGCCGTGCAGGACGGCCTGCAGCAGGCGTTCGACGTGCCCGCGGTCGCGCTGCGCCTGTGGAACGTGGCCGAACAATACGCCCACATGGAAGTCGCGCAGGATGCCAGCGAAGACATGCGCCTGTTTGCCGAGGGCCTGCGCGCGCCGTATTGCGGCGCCAACAGCGGCTTCGAGGCGGCAGCGCTGCTGGAGCGCGACGACATCGTTTCGCTGGCGATGGTCGCGCTGCGCGTGCCCGTGCGCGCGGCCGATGCCGGCGCGGACGTGCAGGGCACGGCGTTCGGCCTGCTGGTGCTGGGATCTCCCGATCCGCGCCGCTTCCATGAAGGCATGGGCACCGCCTACCTGGCGCAGATCGGCGAAGTCGCCGGCGCCGCGCTGAACCGCCTGCGCGACTGAGGCCAATGCCGTGAGCGCACGCCGGCCGCCGCGCCAGCCCGCTCCCGCGTTGGCGGATGACGGCGCGCCGCCGCCGTCGCCGTCGTCAGATCGGCCGGCCGATCCGCTGGTCGTACAGTATCTCGACTGGCTGCGCGGCAGCCGCAAGCTCGCCGACCATACGCTCGCCAGCTATGGCCGCGACCTGCGCGTGCTGCAGGCGCATGCCACGCGCTACGCGAGCGGCGTCGCATTGCTGGCGCTGCAGACCCACCATATCCGCAACTTCGCCGCCAGGCTGCATGGCAGCGGGCTGGTGGGCACCAGCATCGCCCGCACGCTGTCGGCGTGGCGCGGCTTCTACCAGTGGGCGGCGCGGCATGGCCATGGCGTGACGGTCAATCCGGTCGAAGGCGTGCGCGCGCCGCGCTCCGGCCATGCGCTGCCCAAGGCGCTGTCGGTCGAGCATGCGGTGGCGCTGGTTGCCCACAGCGCCGGCACCGATGCCCAGGCCCTGCGCGACCATGCGGTGTATGAACTGTTCTATTCCAGCGGGCTGCGGCTGTCGGAACTGGTGCAGCTGGACCTGCGCTATGCCGACGCCGACGGCTACCGGTCCAGCGGCTGGCTCGACCTGGCTGGCGCCGAAGTGACGGTGACCGGCAAGGGCGCACGCCGGCGCACGGTGCCGGTCGGCAGCAAGGCCATGGAGGCGCTGCGCGCCTGGATCGCGGTACGCGACACGCTGCTGCGCCCCGGCGCGGCACCCGACGACGCGCACGCGCTGTTCCTGGGACCGCGCGGGCGCCGGCTGTCGATGCGCACGGTGCAGCTGCGGCTCAAGCAGCAGGCGCTGGGCGCCGGCGTGCCGGCCGACGTGCATCCGCATATGCTGCGGCACTCGTTTGCCACGCACGTGCTGCAGTCGTCGGGCGACCTGCGCGCGGTGCAGGAGATGCTGGGGCACGCCAGCATCTCGACCACGCAGATCTATACCGCGCTGGATTTCCAGCACCTGGCGCGCGTCTACGACAAGGCGCACCCGCGCGCGGGACGGCGTTCGGCGCCACCGCCCGACGAGGCGGACGAAGCGGACGAAGCGGACGAAGCGGACGAAGCGGACGAAGCGGACGAAGCGGACGAAGCGGACGAAGCCGGGGACTAGCTCACTCCCACTGCGCCAGCACCTCGCGAAAGCGCTCGATCTCCGGCATCAGCCAGCTGCGGAAGGCCTGCACCTTGGGCAGGTTGAGCGAGCCCGGCGCACAGACGAAGTACAGCAGCCACGGACACGGGATGCTGACATCGAACAGCCGCACCACGCGCCCCGCCAGCAGGTCGTTGTAGGCCAGCGACGAGCGGATCAGCGCGATCCCCTGGCCCTCCGACGCGGCCTGCAGCAGCAGCGACGAATCCTCCATCAGCAGGCCCTTGCGCGGCTCGGGCCAGTCCAGCCCGGCGGCCTCGAACCACGGTTTCCACGGATCGCCCTCGCCGCGCAGCAGCGGCAGGCCGGCCATCTCCTCCGGTTTCTGTGGCAGCCGGCCGCCGTTGAAGCTGGGGCTGCACATCGGGAAGAAGACGTCGTCGAGCAGCTTTTCCACATACAGGCCGGGATAGTCGCCGCTGCCCATGCGCAGCGCGATATCGACTTCCTCATGGGCAAAGTTGACCAGCGTGTTCGACGACAGCAGCTCGACGTCGAGCTCCGGATGACGCTCGATAAAGCTGCCGATGCGCGGCGTGAGCCAGCGCGCGGCGAACGAGGGCATGGTGCTGATGGTCAGGCGCTTGTCGCGGTTGCCGGCCTGCAGCACGCGCGTGGCATCGGCGATCTGCAGCAGCGCGTCGCGTACGCGTTCGGCGTAGATGCGGCCCGAGGGGGTCAGCGCCACGCGCTTGCCGTGGCGCTCGAACAGCGGCAGGCCCAGCTCGTCTTCCAGCGCGCGGATCTGGTGGCTGACCGCGCCGTGGGTGACGAACAGCTCCGTCGCCGCGCGCGAAAAACTCTCGTGGCGCGCCGCCGCCTCGAACGCGCGCAGGGCGGTCAGTGCCGGCAGGCGCGGCAGCTCGCGGTGCCAGCCGCGCGGCAGGTCCTTTTCCCAGGCGCTTTTCCAGGCCATGGCTGCCTCCGGTGAAGTCGGGTGTATGTGAGTTTGACTAACAAGAACAAAGAAAATATATCGTTTTGATAGTGTCAGGGCAATCACTAATATTCCATCACCGGCCCCCGCTGTAGCGACTTACTTAACAGCGAATTCCACAAGGTTTAACTGGCCTGGTCCCCTTGCCGGGCCAATTTCAGTGGATTCGTTGCCCCATCGGCGACAGCGTGGCGCAAGTGCCCCCGGCCGGCTGAACGGAGAACTTCGATGAAAACCGTGCTCACAACGACCGTGTTCACCCTGAATCCTGGCGAAGTCACCGCGCTGTCGGTGCACGCCGCCCAGCGCCTGCATGTCGAGAAAGCCAATGGCATGGACGTGTGGCTGACGCGCGAAGGCGATTCGGAAGACTACTGGCTGCGTTGTGGCGGCAGCCTGTTGCTCCGCTCCGGCGACGAGGTGGTGGTCAGCATCGACCCGCGCGCGCAGGAACCGGTACGCCTGGCGCTGATCGCCGAGGCGCGCCGTCCGGCGCTGGCGCTGGCGGATGTGCCGCACCTGGTGTACCGCAGCCTGCGCCGGCTGGTTCGAGGCACGGAATGGACGCCTAACCAGGACCAGGCGGCCGCATCCTGAAGCCGACGCGGGAAGCGGGCGGGGATTCGTCCGCGTTACACCGGCGCCACGCGCATCTGCGCCTGGCCTGGCCGCGTGACGCAAGCGGCAAGTCCTCGGTGCGGCAAGACTGACGGGAGCAGAGCAGGGCCGGCGCAAGCCGGCCCTTTTCGTTACACTCTCGCCATGCATCCGATTCAGATCATCGAACGCGGCCGCGAGGACTATCAGCCGTGTTTCGACGCGATGCGCGCCTTCACCGCCGCACGCTCCCCCGAGACACCCGACCAGATCTGGCTGGTCGAGCATCCGCCGGTCTACACGCTGGGCCAGGCGGGCGATCCCGCACACCTGCTGTCGCCTGACGACAACATCCCGGTAGTGAAGATCGATCGTGGCGGCCAGATCACCTATCACGGTCCAGGCCAGGTAGTGGCTTACCTGCTGCTCGATTTGCGCCGCCGGCACCTGATGGTGCGCGAGCTGGTCCACGCCATCGAGCAGGCAGTGCTGGACACGCTCGCGGCGTATAATCTCGCAGCCGAACGCAAGCCCGGCGCCCCCGGCATCTACCTGTCCGACGGGCCGCACCAGGGCGCCAAGATTGCCGCGCTCGGCCTCAAGATCCGCAACGGCTGCAGCTACCACGGCGTCAGCCTCAACGTGCAGATGGACCTGTCGCCGTTCCTGCGCATCAATCCCTGCGGCTATGCCGGACTGGAAACGGTCGACATGGCGACCGCGGGCGCCACCTGCCCGGTGGCGGATGCCGATGGCGCCCCCATGCCCGTGACCGCGGCACGACAAACCGACATCGCACAGCGCCTGGCGGCTGCATTGTGCGAAGTGCTGGCAGCGCACGAGTCCCGCGTGCTGGCGGCTGAAGCCGCCGACGTGAATGCCGACCCGGCCCTGGCCTCCTAGTCAAAAGCGAAATGCACGCTGAGCGCGTGCGGAGAAATGTATGAGCGACGCCCTGATCGCCACTTCCAGCGAAGCCCCGCAGTCCCCCGCGGAGGCGTACGACCCGACCCGCAAGCAAAAGTCGGCCGACAAGACCGCACGCATCCCCATCAAGATCGTGCCGGCCGAAAAGCTCAAGAAGCCGGACTGGATCCGCGTGAAGGCCGCCACCGGCAATTCGCGTTTCTACGAGATCAAGGACATCCTGCGCGCCAACAACCTGGTGACGGTGTGCGAGGAAGCCAGCTGCCCCAACATCGGCGAATGCTTCGGCAAGGGTACGGCGACCTTCATGATCATGGGCGACAAGTGCACGCGCCGCTGCCCGTTCTGCGACGTCGGCCATGGCCGCCCGGATCCGCTGGACGTGAACGAGCCCGGCAACCTGGCGCGCACCATCTCCCAGCTCAAGCTGAACTACGTGGTGATTACCAGCGTCGACCGCGACGACCTGCGCGACGGCGGTGCCCAGCACTATGTGGATTGCATCTCGCAGACGCGCGAGCTGTCGCCCGACACCCGCATCGAAGTGCTGGTGCCCGACTTCCGCGGCCGCCTGGACAAGGCGCTGGACATCCTGCAGGCCTGCCCGCCTGACGTGATGAACCACAACATGGAAACCGTGCCGCGCCTGTACAAGCAGGCCCGCCCGGGCGCGGACTACGCGCACTCGCTCAAGCTGCTGCAGGAATTCAAGCGCCGCAATCCGAACGTTCCGACCAAGTCCGGCCTGATGGTCGGCCTGGGCGAGACCGACGAGGAAATCCTGGAAGTCATGCGCGACATGCGCGCGCACGACATCGACATGCTGACCATCGGCCAGTACCTGGCGCCGTCGAACCACCACCTGCCGGTGCTGCGCTACGTGCACCCGGACACCTTCAAGATGTTCGAGGAAGAGGCCTACAAGATGGGCTTCACCCACGCTGCCGTGGGTGCGATGGTGCGCAGCTCGTACCATGCTGACCAGCAGGCGCATCAGGCGGGGTTTGCCTGAGCAGCATCGGGTTCATGACTTGTCAGAGCGGCCGGGACTAATCCCGGCCGTTTTGCTTTGCGCATCGCATTCCCCGGGCTGCCAGCCTACACTGGTAAAAAGTGCGCTACCAGGAATCCCATGAGCCCCTGCACCATCCACCGCCTCGCCGAACGAGCGCTGCTCTACAGCGTGGCGCCGCCCGCATCGCTCGAGGTCCAGCGCCGCATCTGGGCGATGGCGGCGCGGGCCGAAGGGTGGCGCGGCGTGGTCGACGTGGTGCCGGGCATGAACAACCTGACGGTGATCTTCGACGGCAGCGCCGATGTCGAAGGGCTGGAGCGCGGCCTGAAGCAGGCCTGGGCCTCCGGCGAGGCGCGCAACACCACCGGCAAGGTGGTCGAGATCCCGGTGCGCTATGGCGGTGGGCATGGGCCGGACCTGGCCGACGTGGCCGCGCACACCGGGCTGTCGCCGCGTGAAGTGGCGCGCCGCCATGCCGCCGGCGAGTATGTTGTCTATTTCGTGGGTTTCCAGCCTGGCTTTGCCTATCTGGGCGGGCTGGTGCCCGAGCTGGCCACGCCGCGCCGGCGCGAGCCGCGGCTGGCGGTGCCGGCCGGCTCGGTCGGCATCGGCGGCGAGCAGACCGGCATCTATCCGGCGGTGCTGCCGGGCGGCTGGCAGCTGATCGGCCACACCGATATCGCACTCTTCGTCGCGGATCGCGATCCGCCGTCCCTGCTGGCGCCCGGCGATACCGTGCGCTTTGTCGCCGAGGAAATCATCGCGTGATCGAAATCATCCGACCTGGCGCGCTCGCCTCGGTGCAGGACCTGGGCCGTACCGGCTTCCGCCATATTGGCGTGGGCAGTTGCGGGGCGATGGATACGCTGGCCGTGGCGGTCGGCAACCGGCTGCTGGGCAATGCGCCCGGGTGCGCCGCCATTGAATTCACGCTGGGACGCGCCGCGGTCCGCTTCCATGCGGACATGCGCGTCGCGCTGGCTGGCGCGGAGTGCGGCGCGACGCTGGATGGCACGCCGGTCTGGTCCTGGCATGCCTTCGACGCGCACGCCGGCGAGATCCTGGTGCTGCCGCCGGCGCGTGGCGGCACACATGCCTATCTGTGCGTGGCAGGCGGCATTGCCGTGGAGCCGGTGATGGGCTCGCGCAGTACCGACCTGAAGGCCGCCTTTGGTGGCCTGGATGGCCGCGCGCTGCAGGAGGGCGACCGCTTGCCGGTGGGACGCGCGGGTTTGGCGGCCGATGGCGACTGGATCGGCGTGCAGGCGCCGGCGTGGGCGCTGCCCGCGGACGTCGACGGCAAGGCCACGCCGGTGCGCATGTTGCCGGGCCCGGAGTATGAAGACTTCGAGGCGGAATCGCAGCAGGCGCTGTGGCAGTCCGACTGGGTTGTCACGCCCAACAGCAACCGCATGGGCCTGCGCCTGAACGGCCCCGCGCTGGCGCGCCGCGCCGAGCGCAGCGCCGACCTGCTGTCGCACGGCGTGGTGCCGGGCGTGATGCAGGTGCCGCCGGCCGGCCAGCCGATCGCGCTGATGGCCGATGCGCAGACCACCGGCGGCTATCCCAAGATCGGCGTGGTGATCGGCGCCGACCTGTGGCGGCTGGCGCAGGTGCCGCTGGGCGCGGCCGTGCGCTTCGTGCCGGTGACGCTGGCACAGGCCGCCGCCGCGCAGGCGGAGCTGGACCGCTACCTGCGCCAGATCGAACAGGCGCTGCAATGGCAGGGCGACGGCATGGCCATCGCCGCGCGCCGGCGCACGCTGACCCGCGCGGCGGCCTGAGCCGTCCGCGGTATTTGTACACATCGACAGAAGGCGGTATCGCGGCCCCGTCACCGCACCGCCCGGGAGAACGGCAATGCAGATCGACCTGAACGCCGACCTCGGCGAAGGCTGCGGCAACGACGAGGCGCTGCTGGCGCTGATCAGTTCCGCCAACATAGCGTGCGGCTGGCATGCGGGCGACGCCGCCACCATGGTGCAAACGGTGAAGTGGGCGCTGGAGCATGGGGTCGCCATCGGCGCGCACCCGAGCTATCCGGACCGCGAGAACTTTGGCCGCACCGAGATGCAGCGCGACCCCGAGCACGTCTATGCCGACATGCTGTACCAGATCGGCGCCCTCGAGGCGATCGTGCGCGCGCAGGGCGGCGAGCTGCACCACGTCAAGCCGCACGGCGCGCTGTACAACCAGGCCGTGCGCGACCCGGTGCTGGCGCGCGCCATCGTGCGCGCGGTGCGGGATTTCGATGCCGACCTGGTGTTCTTCGGCCTGGCCGGCAGCCACATGATCGACATCGCCAGGGAGGCCGGACTGCGCGTCAAGCAGGAGGTGTTTGCCGACCGCGGCTACAACCCCGACGGCACGCTGGTCAGGCGCGGCACGCCCGGCGCCCTGCACGAGGACGAGGAAGTCGCGCTGAACCAGACGCTGACCATGGTGCGCGAGAAGCGCGTGCGCGCCATCGACGGCACCTGGGTGCCGATCCAGGCGGAGACCGTGTGCCTGCACGGCGACGGTGCCCATGCGCTGGCCTTTGCGCGCCGCATCCGCGAACGGCTCACCGCCGAGGGCATTGCCATCCGCGCCGGCAACTGACAACTGACAGCGCCCCCCGCAATCACGCAGTCACGGTTCCTGCGTGCCGGCCGCGGCCGACTCGCGGCGCGCCGCGGCCTTCTTCATGGCGTGGCGGCGCAGGCTGACCTGCTCGAAGCGCCAGATCACATAGCAGAACGCCAGGAACGGCCATAGCCACCCCAGCCATTGCGCCAGGCTGTTGAAGTGGATGAAGCGGCCCATGCGCCAGCCCTGCTCGGAAATCCATGCATAGGGATTCGACGGCAGCACGTTGGTCAGCACCACCAGCGCGAGCAGCGCTACCATCGCCAGCACCGCGCGCAGCCAGCGCGGCAGGTACAGCAGCAGCGCCAGCACCAGCGAGCTGGTCAGCAGCGCGAAGCGGCCGCCTTCGGACAGCCAGTTGAAGGCGCTGTCGGCCGGGAACTGCAACTCGGCCGCGGTGGCCTTGATCAGCAGCGCGGCAGCCAGCAGGCCGGCCAGGATGCGCAGCATCGGCGCGTTGCGGCGCATGGCGATCGAGGCGAACAGGCCGGTGCCGATCCAGCTGCTGGCGGTCACCAGCGATTCCAGCAGTTGCTGGCTCTGCATGTCCTCGGGCCGCAGGCCGATGTGGACCTGCCACGCCTCCAGCCGCGGGAACAGCATCTGCAGCACCTGCATCGGCCAGGATTCGGGATCGGTCAGCCATTCGCGCACGATGCCGCCCATGCCGAACAGGTGCTCCTGCGGGAAGATCTGCGCGAACGGCCACAGCATCAGCAGGATGATGGCAAAGCTGGCATGCGGCTCGAACCAGGCATGGCGCAGCCGCGTCAGCCGGCCGTCGTCGATCAGCGCGTGCGTAAACGGCGCCACCACCGCGCCGCCCAGCAGCGCCCCCAGCGCATTGGTGATCAGGTCGATGTTGGACGAGATCCGGTTCGGCAGCCAGGTCTGGAAGGCCTCCATGCAGGCCGACAGCAGCGCGCCGGCGCACAGCGCCACCAGCGTCGCGCGCCCGCCCGACATGCGCGGATGCAGCGACAGCACCACCAGCGCCCCGAAGGGGACATAGCCGATGACATTGGTCATCAGGTCGAAGTCGGTGATATAGCGCGGCTTGGGCGCGGTGACGAAGGCGAACGGCGAGATGCCGTTGTCGACCCAGCCGGAGAACGGGTAGAGGCTGGCATACACCACCAGCAGCGTGAAGCAAATCAGCCCCACGCGGGCCAGCGGCGAATACTGCGGGCCGGAGGGTTCGGTCACGGTCGCAGTTTCCGCCGGTTGCGCCATCGGTGGCGCCGCCGGTTGCGCAGCCGGCGCCGGGGGCGGTGCGGAGGGCGGCGGGGCAGCCGGCTCCATGGCAAATCTCCTTGTCTGTCTTACTTTAGCGGCAGCGTGGCGGTCCAGTCGAGCAGCGCGGCGATGGCGGCGTCGCTGGCTTCGGCCAGCGCCTTGACCCCGCCGGCGCCGTCGGCGCTGGGCGCGGGCCGGCGCACCTCGAAGGTCTGCTGGCCGAGCTGGCCGCGGTGGAACACGGTGGCGCGCAGCCGCACCACGCCCTGGCTGGTGGTGGTGCTGTCGAACACCTGCTCGAAGGCCAGCAGGTCGACCTTGAGCCCCGGCACGCTGGTATCGCCGGCCCAGGCCAGCCCGCCGCGCGCCGACACCGACTCGCGCAGGCGCTCGTCGAACAGGCGCGTCGGCGACATCACCCAGCGCTGCGTGGCATAGGGTTGCAGCCGCTGCGCCTGCGCATACAGCAGGCGGTAGTAGAGTGCATTGCCTTCAAGCCAGTCGGGGCCGTCGGTCTGCGATACGCGCAGCCTGGGCAGCGGCGCGGGCGCTGCGCCGGCAGCATTGCCTGCCGTGCCGGCAAGCGCGGCGGACGGCCCCAGGTCGTACGTGACGGTCGGCGTCCCGCGCGACAGCGCGCAGCCGGACAGCACCAGCGCGGCGCCGGCCAGCGCCAGCAGTGTGGCGGCGGTGCGGGGGCGGATGGTCCGGCGTGAATTGTCGGTGGCAGGGATCACGGCGAGGCCTTGGCGGTTGTCGTTGTCTGGCATGGCGATGGTCGTCGGTTCGTCGTCGTCATGTCGTCTGTTACATCAGGGCGTGCTGAAGCCCGGCTCGCCCGGCCCCGGCACCGGCGCCGGCGCGCCAAACAGCACGCTGGTCGGGCTGTCGTTGAACTGGCCGGCGGCACGCGCGAAGCTGCGTGCGGTCTGGCGCGCATCGCGTGCAAGCCCGTTGAGCTGCGGCAGCGTCTCCTGGCTGAAGTTGCCGGCCGCGGTCTGCACCGACGCCGCCGCACCCTGCAGGTCGTGCCCGACACTGTCGACCGTACGCAGCACCGTGCCGTTGGGGCTGGCCAGCTCCTGCGTCAGGCGCCGCGTCGATTCCAGCGTGGCGTTGAGGTTCTCGGCCACGCGCGGCAGGCGGTTGGCCGCCGGCGCCAGCGCGTCCGACAGCTTCGAGTAGTCCTCGGCGGTCTTGCGCACCGAGCGGATCGCGGCCATCAGTTCATTGCGGTTGGCGGTCTGGAACATTTCGCTGAGCGAGGCCATCAGCGTCTCGGTCTGCGTCAGCAGTGAATCGCCACGCTTTTCCAGCTCTTCGAAGAAGCCCGGGCGCATGGCGATGCGCGCGACCGCCTTGGGCGAGGTGCGCAGCGGCGGCGAGGCATCGGCACCCGCATGCGCGGCCGTGTCGTCCAGCTGCACGTAGGCGATGCCGGTGACGCCCTGGAAGCCCAGCGTGGCGTAGGTGGTGCGCGTGATCGGCGTGTCCTGGTTGACGCTGATGCGCACGATGATCTGGCCCGGCACCTGCGGGTCGAACTTGATCGACTCCACCTTGCCCACCGCCAACCCGCGGTATTTGACGTCGGCCTGCGGCCCGAGCCCGTTCACGGTGGAGCGCGTGATCAGGTCGTACGGCACGCGCACGGCGTGGTCGCTGCTGAACCAGAACAGCGCGAACAGCACCAGCACTGCCAGGCCGATGGTGAACACGCCGGCAAGGAACGCGTGTGACTTGTTTTCCATCATGCTTCTCCGGGAGGCGCCGCGGGTTGCCCCGCTTGCGGCAGCGCCTGCAAGGCGCGCTGGGCGCGTTCGCCCAGGAAATATTCGCGGATGAAGGGGTGGTCCACCTTTACCACTTCAGGGATCGACGCGGCGGCGACGACCTTGTGGTCGGCCAGCACCGCGACGCGGTCGGACAGCGCCACCAGCGTGTCGAGGTCGTGCGTAATCATCACTACCGTGAGGCCCAGCTCTCGCCGAAGTTCCCGGATCAGCGCCACGTAGTCGTCCGAAGCCATCGGATCGAGGCCGGCGGTAGGCTCGTCGAGGAACAGCAGTTCCGGCTCCAGCGCCAGCGCGCGTGCCAGCGCCACGCGCTTGATCATGCCGCCGGACAGGTCCGACGGCATCTTGTCCGCATCGCGCGCCGACAGGCCCACCAGTTGCAGCTTGAGCAGCGCCGCCCGGCAGATCAGGTTGTCCGGCAGCGCGCGCAACTCGCGCAGCGGCAGTGCGATATTGTCGATCACCGACAGCGCCGAGAACAGCGCGCCGCGCTGGAACTGCAGTCCCCAGCGGTTGCGCAGCGCCTGCAGCTGCGCCGGGCGCAACTTGGCCGGGGCTTCGCCGAACACCTTGATGCTGCCCGAGGTCGGCCGCTCCAGCCCCACTATCTGGCGCAGCAGCACGGTCTTGCCGCTGCCCGAGCCGCCCACGATCGACAGCGCCTCGCCGCGCCACACGTCCAGGTCGACGTGGTCGTGCACCACGGCCTTGCCAAAGCGCTTGACCAGGTTGCGCACCTCGATCACCGCGGTACGCTGCGCCGGCGCGGGCGGCACGGAGGGCGCGGACGGTTCCGTTGGCGCGCTCATATCCCCACGTCCTTGAACAGGACGGCAAACACCGCGTCGGCCAGGATCACGATGGTGATGGAGGTCACCACCGACGCGGTGGTGCCTTCGCCCAGGCTTTGTGTATTGGGCTTGATACGCAGCCCGAAGTGGCACGCCGTCAGCGCGATCAGGATGCCGAATGCCACGCCCTTGCCCAGCCCCAGCCACAGGTTGGCCACCGGCACCGCGTCGGGCAGTTCGCGCAGGAAGAACGCGGCGCTGATGCCGAGCTGCATGCGCGCGGCCACCATGCCGCCGGCCAGCGCCATCACGTCGGTCCACGCCACCAGCAGCGGCATCGAGATGGCCAGCGCGATCACGCGCGGCATGATCAGCCGGAAGCCGTGCGAGATCCCCATCACGCGCATGGCATCGAGTTCTTCGGTGACGCGCATCACGCCGATCTGCGCGGTGATGGCCGAGCCGGACCGGCCCGCGATCAGGATCGCCGCCAGCACCGGCCCCAGTTCGCGGATCACCGCCATGCCGAGGATATTGACGATGAACGTGCTGGCGCCGAACATGCGCAGCTGGTTCGCCGACAGGTACGACAGCACGATGCCGATCAGGAACCCGACCAGCGCGGTGATTCCGAGCGCCTTGTAGCCGACGTTGTAGATATTTGCCGAGACCTCGCGCCAGGGGCCGCGCTGCGGCATGCGCGCGAAGCGCAGCAGGTCGAACGCCAGCTGGCCCAGCATGGTGATGCCGATGACCAGCTGCACGCCGAACGACATCACGTTGGCGCCTAACAGCGTAATCGGGTTGAAGCGGTCCACCATGTGCTTCTTCCAGCCTTCGTCCTGCACCGCGGCGATGCGCTCGAATACACGGCGCTGGCCCTCGCTGGCCTCGATCTGCTGCGGCATCTTGCCGTCCCACGCCTGCCACAGCAGCTGTCCGCCGATATGGTCCAGCCGCTGCACTTCGGCCAGCGACCATTGCGCATGCTCCGGCGCCTGCGCCAGTTCGTGCAATTGCGTGCGCAGCTGCCGGGCCTGGTGGCAGCCGGCCAGCGCGAGCGCGGTCCAGTCGCCACTCAGCGCTACGCTGACGGTCCCGTCCCCGCGCGTGATATGGAAGTCTGGCGTCGTCTGTCGTTCCAAGGGCTAGCGATGTGATGGCCGAGTCCCGATTCTAAGCCACCCGCCCGGCTGGCGCGACCGCGGCCGCGTCGGGGCAGGGGGGCGGTCCTGGAGCATACGTGCCGCGCGGCTACAATGCGGCAGTCGGGCAGGCGCCATGCCTGCCAGCTTTCGCACCACTCCGCACCGCAGATTGCCACCAGCGCAGCTTCCCATGCCAGACGCCCCTGAATCCTCCCTCACGCCCGCCTCGGGCCCGTCCGACTCCTGGCGCATCGATCCCGCCGCCCTGCGCGCCGCGCTGCCGCCGGCACTGCGCGACTGGAAGCTGGAGCTGGTCGAAGAAACCGGCTCGACCAATGCCGACCTGACCGCCGCGTGCCGCCACGCACCCTGGTCGGATGCCGGCTGGCTGCGCCTGGCTTACCGCCAGACAGCCGGGCGCGGGCGCCTGGGACGGCCGTGGCAGGGGCAGGCGGGCATGACCTTCTCGGTGGCGCTGCCGCTCGCGCTGGCGCCGGCACAACTCACCGGCCTGAGCCTGGCGGTGGGGCTGGCGCTGGCCGAAGCGCTCGGCGATGTCGACCCGCGCCTGGGCGCGCGCGTCGGCCTGAAATGGCCGAACGACCTGCAGATCGATGGCCGCAAGCTGGCCGGCATCCTGATCGAATCGGTGCGCGCCGGGCAGAACCGGATCTGGGCCGTGATCGGCATCGGCCTGAACCTGGTGCGCGATGCGCAGATGGAAGCCGCGCTGGGCCGCGAGCTGGCCGGCGTGGCCGAGGCCGTGCCGGGCTTCGACGCCAGCCGCGACGCGGCGCGCCTGCTGGCTGCGGTGCTGGAGCGGCTGGCATCGATGCGCACCGCGTTCCTGGCCCATGGCTTCGGGCCGATGGCGCGGCGCTGGTCCGCCGCCGATGCCTACCGCGACCAGCCGGTGCGGCTGCTGCACGACGGCAAGGTGATCGCGGAGGGCTTGGCGCGCGGCGTCGACGAGGCCGGCCAGCTGCTGCTGGAAACCCCGACGGGGCTGGAGCGGGTGGCCAGCGGCGAGCTGTCGCTGCGCCCGGCGCCGGGGCAGGAGGATGGCGCATGAGCGTGCCGCAGCTGCTGATCGACATCGGCAATACGCGCCTGAAATGGGCATGGTGCGAGGCCGGCGCGCCGCTGCCGGCCGGGGCGGGCTTGCCCACGCCGTGGCAGCACGGTGGCGCGGTCGCGCATGCCGATGAAAACGCGCTGAAGACGCTGGCCGCCGACCTGCGCGCGCTGCGCGGCACCGGCCCGATGCCGGCGGTCTGGATCACCAACGTCGCCGGCCCGGTGATCGCCGCCGCCGTCGATGCTGCGCTGGCCGACGCCTTCGGCGGCTGCGCGCCGGTGCAGTGGGTGCGCAGCAGTGCGGCGCACGGCAACCTCGTCAACGGCTACCGCGAGCCCACGCAACTGGGTGTCGACCGCTGGGTCGGCGCCATCGGCGCGCATCGCTGGCTGCCGCACGACACGCTGCTGGTCGTGACCGCGGGCACCGCGACCACGCTCGATATCGTCACCGTCGGCGCGGATGGCCGCGCTCGCTTCGAGGGCGGCCTGATCCTGCCGGGGCTGGCGCTGATGCTGGGCACGCTGGCGCGCAATACCGCGCAGCTGCCGGCGCTGGAGGTGAAGGAGGTGCAGGAGGCCGGCACCGTGGCCGGCGCGCATCTGCGCTGGGCCGACAACACCCACGACGCGATCGCCGCCGGCTGCCTGGCCGCGCAGGCGGGCGCGATCGAACGCACCTGGCGCGCGCTGGGCGAACGCGGGACGACGCGCTGCCTGCTGTCCGGCGGCGCACGCAGCGCGCTGTCCGGCGCGCTCGCGGTGCCCTTCGAGATGCACGATAATCTGGTGTTGCTCGGCCTGCATGCGATGGCGTCGGCCGAGGCCTAGCGGCCATCGCCTTGACCACGTAATTCCCGCACGCTCTGCCGCCGTCCATGTCCGCCCCACGCGCCCTGCGCATTGCCCTGATGTTGCTGCTCCTTGCCAACGCCTTGATGGTGGCGGCGCTGGCCGGCCTGTTCGGCGCGAATCCGCTTGGCGGCTGGTTCGGCACGCCGCGCGAGCCGCACCGGCTCGGGCAGCAAGTGCGCGCCGAGCGCCTGCAGCAGCTGCCGCCGGCACCTTCGCGCGCGGCAGACGCCGCGCCGCGTGGCACCTTGCCGGTGGCGCGGCGTCAGGACTGAGCGCGCGGCTCAGCCGGCCTGGCGCACCTTGGTCAGCAGCTTGGTGGTGGAGCGGTCGTGCAGGAAGGGGATGGCGTAGGCCTGGCCGCCCCAGCTGCGCACCAGCCGGGTTTCTTCCAGCGTATCGATGTCATAGTCGCCGCCCTTGACGTAGATGTCGGGGCGCACCAGCCGGATCAGCTCGACCGGCGTCTGCTCGCGGAACATCGCCACCAGGTCGACCGACGCCAGCGCGGCCAGCAGCGCCATGCGGTCCGATTCGTGATTGAGCGGGCGATCGTCGCCCTTGCCCAGCATCTTGACCGAGGCATCGCTGTTGACGCCGACCACCAGGCTCGCGCCCAGCGCGCGCGCCTGCGCCAGGTAGGTGGCATGGCCGCGATGCAGGATATCGAAGACGCCGTTGGTGAACACCAGCGGGCGCGGCAGCGCGGCGATGCGCGCGGCCAGCTCGGCGTGGTTGTCGGCGGGAGTCAGCTTGGATTCGAAGGCGGGTACGGACATGGGTCAGGGATCGGATGGTGGAGGCCGGCGCTGGCGGCGCCGGCACGCTTGTCCGAATGGTACCCCGTCCGCCGAGGTTCGCCGTCCGTTCAGCGCTGCCTACCCCATGACGGCGCCCGGTCAGGAGAACCTGATGATCTGCTCCAATAACTGAAGTCGGATCAATAACATGGGGCAAAAAATAATCGCGCCAAGTGATTTAAGTGTTTTGTTTTCAGAATTAAGAGATATCTCGGAATGGCGCACTGGATTGGCATTGCGGCCAATGCGAATGTGTACGTCCGGCTAAAACCGGGTATTTTTCCGCACGGTAGTAACCGGATACCACCTGGCCCGCCGGGAAACTGGCAGGCGCCGGTGCGGATTGCCGAATAGCCGGGAATGGCGGCGCCGATGCGCCAAATGAAAAAACCCCGCCGCAGCGGGGTTTTTGTGAGGCTGGCAGCTAGCCGCCGATCAGGCCTGTGCCGGCTGGGCGCCGCCGGCGCCGGGCAGGCGGGCGTTCAGTTCCTTGCGGTAGCGGTTCAGGTCCTGCACCGATTCAAAGGTGCGTTCGAACAGCAGCGACATATTGTGCAGGATCCGTTCGATGACCTTCTTCTCCCAGCCTTCGTCGAAGCGGATCTGCTCGTCCAGCCATTTCTCCAGCCAGTCGGGGTCGGGCAGGCGCGATTGCACGGTGTCGTTGGGGAACAGCGCCTTGTTGACGTGCAGGTTGGTCGGGTGCAGCGGCTTTTCGGTGCGGCGCGCCGATGCCATCAGCACGCCGATCTTGGCGAACGCGGCGCGCGCGCTGTCGCCGAATTGCGCCAGGTATTTCTTCATGTAGCGCAGGTACGCGCCGCCGTGGCGGGCTTCATCCTGCGACAGGGTGCGGTAGATATGCTTGATCACCGGTTCCGAGTGCCATTCGGCGGCGCGGCGGTACCAGTGGTTCAGGCGGATCTCGCCGCAGAAATGCAGCATCAGCGTTTCCAGCGGCGGCGCCGGGTCGAACTCGAAGCGCACGGCGTGCAGCTCTTCCTCGGTCGGCACCAGGTCCGGGCGGAAGCGGCGCAGGTACTCCATCAGCACCAGCGAGTGCTTCTGTTCCTCGAAGAACCAGATGCTCATGAACGCCGAAAAGTCGGAATCGTGGCGGTTGTCGCGCAGGAACATCTCGGTCGCCGGCAGGGCGGACCATTCCGTGATCGCGTTCATGCGAATGGTCTTGGCCTGGTCGTCCGTCAGCAGGCTGGCGTCGAAGGTATCCCAGGGAATGTCCTTGTCCATGTGCCAGCGGACGGCTTCCAACGATTTGAACAGTTCGGGGTAGAGCATGGTAAGCCTTTGAAATTACGGGCAGATTCTACCAGATGCGAATTATTCTCTTCTCCTTTTTTAGGGCGGATAGGGGCAAATGCAACGACTTTTGCGGAGCTTTGGCGCAGCCGACTGCATATTGCGGGCGATCAGCGGCGCGCCGGACGGCACAGGTGCCAGCAACGGCGCCTGGCGGGCAGGTGCTCAGGGCGAAACCGCGCCCTCGCGCAAGGCGGCAGGTGCAGTGCCCGGCACCACGCCATACAGGAACGCAGCCAGTTCGGCGGCCTGCGCTTCGGCGTCGCGCTCGCCCAGCGCCATCAGCGCCTGGGTGAACTCGGGCTCGAACAGCAGGTAGCTGGCGAAGGCGGCGCCGCGCGCCTCGGTACCGCCCAGCGGCGCCAGCAGCGCGCGCACGGTGCGCGGCAGCTGCTTCTGGTGTTCGGCGGCGAGCGCCTCGATCGGTTCGCTGGGAGAGATCGTCATGACCTGCACCGGGCGCCAGCCTTCGCGGTCGCCGGCGATCTCGGGCATGCGCGCCAGCAGCCGGTTGATATGCAGCAGCCGCTCCAGGTCGGCATTGAGGCCGTCCAGGAAGATGCTGGCCAGCGCCTGGCCGCCCACCTGCGCCAGCGACGGGTAGCCGCCGGCGGGCACGGTGTCGAACCAGCCCGAGCGCTGGCGCGAGGCTGCGCCGATCGCCAGGATGCGCGATGCGCCCAGGTGGATCGCCGGCGACAGCGGCGACATCTGCCGCATGGTGCCATCGCCGAACCACTCGTGATGGCCGTCGATCTCGAGCGGAACCGAGGGGAACAGGAACGGTATCGATGCAGAGGCCAGCAGGTGGTCCACCGTGATCGGCGCCGGCACAGCGATGCGCTGGCTGCGGTGCCACGGATGGATGCGGTGGTGCGACTGGTAGAAGGTGACGTGGCGGCCGGTGCTGTACGACAGCGCGGTGACCGCGAACGCCTGCAGCGCGCCGCTGTCCAGGCTGGCCTGCACCCGCGCGGGATCGAACAGCTCGCCCAGCATGCCGCCTAGCGGCGTGTTGTCGAACAGCGCGCGCGGTGCCCGGCGCTGCGTGGCCCAGCCCAGCGCCAGCGTCGACAGCCAGCGTGCGCCCGATATGCCCACGCGCAGCACGTCGGTGCGGTAGACGTCGTCGGCATGGATGCCGTGCCACAGCGCGCCCAGGCTTTGCGTGGCGGCCTGGAAATCGCCGGCATTGATGGCCAGCCCGGCACCGTTGATCGCGCCCGCCGAGGTGCCGGCGATGATGCCGAACGGCAGCCCGCCATGGGCCTTGCCGTGGCGCGCGGCAATGCGCGCCAGCCCGCACAGCACGCCAGCCTGGTAGGCGGCGCGCGCGCCGCCGCCCATCATGATCAGCGCGGTGGCGTTGGGATTGGGGCCGTTAGGCGCGCCAGGGACGCCAGGGCCGTTGTGCGGGGTCGGATGGTGTCCCGGCAGGGGCTCGCGGTGCATGGGGGAAGGCGCTGCGTAGCGACAGGTCAGGCGGTGCGCAGTTGCGTCCGCAGTTGCGTCATTCGTCGCCGCCGTTGTCGTCGTCCTTGGCGGCGTGGTTGCCGGTGGGCGTGGGTTTGGCCGTCTTGCCGGCAGCGGGCTTCTTTGCGGCAGTTTTCTTTGCAGCGGGCTTGGCCGCAGCCTTGGTCCCCGACTTGGCTGCACTCGTGGCGCCGCTCTTTGCCGTGGCGCTCGCCCTGGCGCCGTTGCCGTTGCCAGCGGCCTTGCGTGAGGTGGCTTTGGCCGCGGACCCGCCGTCCGGCGCGGCCCCCGGCTGTGCCGGCATGCCGCCGGCGCCGAAGGCGCCCATGTTGAACGGCGCGATGCTGGCCGCGGCTGCGCTGCTGGCGATCTGGCTGAACTGGTGCTGCAGCAGGTCCCACCACAGCGCGGCGTTGGGTGCGCCTTCGGGTGCAGCGTCTGGCGCTGCCTCGGCCGACGGCTCGGGAGCCGGCTCCGGCTCGGCGCCGGCCTGCGCCGCGTGTGCTTCTTCGCGGGGCCTGGTGGTGCCGGAACCTGCGCCGGTGTCGGCGCCGGCGCGCTGCGGTGGCGCTGCGCTCGGCGCATTGGCGGCCCGCGCCACGTTTTCCATTGCCGACTGCATGGCGTCGGGCGAGAGCGCGTTGCCGAAGGTCTGCAGCGCCACCAGCGTGGCGCGCTGCACCTCCAGGCCCTGGATCGTGGTGCGCAGCAGGTTGGTGTTCAGCTGCAGCCAGCTCTCCACTGCCTTGAGGTCGGCAATGCGCTTGTCGAGGTCATCCAGGTCCATCGGCGGCGTCATCGCCTGCAGCCCGGGCATCAGGCCGCCGGACATGCCGGCGCTGCCACCCCACAGGCGGCGCATGAAGTCGAAGCCGTTGGTGAAATCGGGAATCTGTCCGAACATGGTCGCGTGCTCCGTGTGCGGCGCAGCCCTCGCGCCCGGATGCGGGCCGCGCGGCTGCGTCGTCGTTACCTGAATTGTGGCGGCCGCTTCTGGCGCAGGCTCGCCATGCCTTCGTGCACGTCGGGGCCGGCAAAGCCCATGAATTCGAGCGCCAGCGAGGTATCGAAAGCGGGACCGGCCATGCGCAGCCAGTTGTTGAGGGCGTACTTGGTCCAGCGGATCGCTGTCTGCGACCCCGCCGCCAGCCGGTTGGCTACCTCGAAGGCACGCGCCACCAGTTCGTCCTCTTCCACCGCCAGCGAGACCAGGCCGATCCGCTCGGCCTCTTCGCCGCTGACCGACTCGCACAGCATCAGATAGTACTTGGCCTTGGCCATTCCGCACAGCAGCGGCCACACGATCGCGGCATGGTCGCCCGCGGCCACGCCCAGCCGGGTATGGCCGTCGACGATGCGCGCGGTCTTCGCGGCGATCGAGATATCGGCCAGCAGCCCTGCCACCAGGCCGGCACCGACGGCCGGGCCATGCATCGCCGAGACCACCGGCTTGTCGCAGTTGATGACGTTGTAGACCAGGTCGCGCGCTTCGTGCCACACGCGCGTGCGGGTCTCGAAATCGTTGGCCATGTCTTCCACCAGCGCCAGGTCGCCGCCGGCGGAGAAGCCCTTGCCCTCGCCGCGGATCAGCGCCACACGGATGTCGGGATCGGCGGAGACGTCGCGCCAGATCTCGGCCAGCTCGCGGTGCATGTTGGCGTCGGCCGTGGCCAGCTTCTGGTTGGCCGACTGCGCCGCGCCCATGACGATCTCGAGGATGGGGCCGTGGCGGCGCAGCGTCAGCGCGCGGTAGCGCGCGTAGCGTTCGGAAAGTTCGGTGGAAGAGGCGTCGTTCGGGGCAGTCATGGGGGGCCTGTCAGGTGAGTGGCGCGCGGCCGCGCCGGGTGCATCGTGGATTTACCAACCGATCGGTCGGTCAATTATATGCACATCCGGCGCACCCTTGCCGACAGGAGCGGCCGGCTCAGTTGCCGGCTCAGTTGCCGGCTCAGGGCGCGGCCACCAGCTGGTCGATCGCCCCGAACACCGAATGCCCCTGCGCGTCGAACATCTCGATCTTGACCGCGTCGCCGAATTTCATGAACTCGGTGGCGGGCTTGCCGTCGTCGATGGTCTCGAGCATGCGCTTCTCGGCGATGCAGCAGTAGCCCTTCTTGCGGTCGACGTTGGAGATCGTGCCCGAGCCGACGATGCTGCCGGCGCGCACGTTGCGGGTCTTGCAGATATGCGCGATCAGCTGGCCGAAGTCGAACACCATGTCGGTGCCGCAGTCGGGCTGGCCGACCTTCCTGCTGTTCCAGTGCACCGTCATCGGCAGGTGCACCTTGCGCTCGCGCCAGGCCTCGCCCAGCTCGTCGGGCGTGACGGCGACCGGCGAGAAGGCGGTCGCCGGCTTGCTCTGGAAGAAGCCGAAGCCCTTGCCCAGTTCCGCGGGGATCAGGTTGCGCAACGAGACGTCGTTGGCCAGCAGCACCAGGCGGATGGCTTCGCCGGCCTGTTCGGGCGTGGCGCCCATCTTCACGTCGCCGGTGATGACCGCGACCTCGGCCTCGAAGTCGATGCCGAAGGCTTCGCTGGCGCACACGATGTCATCCTGCGGGCCGAGGAAGTCGTCCGATCCGCCCTGGTACATCAGCGGGTCGGTCCAGAACTCGGGCGGCATTTCGGCGCCGCGCGCCTTGCGCACCAGCTCGACGTGGTTGACGTAGGCCGAGCCATCGGCCCACTGGTAGGCGCGCGGCAGCGGCGCCATGCAGTCCTTGGGATTGAACGCGAACGGATGGCGCGCGCGGCCGGTGTTGAGCGCGTCGTACAGGTCCTGCAGCTGCGGCGCGTAGAAATGCCAGTCGTCCAGCGCGGTCTGCAGCTTGCCGGCGATGTCGGTGGCGAAGTGGGCTTGCTTCAGGTCGCGCGACACGACCGCCAGCTGGCCGTCGCGCGAACCGTCCTTCAGGGTTGCGAGTTTCATGGGATGCGATGCGGTAGAGAGCGGGGCGCCCGCGCGGCGGACGCAGCGCCCGCTAGTCTACCGCGCCACGCTGCGCGCCCCTGCGGGTGGCTTAGTCGACCGTGATGCCCTTGGCCTTGATCAGCTTGCCCCAGCGCTCGGCTTCGGCGCGCGCGTAGGCAGCGAATTCCTCGGGCGTGCCCGACACCGCCTCGACCCCCACGCCTTCCAGCTTCTTCTGCACCTCGGGCGTCTTCAGCGCCTTGACCAGCTCGGCGTTCAGCCGCGTGACCACCGCCTTGGGCGTGCCCGCCGGCGCCACCAGGCCTTGCCAGGCGTAGGCCTCGAAGTTGCTCACGCCGCCTTCGGCCACGGTCGGCACGCCGGGCAGCACCGCCAGCCGCTTCGGCGTGGCCACGCCCAGCGCGCGCAGCTTGCCAGCGCTGACGTTCTGCTGGCCCGAGGCCAGGTCCAGGAACATCAGGTCGACCTGGCCGGCGAGCAGGTCCTGCACCGCCGGCGCCGCGCCCTTGTAGGGCACGTGCGTCATCTTGACCCTGGCCTGGTCCATGAACAGCTCCATGGCCAGGTGGTGCGGGCTGCCCGCGCCGGGCGAGGCGAAGTTGACCTTGCCGGGGTTCTTCTGCGCGTACTCGATGGCTTCCTTCAGCGTGCGCGCCGGGAACTTGGGAGTGGCCACCAGCACCAGCGGGAAGCGCGCCAGCTGGCCGATATAGACGAAGTCCTTGTCGGGGTTGTACGGCAGCTTCTTGTACAGCGATGGATTGGCCGCAAGCGTGGCGGTGTCGGCGGTCAGCACGGTGTAGCCATCGGGCTTGGCGTGCGCGACGGCATCGGCGCCGACGATGGTGGCAGCGCCCGGGCGGTTGTCGATCACCACCTGCTTGCCCAGCCCCGGCGTGATCGCCTGGGCGACGGTGCGCGCCACCACGTCGGTGCCGCCGCCGGCCGGGTAGGGCACGACCCAGCGGATCGGCTGGGCGGGCCAGTCATCGGCGTGCGCGGGCGCGCTGGCGGTGAACAGGGCGCCGGCGGCAGCCATGGCGGCGAGCATGAAATGGGCATGGCGACGCCCAGGGAAGGGACGCAGGGGGCGCATCGGTAGTCTCCGTGTTAAAAAGGGGCCCGGCTTGGCGGGCATCGACACGCGCGCCGCCGGGTCTGTTGCGAAGGAAGTCTACCGATGGCTTAAAAATTGGTAAATCGATTTCGCTATAGTAAATTTACCTACGAACTTGCCCGGGTCTCCGGGCGCCGATTTCCTGGTCCCAATCCCCTCTGCCCCCCTGCCGCCGGCCATGTCACGCATTGCAGAAAACGAAGAAGACGACGCCAAGCTGCGCTCCGGCATCCAGTCCATCGAAGTGGGCTTCAAGCTGCTCCAGGCCCTCGCGGCGTCGCCGCGCGCGATGATGCTGCGCGACCTCGCCGCCGCCGCCGGCATGAACCCGGCCAAGGCGCACCGCTACCTGGTCAGCTTCATGCGGCTGGGCACGGTGGCGCAGGACCCCGTCAGCGGCCGCTACGACCTGGGCCCGTTCGCGCTGCAGCTGGGGCTGGCCGGCCTCAACCGGCTCGATCCGGTCAAGAAGGCGCGTCCGATCCTGTCGCAGCTGCGCGACGAGATGGACCTGACCGCCGGCATCGCCGTATGGGGCAACCACGGCCCGACCATCGTGCACTGGGAGGAATCCAGCCACCCCGTCACCGTGAGCCTGCGCCTGGGCGACGTGATGCCAATGCTCAATTCCGCCACCGGCCGTCTCTACGGCGCCTACCTGCCGCGCAAGCAGACCCTGCCGCTGATCGAGCGCGAGCTGGGCGCGCGCGGCAATGGCGCGGTGCCGGACATGCCGGCGTCGCTGTCCGAATACGACGCGATCTGCGCCGAAGTCCGCGCGCACGGCGCCGCGCGCACGCTCGGCGGCGTGCTGCCGGGCATCAATGCATTCTCTATGCCGGTGTTCGATGCCAACGGCCACCTCGCCATGGGGTTAATCGTACTGGGCGCGCAGAGCCTGTTCGATGCAGAATGGGGCGGTACGATGGATCGTCGCGTACGCGATATCGCCCAACAGCTCTCATCGGAACTCGGCTACCTTGGTGCCGTCCCCCCGGCCGGAGAAACCGGCCAGCCCTAGTCCTCGCGCCCGCCCGGGCGCGGATACCCCCGTCTGGCGCCGTCGGCGCTGGGTGATCGTGGTTGCGCTGGTGGTACTTGTGCACGTGCTGGCGGTGGTGGGATTCCTGCGCATGCCGGGGCCGCTGATCCCGTTCGACACCAGCAACACACCCACGCTGGAGGCGGTCCTGCTGCCGCCGCCCAGGCCACCGGCCCAGCCCAGGCCGCGCCCCGCGCCACAGCCGCGCCCGAAAGCCGCGGCGCCGGTCCCGGCGCCCGAGCCCGAGCCTGAGCCGCCAGCCCCGCCGTTGGCGACCAGCCCGCAAGGCCCGGCCGAGATGGCAACCGGTCCAGGCGGCACCGGAGCGGCGCCAACACCACCCGCCGCGCCCGCGCCGGCGCCTTCCGGCGGTCCGCAGGGCGGCGTCGACGGCGTCGTCTACAGCGCGCCGCCGCCCGCCACGTACCACTACGCCAGCTTTGTCAACGGCGTGCAGAACCCCGATGGCCTGATCCGCTGGGAGCACGACGGCCGCCGCTACCGGCTCGCGGTGGAAACGCGCGTGCTGTGGTTCCGCTTCGCGTTCCAGAGCAACGGTGCGCTGTCCGAGCAGGGACTGTTGCCGGAACGCTACGAAGAGCACCGGCGCAACAAGGCCGAGTCATCGCGCTTTGACACCGCCGCCGGCATCGCCACGCTGCGCAACGGCGCGCAGTCGCCATTCCCGCCCGGGGCCCAGGATCGCTTCAGCGTGTTCCTGCAGCTGGTCGGCCTGGTGCGTGGCAATCCGCAACGCTATGTCACCCCCGGTGTGACCGAAACGTTTCAGGTTGCCGATACGCGCGATGTGGAACCGATGCAAGTGCAGTATGTTGGAGAAGAGGATTTCGATACGGGCAATGGCATGGTACGTGCGAAGCACTTCGTGCGGCTGCCGCGCCGCGCGAATGACCGTCGCCGGGTCGAGTTGTGGCTTGCGCAATCGCTGGGCTGGATGCCGGTGCGGCTGCGGCAGACCGAACCCGACGGCACCCAGATCGAACTGGTGTACCGCGGCAACGGCGGGCAATAGCCACGGGCCGTTCGCCGGGGTCGATCACCGCCGGTAACCAGCGGGCGAATGTCAACAATCGTTAAAAAGCGTCTCGCCCGGGTCAACGCCGCCGCGTTTGGCGCATTCTTACTGACAGGAGCCCCGCCATGACAGTTGCCACGCCACCCGCCGAAACGCACCGCGTCCATGCCGACGGCGCCGAGCTTTACGTGCGCATCGACGGCACCGACGGACCGTGGGTGATCCTGGCCCATGCGCTGGCCGCCAGCCATGCGCTGTGGGACCAGACCGCCGCCCACCTGGCATCGCGCTACCGCGTGGTGCGCCCCGACCTGCGCGGGCATGGCGGCAGCGAGGCGCCGCTGGGCGCTTACACCATGACCCGGCTGGCGGACGATGTGATCGCGGTGATGGACGCGCTGGAAATCCCCCAGGCCCACTTCTGCGGCATTTCGGTCGGCGGCATGATCGGGCAGACGCTGGGGTTGCGCCATCCGGAGCGGCTGCTGTCGCTGGCGCTGGTGGCCACCAACAGCCAGACCCCGATGGAAGCGCACCCGATGTGGCACAACCGCATCGGCCAGGCCGAGGCGCACGGCATGGCCGGCCTGGCCCATGCCACGCTGGAGCGCTGGCTGACGCCGGCCTTCCGCGCCGCCCATCCCGATGCGGTGGCGCGCATCCACGCCATGCTGGTGGCCACGCCGGTGCGCGGCTATGTGGGCGTGGCCGAGGCGATCATGGCTTTCGATCTCGCCGGCGCGCTTTCCCGTATCCATTGTCCTACGCTGGTAGTAGCAGGAGAGAACGATCAGGGCGCGACCGTGGCAATGGCGCAGAGCATTGCGGCCGCCATCCGAGGCGCCCGGCTGGAAGTGATGCCGCAGGCGGCGCACCTGGTGCATGTGGAGCAGCCCGAACGCTTCCACGCGGCACTGGACGCGTTCCTCGGCAATGCGGCGTGCGGCGGCCAGTGCGACGTTCCGTGACAGACAACACACTGATGCGCCAGGCTCAAGAAACTTGTTGCAAAGGACGATGCCCAATCTATGTAGGCAGCAATGACGTGGCAACGCAGTGACCGGCTAAATCCTGCCAAGCCTTGATTTCGCGCGGGTCACCCCAAGTTTGGAGGTAAAGCCGCGGCGCCCCCTCACGGCAACATCGACGAGGCAAGAATCACAAGGGCAAGCCGCCCAACCATGACGCCCAGGAGGTGTGCCATGCAAATGATCTACAACAGCGACAATTACTGCATCGTCGAGTTCGGTGCGGATGTCGAGCAAGCGCCGCTCGAATTTGGCGGCTATGAAATCGTCGACAAGAACCTGAAGCGCGAGATTTTCCTCGGCGGGCACCTGGCTGAAAGCTTTCGCGCCGACGTCAAGCGCCTGATCGAAAGCGAGCCATCAGTGGAAGAGGTCGATGACTTCCTCGCCAAGTTCGACAACGTGATGACGCATCCGCTGGTCATGCATTGAGCGGCTTTCCATTGCCGCCGGCCACGGCCGGCGGCATTGCCATCGCGCCCGCCCCGGCGGGCGTTTTTATTGGGCGGCGGTTCAGTACTGCTTTCAGTACTGCTCCCACGGCAGGCCGTCGTGGCGCCAGCCGTTGAGCGTATTGCGGTGGCGCTGCCCGTCGAGATCCCCCT
This sequence comes from Cupriavidus sp. L7L, assembly GCF_004353535.1. NCBI lineage: Bacteria > Pseudomonadati > Pseudomonadota > Betaproteobacteria > Burkholderiales > Burkholderiaceae > Cupriavidus > Cupriavidus sp. L7L. Next base: position 35,817 of record NZ_SMNY01000014.1, read on the forward strand.
CGAAACCGTGCAGCACGTTGTAGACGTTGGCAAAGCCCGCGCCCTCCAGCGCCCGCGCCGCCGCCGCCGAACGGTTGCCGCTGCGGCAGATCAGCAGCACCGGCCGCGCCGACACATGCCCGGCCAGCTTCTTCACCATCTGCACGAAATGCGGATTGACCTCCCAGTCGGGGCCGTCGTTCCAGGGGACGTTGTGCGCACCCTTGGGATGGCCGACGAACAGGTATTCCATCTCGCTGCGGCAGTCGATGAAGAGCGTGTCGGGCGATTGCGCCAGCAGGTCGCTGGCGTCGGCGGGGGACAGGTGTTGCATGGTCGGCGGGGACAAGGGGCGCGCAAAGGACGCGGAATGGCCGGAATGGTGACGGTTACGCCTCTCAGTGTAGGCCGCCATCGGCCCGACAGGCAACCGCAAGGCCTTGATACACCTGATAAAATCGCTGCTCTTGGCCAGCATCGGCCCCAGCAGCGCCCGCCGCCGATCCACGATCGCGCCGGCCGCCTTTCCAGAGTTCCCCGCCATGAGTGCCCCTGAATCCCGCGCGGCCGCACCGCGCCCCTACACCCGGGCTGCCGAGCTGCCCCGGCTGCTGCAAGAACGCATCCTGATCCTGGATGGCGCCATGGGCACCATGATCCAGCGCTACAAGCTGACCGAGGCCGACTACCGCGGCGAGCGCTTCGCCGAACACAAGGTGGACGTGAAGGGCAATAACGAACTGCTGCTGCTGACGCGCCCGCAGGTCATCAGCGAGATCCACGAGCAGTACCTGGCCGCCGGCGCCGACCTGATCGAGACCAATACCTTCGGCGCCACGCGCGTGGCGCAGGAAGACTACAAGATGGCGGATCTGGCGTACGAGATGAACGTCGAGGCCGCGCGCCTGGCGCGCGCCGCTTGCGACAAGTACAGTACGCCCGACAAGCCGCGCTTCGTCGCCGGCGCCTTCGGCCCGACGCCCAAGACCGCCAGCATCTCGCCCGACGTGAACGACCCCGGCGCGCGCAACGTCACCTTCGAGGAACTGCGCCAGTCCTACTACGAGCAGGGCAAGGCGCTGCTCGAAGGCGGCGCCGACGTGTTCCTGGTCGAGACCATCTTCGATACGCTCAATGCCAAGGCCGCGCTGTTCGCCATCGACCAGCTGTTCGAGGACACCGGCGAACGCGTGCCGGTGATGATCTCCGGCACCGTGACCGATGCCTCGGGCCGGATCCTGTCGGGCCAGACCGTGGAAGCGTTCTGGAACAGCCTGCGCCACGCCAGGCCGGTCACCTTCGGGCTGAACTGCGCGCTGGGCGCCACGCTGATGCGCCCGTATATCGCCGAGCTGGCCAAGGTGTGCGACGCCGCGGTGTCGTGCTACCCGAACGCGGGTTTGCCGAACCCGATGAGCGATACGGGCTTCGACGAAACGCCGGAAGTCACGTCTTCGCTGGTCGAGGAATTCGCCGCTTCCGGGCTGGTGAACCTGGTGGGCGGCTGCTGCGGCACCACCCCCGAGCACATCGCCGCCATTGCCCAGCGCGTGGCCGACAAGAAACCCCGCACCTGGCCCGGCCAGTACCGCGACGCCGCCTGAGCCGGAGCCCGAGAACATGAGCGAGAACAAACTGCCCCCGCGCCCGATGCGCCTGTCTGGCCTCGAGCCCTTCACCATCGACGACGACACGCTGTTCGTCAACGTCGGCGAGCGCACCAACGTGACCGGCTCCAAGGCCTTCGCGCGCATGATCCTGAACGGCCAGTTCGACGAGGCGCTGGCGGTGGCCCGCCAGCAGGTCGAGAACGGCGCGCAGATCATCGACATCAACATGGACGAGGCCATGCTGGACTCGAAGGCCGCGATGGTTCGCTTCCTGAACCTGATCGCCTCCGAGCCGGACATTGCGCGTGTGCCGATCATGATCGACTCGTCCAAGTGGGACGTGATCGAGGCCGGCCTGCAGTGCGTGCAGGGCAAGCCGGTGGTGAACTCGATCTCGCTGAAGGAAGGCGAGGAACAGTTCCGCCACCACGCCGAACTGATTCGCCGCTACGGCGCGGCCAGCGTGGTGATGGCCTTCGACGAGAAGGGCCAGGCCGATACCTTCGAGCGCAAGACCGAGATCTGCAAGCGCAGCTACGACATCCTGGTCAATGAAGTCGGCTTCCCGCCGGAAGACATCATCTTCGACCCGAATATTTTCGCGGTCGCGACCGGCATCGAGGAACACAACAACTACGCCGTGGACTTCATCGAAGCCACGCGCTGGATCAAGCAGAACCTGCCGTACGCCAAGGTGAGCGGCGGCGTGTCCAACGTGTCGTTCTCGTTCCGCGGCAACGACGTGGTGCGCGAGGCGATCCACACCGTTTTCCTGTACCACGCGATCGGCGCGGGCATGGACATGGGCATCGTCAACGCCGGCCAGCTCGGCGTGTATGACCAGCTCGATCCCGAGTTGCGCGAGCGCGTGGAAGATGTGGTGCTCAATCGCCGCGAGGATTCCACCGATCGCCTGCTGGAAATCGCCGACCGCTACAAGGGCGGCGGCGCGAAGAAGGAAGAAAACCTGGCCTGGCGCGGCACGCCCGAGCAGCCGGTGCCCGTGGGCGAACGCCTGGCGCATGCGCTGGTGCATGGCATCACCACCTTCATCGTCGAAGACACCGAGGAAGTCCGGCAGCAGGTCGCCGCGCGCGGCGGCCGCCCGATCGAGGTGATCGAGGGCCCGCTGATGGACGGCATGAACATCGTCGGCGACCTGTTCGGCGCCGGCAAGATGTTCCTGCCGCAGGTGGTCAAGAGCGCGCGCGTGATGAAGCAGGCGGTGGCGCACCTGCTGCCCTTCATCGAGGAAGAAAAGCGCCTGCTGGCCGAGGCCGGCGGCGATGTGCGCGCGCGCGGCAAGATCGTGATCGCCACCGTGAAGGGCGACGTGCACGACATCGGCAAGAACATCGTGTCGGTGGTGCTCCAGTGCAATAACTTCGAGGTCGTCAACATGGGCGTGATGGTCCCGTGCAACGAGATCCTGGCAAAGGCCAAGGTCGAGGGCGCGGATATCGTCGGCCTGTCGGGGCTGATCACGCCGTCGCTGGAAGAAATGGCCTACGTCGCGTCGGAGATGCAGCGCGACGACTACTTCCGCGTGAAGAAGATCCCGCTGCTGATCGGTGGCGCCACCACCTCGCGCGTGCATACCGCGGTCAAGATCGCGCCCAACTACGAAGGGCCGGTGGTGTACGTGCCTGACGCCTCGCGTTCGGTCAGCGTGGCGTCGAGCCTGCTGTCCGATGAAGGGGCGGCGAAGTACCTGGACGAACTGAAGACCGACTACGACCGCATCCGCACCCAGCACGCCAGCAAGAAGGCCACGCCGATGGTGACGCTGGCGCAGGCGCGCGCCAACAAGACGCCGATCGACTGGAGCGGCTACGTGCCGCCCAGGCCCAAGTTCGTCGGCCGCCGCGTGTTCCGCAACTACGACCTGGCGGAACTGGCCAACTACATCGACTGGGGCCCGTTCTTCCAGACCTGGGACCTCGCCGGCAAATTCCCCGATATCCTCAACGACGAGATCGTCGGCGAGTCGGCGCGCAAGGTGTTCTCGGACGGCAAGGCCATGCTGTCGCGCCTGATCCAGGGCCGCTGGCTGACGGCCAACGGCGTGATCGCGCTGCTGCCGGCCAACACCGTCAACGACGACGATATCGAGATCTACACCGACGAGACCCGCAGCAAGGTCGCGCTGACCTGGCACAACGTGCGCCAGCAGAGCGAGCGCCCGGTGGTCGATGGCGTGCGCCGCCCCAACCGCTGCCTGGCGGACTTTGTCGCCCCGAAGGACAGCGGCATCGCCGACTACGTGGGCATGTTTGCCGTCACCGCGGGCCTCGGCGTCGACAAGAAGGAAGCCCAGTTCGAGGCCGACCACGACGACTACAGCGCGATCATGCTGAAGGCGCTGGCCGACCGCCTGGCCGAAGCCTTCGCCGAATGCCTGCACGAGCGCGTGCGCAAGGACCTGTGGGGCTACGACGCGGCCGAGCAGCTGAGCAACGAGCAGCTGATCGCCGAGTCCTACCGCGGCATCCGTCCCGCGCCCGGCTATCCGGCCTGCCCGGAGCACACCGTCAAGGGCCCGATGTTCGAGTTCCTCGACGCGGCCGAGATCGGCATGGGCATCACCGAGTCTCTGGCAATGACGCCGGCCGCTTCGGTGAGCGGCTTCTACCTGGCGCATCCCGAGTCGACCTACTTCACCATCGGCAAGATCGGCCAGGACCAGCTCGACGACATGGTGGCGCGCCGCCATGAAGAACGCGCCACGCTGGAGCGCGCGCTCGCGCCCAACCTGTAACGGGGTGCGACGGCAGGGCGCCGGCCACGGCCGCGCGATCCTGCCGCCAGCCCGTTGATGTCACAGGGAATTTCCCGGTGCAACGGCTTCCCGGCCTGGTTGCAGCGGCGTATCCGACGCCTCACAACTCCTTACAGAGCCTTTCAATCCCTCACAGACCGGTGCAGGTGCGGTCCCTAGACTGAGGGCTCGATTCACGCAAACACCAGCGCGTGAACACCGCGACGAATGTTTCGCCGCGGGGCATCCTGAAAGGAGTCTGTCCATGAAGAAACTGCTGCTCTCCCTGTCCGCCCTGTCGATCGCCGCCGCTTCCTCGCTGGCCATGGCACAAGGTACTGGCGTGGGCGCCGGCGCGAAGGCCGACGTCGGCACATCGGTGACCGCGCCCTCCCCCTCCGCCGCCACGCAGGGTGCGTTGAATACCGCGGGCAGCGCCGCCACCGGCGCCACCAGCGCCGCCGAGAAGGGCCTGTCGACCGCGGGTGCGGCAACCGACAAGGGCGTGTCGGCAGCGGGCTCCGCGGCTGACAAGGGCCTGTCCACCGCCGGTGCGGCGGTCGAGAAGGGCGCCAGCACGTCGGCCGATGCCAAGGCCGAAGCCGGCAGCAAGGCCAAGCACGGCAAGCACGCCACCAAGTCGACCAAGAAGTCCAAGGCCGATGCCAGCGTCGGCGCGGGCGCCGAGGCGGGCGCCAAGTTGCAGTAAGCTCGCCGCCAGGTCGGCACAGGCGCGCAGGCCCTGAGGTCCTCAGGGGCCTGACGCGCCGCAGCAAAGCGGGACGGACTCCAGGCCGTCCCGCTTTGCTTTTGTACGCCGGGCTGTACGCCGGGCCGCAACGTGGCGCGCAGGCCTGCGCCATGTGCGCTCTACGCGTTGTGGCCGCGCATCATGTCAGCCTGACACCGACAGCCCGCGCGCGCGGCCGGCACTACAATGACAGCAACGCAAGCGGTTCCGCCTGCACCCGACTGCACCGGGCAATGTGCCGGTCCGTTCAACCCCGTGGAGCCCCTCATGATCCGCGTCCTGATCGCTGACGATCACGAGATTGTGCGTGCCGGGCTGCGACAGTTCATTTCCGACGAGCCCGACATCCAGGTGACTGGCGAAGCCGGCAGCGGCGACGAAGTCATGGCTCGGCTGCGTGACGCCGAATACGATGTGCTGGTGCTGGATATCTCGATGCCAGACCGCAACGGCATCGATGTGCTCAAGCTGATCCGGCAACGCAAGCCTGAACTGCCGGTGCTGATCCTGTCCACCTACCCGGAAGACCAGTACGCCATCAACCTGATCCGTGCCGGTGCTTCAGGCTACCTGACCAAGGAAAGCGCCCCCGACGATCTGGTCAAGGCCATCCGCACGGTGGCGCAGGGACGCCGCTATGTCAGCGCCACGGTGGCCGACCTGCTGATCGGCGGGCTCGACAAGCCGACCGAGCAGCCGGTGCACCAGATGCTGTCCGAGCGCGAGTTCCAGATCTTCTGCAAGCTCTCGCGCGGGCAGTCGGTGTCGGTGATCGCCGACGAATTGTTTCTCAGCGTCAAGACCGTCAGTACCTATCGTTCCCGCATCCTGGAGAAAATGGGCATGAAGACCAACGCTGACCTGACTTACTACGCTATCAAGAACGGCCTGGTCGAGTAGCGGCGGGCCGCGGGCCGCATCGCGGCCTGCGGCTGATCGCACCGGACCGGGCCTGCAAACCAGAACATGTCGGAGCAGGCTTCGAACACTTCCTACCGGGCGCTGAGCATACTGCTGATCGAAGACTCGGCAGTCCTGCGAGGCATGCTGCTCGAATACCTGAAGGATTTCCCGTTCATCGAGAATGTGGACTGGGCCGACACCGAAGCCATGGCCCTGCGCCTGCTCGATGCCGGCAAGTACGACGTCGCCATCGTGGACCTGCAGCTGCGCCAGGGCAACGGCATCAATGTGCTGCGCGCAATGCAGCGCAAAGGCACGGACACCGTGCGTATCGTCTATACCAACCACGCCGAGGTGCAGATGTACCGCAGACAGTGCGCCGAGGCGGGTGCCGATTATTTCTTCGACAAGTCGCTCGAGCTGGAGCAGGTGTTCCGCGTGATCGAGGAGCACGCGGCGGCGGCGTCCTGATCCTCCTGGCTATCCTTCAGGCAGCACCCATCAGGCGCGTGCAGGCTCTTCGCCTTCCGGCTCCTCCGCCGGCGCCAGCACGGATGCCGTCAGCGGCACCTCGATGTGAATGCGAACGCCCGCGTGCGCCGACGAGTCGATCTTCATGCTGCCGCCCAGCGCGGTGACGCGCTGCTCCATGCCGAGCAGGCCGTGGTGGCCGGCGATGCTGCCGGCGTCGAAGTCGGGCGGCAGGCCCTTGCCGTCATCGCGCACGGTCAGCGTCAGCAGCTCGCCGCGGCACGCCAGGCAGACCTCGACGCGCCTGGCTTCCGAGTACTTGCTGGCATTGGTCAGCGATTCCTGCACGATCCGGTACAGCGCGATTGCCGCTTCGTCGCGCAGCGCCGGCAGGTCCTCGGGCACGCTGACTTCGGTTTCCCAGCTGTTGCGCGCGCCGACTTCCTCCACCAGCTGGCACACCGCGGCGCGCAGGCCGAGGTTGAGCAGCACGGTGGGGCGCAGGTCCTCGATCAGGCGGCGCTTGATCTGGATGCCCTGGTCGACGTGCAGCATCACCCGCGTCAGGCGCTCGGCGCCTTGCGGATGCGCCTGCTGGATCTGGCGGCGCACCCAGTGCAGGTCGAGCTTGATGGCGGTCAGGATCGCACCCAGCTCGTCGTGCAGCTCGCGCGCCAGCCGGGTTTTCTCGTCTTCGGTAACGCGCTGAAGGTGAGCCGCCAGCGCAGACAGCTGGCGCGTGCGCGCGCGCACCTTGCGGTCGAGCTTGGCGCTTTCCTCTTCCAGCTGCGCGCGCACCGCCTCGGCCATGGACAGGCGCTTGGCGTGGCCCACGCCGACCGCGAGCAGCAGGATGATGTTGATCGCGGTCAGCAGGCCGATGCCGTAGCGCGACAGCTGCACATCGTTCTCGGCGCCTTCCAGCCGGTGCGAGACCGAGCCCGCCTCGCGCGCCTGCAGCTGGTCGAGCCCGCGGCGCGCGTTGTCCATGGTCTGCTTGCCGTAGTCGGTGCGGACCAGGTCCAGCGCCACTTCCAGGTCGCGCTTGCCATAGACCAGCGTCAGCGCCATCTCGTTGAGCTTGCTGTTGATCAGCTTGGAGGTGTCGCCAAACATCTTCAGCCCCTCCGGGTCGTTGGCATAGTCCGCGCGGATCTGCGCCATCAGCTCGGCGATGCGCGGCAGCCCCTTGTAGTAGGGCTCGAGGTAGCTCTCCTTGCCGGTCAGCAGGAAGCCGCGCTGGCCAGCCTCGGCGTTGACCAGCTCGCCGTTGAGCGCGGCCAGCTCGGTCTGCACGCGCTGCGAGCGGATCACGTCGGTGTAGCTTTCGCGCAGGCGGATATTGCCGGTTTCCGACGCCACCAGCACCGCCAGCGTCAGCACGATGCCGCCCGCGAGCAACAGCGTGTGAGGAAGAAATGACTGCTTGAACATGGGGGCATCTTTCCTGTGGTTGGGGTGCGCTGCCTGCCCGTGCGGCGCCAGGGAGCGCTCATGGGATCACATCGATCCGCATGGGTCAACCTTGATGCGTCGGGCGTGCCGCGCCCTTACTGCCATGCTGTAGGACTCGGCTGACAGCGGAATCGGCTCGCTGTCGGTATTGGCGCGGCGGCTGGCTTCCTACGATGAGGCTATGAGCTTGCACCTTGTGGCGCAAGTCTTCACTTGGGCTCCGGGCCAGTGCCGGCCCGGTCAGCCATCTTCGGGAGCCTAGCCATGCTGCACTATGCACTCGTATTTTTCGTCATCGCCCTGATCGCGGCGATCTTCGGCTTCGGCGGTATCGCTGCCGGCGCCGTGGAAATCGCCAAGATCCTGTTCTTCATCTTCCTGGTCGTGGCACTGGTGGCCGCGGTGATGGGACTGGTCCGCAGGCGATAGCGCCGGCCACGCGCCGGCTCCTGTGCCGATCGCAACCTGAGGAGACCCTATGCTGACCCAGAACCCCAAAGTCCGGAAGGAACTGAACCACTTGTCCGACAGTGCCGACAGCGCCATCCGCCATCTCAAGCACGCAGCGCGCGATTCGCGCGAGGCCGCTGCGCCGGTTTCCGGCGAGGTCAAGGCGCTGATCGCCCAGTTGGAGCACACCATCGAAGTGCTGGCGCGGGAAGGCTCGGCCGAGAGCCTGCGTGCCGGCCAGCGGCTGCGCGACCGTGCCAGCGAGATGGCGCACCGGCTGCGCGACCAGACCACCGACGGCATGATGCGCGCCCGCGAACGGATGGACGGTGCGGTCGAACACTCGCGCCAGCGGGTCGTCGATTCGCCACTCAAGGCGGTGGCGATTGCCGCTGCCATCGGTGCGCTGCTCGGTGTGCTGCTGGCCAACGGCCGCCACCACGAAGAGGAGTAGGACTGGCGGCACCGGGCCCCGCGCGGCGGGGCCCGTGAAAAGCATTCCCCCCTTTCCGGCGCCCTCGTCCGGAAGCCCGGCAACCCAACTCGGTGCCGGGCGTCTTTTTTTGTGCGCGCCGCGCGTACGGCGGCGCGCCCGGGGCTGCCTTGCCTTCGGGCTACACCCCCCACAGGACGTTTGTCCCTTCCCGCTGCGAGGCGCGCAGCATGTCCAGGAAGGGATAGGCGCGCTGCCCCAGGTGCAGCGGCTCTTCCTCGTCTTCATCGACTCCCGACTTGCCTTCCACGGCCGTGCCGGCGGGATGGTCGCGGCGCGCGTCGGTCACTGCCGCTTCCAGCTTCTGGATCGCGCGCGGCAGTTCTTCGACGGTGATCACCCCCCGTTCCCCGAGATGCTTGCCGATGATGCCCAGCAGCGTGATGGCCAGATCCTTCATCATGATCAGGTCTTGCGCAGCGTGGGATTTGAAGGTGATCAGCATGGTGTGGTTTCCTTTTCCGGACATGCAGGGGACGGCGTTCCCGGGGGCGGGAAGCCGCATGGATTGTGGCCCGGGGCCATCTTCGCGCATGATGTCAGCATAGCACCTGATAAAATTCCGCGTTCCCGATTCCAATGCCTGTTTCAATGCCTGTTGAGCGGCGCGGCGTACCTTTGCCGTCACATGCCGCTTCGGGCGTTGGTGCCGCACGTTGGTGCCGCAGTTGGTGCCGCATTTACGCGGCGCCTGAATACTTGCCCACAGGGCTTCCGACATCCATGCTGCCTGTTCAGACCTCCAATCTCGCCGCCGCGTTCACCGATGCCGTGCGCGTGCTCGCCCCGGCCGATGCCACCCTGCCCGCCGTCACTTTCGAGCGGCCCAAGGCGGCCGCCCATGGCGACCTTGCCTGCAACATCGCCATGCAGGTGGCGCGCGCGCTCAAGAGCAATCCGCGCGAGCTGGCGCAGCGCATCGTCGCCGCAGTGCAGGCCGATGCGCGCGCGCAGGGCCTGGTCGAGGCCATGGAGATCGCCGGTCCCGGCTTCATCAACCTGCGCCTGACCGCAGCCGCCAAGGCCGACGTGCTGCGCGCGGTGCTGGCCGAGGGCGACCACTACGGCGCGCGCGAGCGCGGCGTGCAGGGCCAGGTACTGGTCGAGTTCGTCTCGGCCAACCCGACCGGCCCGCTGCACGTGGGCCACGGGCGCCAGGCGGCGCTGGGCGACGCGCTCGCCAACCTGCTGTCGTGGCAGGGCTTCCATGTGCACCGCGAGTTCTACTACAACGATGCCGGCGTACAGATCCAGACCCTGGCGCTGTCGGTGCAGGCGCGCGCGCGCGGCCTGAAGCCGGGCGACGCCAGCTGGCCCGAGTCGGCCTACAACGGCGACTACATCGCCGACATCGCCGCCGATTTCCTCGCCGGCAAGACCGTCAGCGCCTCCGACGGCGAGCCCGTGACCGCGTCGGGCAACGTCGAGGATATCGATTCGATCCGCAAGTTCGCCGTGACCTACCTGCGCAACGAGCAGGACATCGACCTGCAGGCCTTCGGCGTCAAGTTCGACCGCTACTACCTGGAGTCGTCGCTGTACAGCGACGGCCGCGTCGAGGCCTCGGTGCAGTCGCTGGTCGCCAAGGGCAAGACCTACGAGAGCGAAGGCGCGCTGTGGCTGCGCACCACCGACGACGGCGACGACAAGGACCGCGTCATGAAGAAGACCGACGGCACCTACACGTACTTCGTGCCGGACGTGGCCTACCACACCACCAAGTGGGAGCGCGGCTTCACCAAGGTCATCAACGTGCAGGGCAGCGACCACCACGGCACCATCGCGCGCGTGCGCGCCGGCCTGCAGGGCCTGGACATGGGGATTCCCAAGGGCTACCCCGACTACGTGCTGCACAAGATGGTCACCGTGATGAAGAACGGCGAGGAGGTCAAGATCTCCAAGCGCGCCGGCTCGTACGTCACGGTGCGCGACCTGATCGAATGGTCCAACGGCCAGGATGACACCTGCGAGACCATCCGCGGCTGCCTGGAGCAGGGCGTGGCCGACTGGCCGGCGCACTTCACGCGCGGCCGCGACGCGGTGCGCTTCTTCCTGCTGTCGCGCAAGGCCGATACCGAGTTCGTGTTCGACGTCGACCTGGCGCTCAAGCAGAACGACGAGAACCCGGTGTACTACGTGCAGTATGCCCACGCCCGCATCTGCTCGATCTTCGAGTCGTGGGGCGGCGCCGACTGGGAGAGCCGCCTGGCCGAGCTGGCCGGCGCCGACCTGTCGGCCGTGACCGGCCCCGAGGCCGGCGCCCAGGCGCAGGCGCTGGCCCGACGCCTGGCCGAGTTCCCCGACATGCTGTCGGACGCTGCCTCCGAACTGGCGCCGCATGCGGTTGCCTTCTACCTGCGCGACCTGGCCGGCGATTTCCACGCCTTCTACAATGCCGACCGCGTGCTGGTCGACGACGAGGCGGTCAAGCGCGCCCGGCTGGCGCTGCTGGCCGCGACACGCCAGGTGCTGCGCAACGGCCTGGCGGTGATCGGCGTCTCGGCGCCGCGCCGCATGTAATCGACGGGCGCCCAGCGGGGCGCCCGGTGGGACCCACAGGGCTGCCCGGCGGTGGCCCTATAATCCCGGCATCACCTAAGAGGACTTCATGCAACAGCAACGCAAGCGCGATGCGCGCAAGGCCCGCCGCAGCCAGCAGCGCGGCGGGACGTTCCTGGGCCTTGTGCTCGGGCTGATCGTCGGGCTGGCCATCGCCGTGGTGGTCGCCCTCTACATCACCAAGTCGCCGACGCCGTTCCAGCAGAAGAGCGCGCCGCGGCCGAGCGAGCCGGGCAACGTCGCCAGCCAGCTGCCGCCGCCGGCGCAGCCCGCCGACCAGGGGCCGAGCGACCCGAACAAGCCGCTGTGGAGCAAGACGCCGGCCAAGCCGGTGGGCCAGGCGCCCGAGCCAGAACCCAGGCCGGGCATCCAGCCGAGCCAGCCAAGCCAGCAGAACGGTCACCAGAACGGCCGCCAGAACGGCGAGCCGCCGGTGGCGGTCACCCGCCCGGCGGAGAAGCCCGTCGAGAAGCCGGCCGAAAAACCCGCCGACAAGCCTGTCGCAACCAAGCCGGCGGAAAAGCCGGTGTCCGACCCGATCGCCGAGATCGCCCAGGCCGACGCCAACAAGGTCGGCTACCTGCTGCAGGTGGGCGCGTTCCGCTCGGCCGACGACGCCGACCGCCAGAAAGCCAACCTGGCGATGCAGGGCTTCGAGGCCCGCATCACCGAGCGCGACGTCAACGGCGTCAAGATGTACCGCGTGCGCATGGGCCCATACAATCGCATCGAAGACATGAACAAGACGCGCGAGCGGCTGCAGTCGCAGGGCTTCGAGGCGTCCGTGATCCGCTTCACCAAGCAGTAATGGTCAGCGGGAACCCCGGCTCGGGCGTTATGCGCCTGGGCGGGGCACACCCGGCCACGAAAGCGTCATAAATACGCCGTAACCAACGCAACACCCTTGTCACTGCGGCGGCGGCGCCCGGGCTGAACCGGACGCCGCCGCCGCGGTCATACGCTCATCGACCCAACCGCAAGGCCGCACCAAGATGAAGAAACTCGCCGCACTGTTCGCCATGTTCGCCGCCGTGGGCGGCCTGCTGATGTCCGCGCCGTCCCAGGCTGCGCCCACCGAGGGCAAGGAATACCAGGTCCTGAAGGCGCCGCAGCCGGTCACGCCGGGCAAGATCGAGGTCACCGAGTTCTTCTGGTACGGCTGCCCGCACTGCTTCGACTTCGAGCCCGACCTGGAAGCCTGGGTCAAGAAGCAGGGCGGCAATGTCGTGTTCAAGCGCGTGCCGGTCGCCTTCCGCGACGACCTGCTGCCGCACACCAAGATCTTCTATGCGCTCGAAGCCATCGGCAAGCTCGACGCCATGAACATGAAGGTCTTCAACGCCATCCACGTCGAGCGCAAGCGCCTGCTCGACAGCAACGAGATCGCCGACTTCATGGCCAAGAACGGCGTCGACCGCAAGGCTTTCCTGGACGCGTATAACTCGTTCACGGTGACCACCAACGCCCAGCGCGCCAACAAGATCGCCGACGCCTACAAGATCGACGGCGTGCCGACCGTGGTGGTGCAGGGCAAGTACGTGACCTCGCCGTCGATCACCGGCAACAAGCAGGGCGCGATCCAGGCCATGGATTACCTGGTGGAGCAGGTGAAGGCGAAGAAGATGTAAATCCGACTGGCGGCCTTGAACAGGCCGGTGGTTTGCCGAACGGCTGGTATCCTGTACCAGCCGTTTTTCATTTCGGACAGCCTTCTTCCATCCATGCGTCCCCTCAAAGTCTTCCTCACCGGCGCCTCCAGCGGACTCGGCCAGGCGCTGGCGCGCGAATACGCGTCGCAGGGCGCCATCCTCGGCCTGGTGGCCCGGCGCGAAGACGCGCTGCGCGAATTCGTGGCGACGCTGCCTAACCCGGGCGCGGTGCGCGTCTATGGCGCCGATGTGCGCGATGCCGATGCGATGGCGCGCGCGGCGGAAGACTTTCTCGGCCATTTCGGCTGCCCCGACGTGGTGATCGCCAATGCCGGCGTCTCGGTCGGCACCGTCGCCAGCGAACGCGAGGACCTCGACGCCTTCCGGCAGGTGATGGACACCAACTGGTTCGGCGTGCTGACCACGTTCCAGCCTTTCCTGCACGCGATGCAGCAGCGCGAGCCCGGGCCCGGCGGCCGGCGCGGCACGCTGGTCGGCATCGCCAGCGTCGCCGGCGTGCGCGGGCTGCCGGGCGCCGGTGCATACAGCGCGTCGAAGTCGGCTGTGATCAAGCTGCTGGAGAGCCTGCGGCTGGAGCAGCGCCCGCTTGGCATCCGCGTGGTCACGATCGCGCCGGGCTATATCCGCACGCCGATGACCGCGAAGAACCCGTACCGGATGCCGTTCCTGACCGATGCCGACGTGTTCGCGCGCAAGGCCGCGCGCGTGATCGCCGCCGGCCGGCGCTTCCGCGTGATCCCGTGGCAGATGGGCGTGGTGGCGGGGCTGATGCACGTGATGCCGCGCTGGCTGTACGACATGGTGGCGACCGGCGCGCCGCGCAAGCCGCGGCGCGGGGAAAGCAAGGAGCCCTGACGATGTGGACCGATGCCATTGGAGAGCAGCACGCCGCCGCAAGCGGCGAGGTGCGCATTGCCTCGCTGGTGCCATCGGTGACAGAACTGCTGTTCGCGCTCGGGCTGGAATCGCAGATGGTGGCGCGCACCGGCTTCTGCATCCACCCGGAACCGGCCGTGCGCGCGGTGCCCAAGGTCGGCGGCACCAAGGACGTCAGGGTGGCGCGGCTGCGCGAGCTGGCGCCCACGCATGTGGTGGTCAATATCGACGAGAACCGGCGCGAGACCGTCGACGAGATCCGCGCCTTCGTGCCCAACGTGATCGTCACGCATCCGTGCGCGCCGGAAGATAATTTGCCGCTGTACCGGCTGCTGGGCGGCATTTTTGGCCGTCATACCGAGGCCGAATCGCTGTGCGCGGCCTTGCAGGCCGAGCTGGATGCCATCCGCGCGCGTGCCTGGCCGGCGCGCCGCGTGCTCTACGCGATCTGGCAGGACCCGTGGATGACGGTGTCGCGCGACACCTATATCAGCCGCATGCTGGCGCTGGCCAACTGGCAGACCTGGCCAGGCGGCGCGGGCGCCGTGCAGGCGTGCGCGGGCGGCGATTGCAGCCGCCCCAACGCGCCCGGCGAACGCTATCCCACCTTCCGCTGGAGCGATGCGCTGGTGCGCGAGCTCGACCTGGTGCTGCTGTCGACCGAACCCTATCGCTTCACCGAAGACCACGCCGACGCGCTCGAGCGCCAGCTCGGCAAGCCGGTGCTGCTGGTCGACGGCGAGATGCTGTCGTGGTACGGCAGCCGCGCGGTGGACGGCGTGCGCTACCTGGCGGCGCTGGCGGCCGCCAACTGACTTGCGCGATCAGGCGGCGCGGAAGCGGTACACGCCGTCGTCATCCAGTTGCCGCACCAGCTCGCCGCGGTGCCACAGGCAATGCAGGTGCGCCAGCGATTCGCCCATGGCGAAGGTCATCTGGTGGATGTCGAACTGGCGCTTGAAGATCACGCTGACGATATCGTGCGCGCAGCACGGCTTCTCGCGGCAGGCTTCCAGCGTTTCGGCGAGGCGGTCGGCATGGTGCTCGCGCAGCTGCATGATGCGGGTATGCAGGTTGCGGAACGGGCGGCCGTGCGACGGGAGGATCAGCACGTCCTGCGGCAGCGGCTCGTAGCGGGTAAGCGAGTCCAGGTAGAGCTGCAGCGAATTGCCTTCCGGCTCCATGTCGAACACGCTGACGTTGGTCGAGATGCGCGGCAGCACCATGTCGCCGGACACCAGCACGTTGGTCGCTTCGTTGTACAGCGCCACGTGCTCGGGCGAATGGCCGAAGCCGGTTATCACGCGCCAGCCCGAGGTGGCCGCGTCAGTGCCGATCCGCACCGTGTCGCCTTCCATCAGGCGGCGGTACTGCGCCGGCAGGTCGGGCACCAGCGACGGGTAGTAGGTCTTGCGCGCGCGCAGCTTTTCCTGGCTGTCGGGATCGGTCAGGCCATGCCGCGCGAAGTGCGCGGCGGCCGCGTCGCCGCCCGCGCTGGAGCCGGCACCGGTGCCGGTGCCCATCACGCGCGCGCTCATGTAGTCGCCCAGGCTCATCCACAGCCGCACGCCGAAGCGCTTGCACAGCCAGTGCGCCAGGCCGACGTGATCGGGGTGGCTGTGGGTCACCAGCACGCGCACCACCGGCAGCCCTTCCAGCTCGTTGGCGAAGATGGTTTCCCAATGCGCCTTGATGGTGTCGTTGGTAATGCCGCAGTCGATGATGGTCCAGCCGTCGCGCCCGTCCAGGCGGTCGCGCAGCAGCCACAGGTTGATATGGTCGAGCGCGAACGGCAGCGGCATGCGCAGCCAGTAGACGCCGGGGGCGACTTCCTGCTTGGTGCCGGGATCGGGCATGGTGTCGCCGAACGGGTATTGGAGCTGGTGTTCGAGTGCGTTCATGAGGAGTCTCTTGTTCGAAGCCTTGTGCCGGGCGGGGGCAGGCAGGCTTTCTCGTTGCGGGGCGCGCGGGCGTAACGTTCCGGTTCGCGCCAGTTGCCAGTCGCCAGGGTTGACGCTAACGTAAACGTCAACTCTGGCGGTTCGTCTCCATCTTAAGCGAAAACTTGACTTCGCAACGAACGACCGTTCACTTTACTGGGCGCACCCATGGCAGTCACGCAACCTCCAGCCTCCGCAACCTACACCATCACCGACCTCGCCCGCGAGTTCGATGTCACGCCCCGCGCCATCCGCTTCTACGAAGACCAGGGCCTGCTGTCGCCGGAGCGCGAAGGCCCGGGCGGCCGCAAGCGGGTCTACAACAGCCGCGAGCGGACCCGGCTGAAGCTGACGTTGCGCGGCAAGCGGTTAGGGCTCACTCTCAACGAGATCCGCGAGATCCTGGATCTCTACGAGTCGCCGCGCGACACCGCACCGCAGCTCGAACGCTTCCTGCACGCGCTTGCCGCCCACCGCGGCGCGCTGGAACGGCAGATGGAAGACCTGCAGGCGCAACTCGCCGAGATCGACCAGCACGAGCGCCATTGCCGGGACTTGCTGGCCGCCCAGACCGGCGGCAAGCCCGCGGCCACGGAGGGCGGCGATGCCCCGGCCCGGAAGCGATCGGCCTGATGCATCACCTGGCACGGCTTCCGTGCCGATTTGGATTGACGTTTACGTAAACGTAAATAGAATACTCCAACGCTCCACACCGGAACCCAGCCATGACGCCTGCCAACACCAGTGCCCTTGCTGCCGAAAGTGCCGAACCTGACGCGCTGTCCGCCGCGCGCGCCGATGCCATCGCCACCAGTTTCTCGCGCCAGGGGCTGATGACCAGCTTTGGCGCTACGCTGCAGCGGGTGGAGCGCGGCGAAGTCGAGATCGCGATGCCGTGGTCCGATGGAGTGACCCAGCAGCACGGTTTCTTCCACGGCGGCGTAGTTGGCGCGCTGGCCGACAGCGCCTGCGGCTATGCCGCGCTGTCGATGGTGGGCGAGGGCGAGGCGGGCCTGACCGCCGAATACAAGATCAACCTGCTGTCCCCCGCGCAAGGCGAACGCCTGGTCGCGGTGGGGCGGGTGCTGAAGCCCGGGCGCACACTGATCGTGGCGCAGGGCGAGGTCTACGTCGAACAGGCGGCGCAGCAGGGCCGCCGCAAGCAGGTGGCCACCATGCTGATGACGCTGTGCGTGGTCAAGACCCTGGATCACGTCTGAAGCACGAATACAAAGCGAATCCAAACAGGAGACCGACATGACCGAACTGCCAGGCCTGAAATTCGACCTCGGCGAAGACATCGAGATGCTGCGCGATTCCGTGCGTACCTGGGCCCAGGCCGAGCTGGCCCCGCGCGCGGGGGAGATCGACCGCACCGACCAGTTCCCGATGGACGCCTGGAAGAAGATGGGCGACCTCGGCGTGCTCGGCATCACCGTGGCCGAGGAATACGGCGGCGCCAACATGGGCTACCTGGCGCACATGATCGCGATGGAAGAG
>NZ_SMNY01000140.1:0-4237 GCF_004353535.1 Cupriavidus sp. L7L
ACCAGGTCAAGTCAGGCGTCGTCACCCAGGTGCTGCACAATGCGCCGGGTTCGATTGAGCTGTGGGCCTTCTCCACGACACCGAAAGACACGGCTCTGCGCCGACGGCTGTACCGTCACATGAAGCCGGCCACTGCGCGCAAGATTCTTTCCAAGGCGTTTCCAGCCGGAACCGCCGAAGCGTATCTGGAGCAGCGCGAGAAGGAACTGACTGAGAGCGAGTCAGATGGCGTCATCGACATTGTGGCCAGCGAGCTGATGGCGAAGTACCAGGCAGATATTCAAGCGGAAAGGATGGAAGCATGAGCGAAGGCAAGAAGCCGGGCGTCTGGCGCAGGGTCGGGAGGGCGGTGAATCCCTTTTCGCCTGTTGTCTCGATGAAGAAGACGATGAGCAGCGGCTGGCAAACGATTCAGGAGCTGCAGGCCGAACTGGCGAACCAGCGTCGCAACCCACGGGTGCGCACCTTCCGCGAGGCCATGTCGGCGCGCGCCGCTGATGCCGTGCCGCTGGAGGATATCCAGCGCAGCTGCTTAACGAATCGGCGCATTGCGCTCGCCTTCGGCTTCCTGGCCCTCGTGTACACGGTCGCGAGTCTGGTACCAGGAAATCTGTTCGGGGCGTTGACCGGCCTGCTGTTCACCATTCTCTGCGTGATTCTCGCGACGCGATACTCGCACCGGTCGTGGCAGATCGACATGGGGCAGGCGTCTCCCGATGAACCGCTTCCCGGTGTTCTTGACTTTCTGCATAGCAAGGGCCTCGCGCGGAAAGTATTGGATCCGAAGCTGTTCGATTAGGCGTATTCTTACGTATCGTCATCCTTATACATAACAGAGGCATGTGATGAGCCTTTTCTCGCGTGCGCTGGTCCGAACAGCCAGCATATTCGCTGTCCTTCTGGTCAGCTCGGCGTCAATTGCACAGACGTCTGTAGGGGAGATCCAGAACGCAGCCAATCGATCTGGCGACAAGTCCATGGCGCTACTCGAGATGGTATTCGGCAGCATTGTTCGGAACCCACTCTCGGCCTCGGGTGGTGCTGGGGGCGGGATGCTTGCGAACATGTTCCTCGTCATCACGTCCTGCATCCTGGCTGTTGGCGTGATCTGGGCGATCTACCATTTCGCTACCAGCATGATCGCCACTGGCCAGGACGGCGAGTTCCTGGGACAAAAGAAATCGTCACCATGGTTCATGATTCGCATGGTGATCGGCTTCTGCTCCCTGGTTCCGATCTTCGGCGGCTACTGCGGTGCGCAGGTCGTCATGCTCTGGGGCACGATGATGGGCGTAGGGGTTGCGAACCTCACGCAGGACGCTACCATCGCGGTGCTCAAGTCAGGCGGATCCATGGTCGCAACGCCTGCATCCCCAGCGGCCAATACGCTCGCCCAGTCACTGTTTGAAGCGAATCTCTGTGGTGAGTCGGTGAATATTGCCATTGCACAGATGCCAGCCGAGGGCGGGGTAAGTGCTGATGCCGCGGAGCGATTCGCACCTTCGATCTCCAGCAAGAGCATCAATATTGTGAATGGCCGGGGGCAGTCGTGCGGCGGCGCGAAGCTGGAGTTGCCCCAACCAGTAGCCATGTCGGCTGGGGCGGAAAGCATTGCCGGCTATGGGCTCGACGCCTCGACCCTATTCAGCCCTATGCAGGCCGCCCATGAGTCCGGTCTGTCCGCGATGCAGTCGACCCTAAGCGGGCTGGCTCAGCAGTATGCGAGCGCGGTGAACAATGGCAGCTCTCCACCAGACGTGAGCGGCGCACTCAGCTCGGCGGCACAGGCTTACGAGAACACAATTCGCCAGGCCATCGCCGGCTCGCGTGGCTCCATTGATGCGCTAACCAGTCGTATCGAGCAGAACCTCAAGCGCGACGGCTGGATCATGACAGGGGCCTGGTACCAGACCTTCGCTCAAGCAAACGCGCAAGCCACTGCATTGGCAAACGCTACGGCGTCCGGCGTGGCCGGCACAGATCCGAACAACCTGGCTTACCCGCAGCTGTATCGGAAGGTCTTGACCGCATATCAGCAGCAGCGAGCAATGGATGGGTCCAATGCTTCGACAAGCGCGAACGCCGTCGCCGCATTGAAGACGGGATCCACGGACGCGAAAGGCTTTGTTGCCAGCATCTTCAGCGGGCAAGAATGGGTCAAAGCCGCCATCAACCTGAACGGGAACAACGGTGGCGGCGGAGCAACCAACCCGATGATCGGGATGAAGAATCTTGGCGACTCTATCCTGATGGGTGGATGGGTGGCGCTGGGAACTTATACAGCCATCAAGGGCGGTTTCGCAGCCTCAGATTCGACCCTCGGGAAGGCCGTAACAGCCGTAGTAGACGTGGTCACGTTTGGAGCGGCGGGCACTCTCAAGAAAGCCGCAGGGGGCGTCCTCGAAGCCTTGGGGCCCTTCATCATTGTCGCGCTGCTTTCGCTGTTCTTCTTTGGCGCGATGCTGTCTATCTATATCCCGATGGTGCCGTTCATCATCTGGTTTGGTGGCGTCACGTCATGGTATGCCGTGGTCGGAGAGGCTCTAATCGCGTCACCCCTCTGGGGCATTACGCATCTGGATGGTGATGGCGAAGGTCTCGGGCAGCGGTCGACGCATGGCTATATCTTCCTGCTGAATGTCCTCTTTCGGCCCGCTCTGATGATGATCGGCTTCGCCCTCGGCGGGGCGGGCGTCATTGTGCTGGGAACGCTGTTAAACACGATGTTTGGCGTCGCCATGGCCAACGCACAGTTCGATAGTACAACAGGCCTGGTGAGCATCATTGGCTTCATCGCGCTGTACATTTCGCTATGCCTGGGACTCATCCACGGATGCTTCAATCTGATCCATGTCGTCCCCGACCAGGTGTTCTCGTGGGTTGGTGGGCACATGGCTGGACAACTCGGTCGCGATACAGATGATAGAGCGAAACAAGTCTTTGTCGGTGGCCTGGCAACAGGTAAGGATGCAGCGCGGAATTCGATAGGTGCTATGGCTCGTCCGCCTCGGGCTGCGCCTGGTCCGAAGCCGCCGAAAGTCTCGACCGAGGCATCGTCTAAGCCACCATCGTACTGATTCTTCTCCATTCCCCATGGCTCGCAAATGCGAGCCATTCTTTTTCCGTAAGTCGGGCGCGCCCGCGACGAAGCAGCTGCCGAGATCCGTTGCGCCCTGGTGTGTCGTGGCCCGATCCTGGCTTGTCATGCATAGGCCGTTTCCCATCGGCGTCGAGGCCGCTTGTTGCCTCAAGTGAGCAAGCCACGAGGCCCAAAACAAAATGGCGAGCTATCGGCTCGCCATTCCCTCCCCTCAGTTGGATTCGCGCGTCAGGACGCTTTACGTCCTTCAAGGGCCTCGTAGTACGCCGCATCACCAAGAGCCTGACGATTCTTCTGCACCAAGAGGTAGTTGCGGGGGTCTACCCGTGCCAGCTCGGCCAGCGCGGCGTCTTTGACAGCGCCAACGGCCTTCTCGCGAGCTTGGGCTTCGCGAAGCTGTTGCTCGAGCCGGTGAGCGTAGGCGGCCCATTCATCGGCAGCCTGTGCGTTGGCATTCGCGACTCGCGCATTTGCCCTCGCTTGCCCCATGAACAGCATATCCATCGCCATTTTTTACCTCGCCGTGTATACGTTGAGGCTCAATATATCGGACGTACAGGCGACCACGCAAGCTGATTTAGCGCGTGGCCGGCCTTAGTTAGTCCGAGGGCGCGGTCGAGGGCTCCTTGAGTCAAAACCTTGCTCGGCTGGCCGTCCTTCCTATGATGACCGCAGGAGTTGGTCAGAACCCTATATCTATCTGGTCATCGAGGCCGGCGAAACTGTGGGCAGCCGCCGACCGGTGGGGAAGGGCAGGGCAACCCGTAGGGTTGTCCTGTGCTTCTCCACGGGGAACCGCGCAGCGGTTAGGCGGGAACCCGCGAAGCGGGCTGTCCATAGTTTCGTCGGGCAAGTCCCGCACGAAAGGTTTTCCACAGCGATGAGCAGGTTAACTACAGGTGAGATATAGGTAAACCATAAAGGCAAAAATACAGGCACTACAGGGTATACCTGCCAAGCCGCCGCCAGCTTGGCTTTGCAGGCAGTTGGTGCGACCAATTCACCTCAGAAGCGCGACCATTTCACCCACGTAGCGCGACTATTTCACCCCAACGCCTGCGACCATTTCACCCCAATTAGCGCGACCATTTCACCCAGGATAACTTTGATTATCCACAGGCTTTATCCACATAATAT
>NZ_SMNY01000141.1:0-3953 GCF_004353535.1 Cupriavidus sp. L7L
GGGCGGATGCCGGCTTGGCCTGCGCGAGCGCCTGCGCGCGCATGGCGCGCAGGCGCCCCTTCGTCGGATCCGGCTCCCGCATGAGATCTTCGCGCAAGGCGGAGGCCGCGGATGGGTTGCCTCCCACGCTAGCGGCAACCCGAACGATCTCCTGCTGGCTGGCAGGCAGATTGTCGCGGACCGACATCGCCAGTGTCAGCACCGCGAGCGCGCATAGGGCGAGAGCTTTGGCATTCTTCACCACGCTAGGGCTCCGCAAAGAAGTCGCGCTCGTCCTGGCGGTCGCAGTACACCATCCCTCCACCCACAAGCACCACGGCGCGCTGACCTGGCCGCAAAGACTGCACGAAGCTCGGCCAGCCGATGCGGCCGGCGACAAGCATCGATACCATCCTGAAAAGTCGAAGCGGGTAACTCAGCATGGTCGCTCTCTCCTTTGTATGAGTCGCCTAGATCGAGACACGATAGCCGCAACTTGCCGGCAACGCCGTGATGATCGTATCGATCACCGAGTACCCCGGATACGCCTTTCCCGCCTGCTTGGTGAAGACAGTCAGCGCAGCATCGGACGTGGCTGCCAGTACGAAACTCTGCACCAGCTTAATCACCCCGCTTTCGCCCTCCTTGCGCAAAACAGCAGACACGACAAACCGACCATCATTCGCCGCGGGCCAGACGCTCTCGCTTTCAGTTGGCGGAAAATTGCTATGCGCATCCGCCATGGCGGCGCTTAAGGCCAATGCAATTGCCAGGCACAGTCGAATGGCGGTCATTGCTTCTCAGACTTTGTTGGCAGGATGGAGAGGGTCTGCCCCCAAGAAACACGCTATCCGGAGCACGGCAGGACCCCCGTTTTACTGCCTTTGCAAGCCTGCGTCTCGATCATGGTTGCTTTCCTCGGCGTTATGCCTCGATTACGGGGTCAACGTCATTCGTGTACGTGCGGTCCGTCTTTTCCGACGCCTGAACGCCATCAATATCGGCACGCCAAGCGGTTTCCTTCACACCGCCCGCTACCCCGCCAGCGGCGTAGCGGCTCCTGCCAGCCATCTCGGCAACTCGATTATTCCCAACTCGGCGAGCCCTGCGACTCTCGCTCTACGCCTCTTCCAACGCGTTGAGCTGAACCTGCATGAACTTCGATGCCGTGGAGCCCACCGAGTCCCTGTACACCGCCATCGTTTTCCACGGCTTGATGAACTTCAGCACGCTCTCTTCGATGTTGAGCTTCTTGCACGATGCACTCCAGTAGTAGCTATCGATGCCCAGCAGGATCTTGGTGCCAACTGTCGTGATTACCGCCTCCGGGAAATGGGACGGCGCTTGCGACACCACCCATAGCGCCATTCCGAACTTCCGAAGCTCTAGGCAGATTTTGTTGTAGATGCTGTCGGGGTCGTCATCGAAGAGGTTGTGCGCCTCGTCCGCGCCGAGGATCTCCCGCACCTGGGGAACCGGGCCCATCAGTTTCCGACGACGGGCGATGTACTGCGCTCGGACCATGCAAAAGAGCGTCTTTTCTTCTTCTGACAAGCTGGTTAGGTCATACGACCAAACCTTTGCGTCGGGATCGAACGGAGGAGGATTTGCATTGAAGATTCCCCGCGCCTCGAAGTTCTTCAGCCGGTCGATCACCCCTTTCAGCGTTTCCTTGCTGTCGTACTTGATCAGGTTGTCGAACTCCAGTCCGTTCTCGATGGACGCGATGTACTCGTCCACCTTGTCGCGGAAAAGGGCGACCGCCGCGTCGAAGTCCTTCTGTGCCTTCTCCTTCTCTTCTGTGGAAAAGGCCTTCTCCTGCTTCACCTGGGCCCGGTACTTGCGGGCAGCAGCACTGTTCATAGCCTCCAGCGCGCCCACGGCGCGGAAGCCGGATTCGCTACCGTTCAGCCCGCCATACATGGCCTTCAAGCGCCGCTCCGCAAAGCCGATGGCATCACGCAGCGTCGGATAGTAGAGGTTCAATTCGCCCCAGCGGCGCTGCTCCCAGATCTCGTCACGCAGCGCCTCTGTCATCTCCTTGCGCACCCACGTTGCGGGCTGACGCTCGTGAATACCGTAGAACGCATATAGATCCGTCAGGAGGTTGCGCAACGTAGCCTCCTGACGGTCCATCAGCTTGCGGGACGTCTGGTTGATGGTGGAGATCAGGAAGTTGATTTGGCGATTTACACCGCCTGTTCTCGGATCGGTGTCGAGGACCAGCGGGTTGTAGCCATATCGAGTCTCGCCGTCGAACCGGACCCGGGACTCGCCCTCGATGACCAAGTCGCCGTGCACATCAAGATTGTGATAGCGCTCAAACTCGTCGCCGGCAGTAGCGACAGCCTCCGAGATCATTTGCTTTAGCCGGGTACTTTTCCCGGTGCCGCTCTTCCCGCACACAAGTATGTGGGGGTTGATGATGCTCGCAGGATCCCAAAAGACGGGTACATCCGTCGACTGGTGCTTGCGTTTGTAGTCGTCGTAGCCGAGGAACACTCGCATGATGTTTTAGTGCCGAATAGGTGCAGGGTTGGCGTGCTCACTTCGCCAGCCAGCCCCTCAGTAGGTAGCGCGGACACGCCGTCAGCAAGAAGGGGGATGCCGCAACGAGTCCTGCGAGAGACGTTTGAGCGCCCTCCATCCCTAGTACGGGATCAAAGCAGTTCGCCAGTTCTTCCGCCGCAAGGCATAGCCAGATCGGATGACTCGCCCAGATGATGAAAGACGCAGCGAGCCACAGGCCGACAATGGCCACCGCGCCCCGTACGCTCATGCCGACCGCGCTGCTGCGGGGCGCAGTTCGCTAACGTTCGTTGACTCGCCGCCCGTTGCGCCTTCGTCTCGGTTCAACTCGACCCGCGCGTTCGCGCCTAGATCGATTCCCAGCTCCTTGACCGGATCCGGGTCGGCTGGCTGCTCCGCGATGACATTCGGGATCACCATAGTCAGCCTCCCATCAAGTCTCGCGCCTTCGGCCATGGCCAGAGTGCTGTACCGAATGTCGCCCCGCACAGCTGCGCCTTCCGTGAGAATCACTCGCTCGGCCTCAATGTCGCCCTCGACTTGGCAGCTGACGATCACAGCCTTCCCTCGGATGCTCCCGTGAACGCTGGACGTCTTGGTCAGAATGACCTGGTGGTCCCCAGTCACAGTGATGTTTCCGCGAACCGGTCCTTGAAACACGACGTTCTCGCCGATCTCAATCTCACCGACAACGGTCATGGATGCAGGAATGAGCGTGTGAACCACCTCTGTCCCATCCACGCGCGGGAGCTTCACCTTGGTTGGGATGGCTGGCACTGTCAGAGCATTGCCCGCTTCCGACGGCCCACCTGGCGCGGGCCTGCCCTGCGTCGTTCGCGGCTGCTGCCTCTCGTCGTCTTGAAGCGGCTTCATCGGAAGCTCGATTTGCTTCTTTCGTACGAGCCCCGTCGAAAGAAGAAAGCGCGTGAGGATGGGAGGATTGGTTTGCATACTGGCCTCAGTTCGGCACGTTGACGATGCGCTTGTCCGTTACGACCGTGCGCGATTGCGGATCAACGGCGACCAGCACCTCGCCGCTTGGAAGGCGCGCGCCAACGGCATGACGCGCGCCAGCAATCACCACGGACTCTTTCTCGAATGCGCTAATGCCACTCTTCTCCGCAGTCATGAATTCGACTGGAAGCGCGCTCACTTCGACTTTCGTGGACTTGGCTGTCGCAACTGTTTTACGTGCCGCTTGCATGGACGTGGAGATCTCCTCCTTCGCCTTCTGGGTGGTCGCTTTCGGCAGGGAAGTCAGCAGCGTTTCGAGATCTGCAAGGGTGCGCTCCGCTTCCGCCAGTCGGACGTTCTGCGCCTCCGCAGTTGCTCGCAATGCCGCGAGCATCACGGCTGACGTGGCCTCGCGGTGAGCGTCACGCGACAACTCTTTCGGTCCTGGCCCTACAACTCCCGATGCCGCTCGCTTGTCCGAGCTGGTCACG
>NZ_SMNY01000142.1:0-5918 GCF_004353535.1 Cupriavidus sp. L7L
CCCGCATCGACCACCTCATCGCTATCAAGGCGCTGCAACGGCGCAAATCAGACGGGCGGGGGGTCTTCCTCATCGCCGCGGACCGCGAAAGTCTCGTCCACCCCGGCAAGATCGCTGGCGGCAGCAAGGCTTTCTTCGCCTGGCTGTCCGACCACTATGAGCTTGAAGACGTGGTTGAGCTGAACGGGGCGCTGTATCGGAAGCAGGGGTCAGAGTACCCCGTACGCATGGTCACGGTGGGACGGAGGCGTACCGAGGCCGAAGCCGCGGAGGCGCTACGGACAAAGGAGCACCGCCTTGGTGACACGCTTCCTGTGATCCATACGTGGGACGCGCTCTGGTCCCATGCAAAGTCAGTTTCCGCTCGCCTGGCTGACAAGGCTGCAGAGGTAGAGCAACTCGGTGGCGTGGGCACGGACGAGGATGAGACTACCGACGCTCACCAGGTAGAAGCCGAGGACGTCGAAGCCGATGCGCTGCCAACACAGGCTGTCGACCTGGCGGGCGACGATGGGACGCAGCCCGATAAAGCTGTGGACGAGGGCGTGCGCACGCCGAAGGAAGAGAACGAGTACCAAGCCCCTTATGTGCCGGCATCGCAGATCAGCGAGCCGACGGCCATGACGCCGCGTAACCTGCTGGAGCCCGTGCGCAAGGCCTTGGCCAAGCTGACCGATGAGATTGGCGAGAGCGTCGACAGCTATGTCGCGCGCAAGCTCGATTTCACACCCGAAGATCTTGAAATCGCCTTCACCGCGGAGCAGGTGGACGCAATCGCGCTGGCAATCAAGCGCAGCGAGGAGGGGCGTGGATTCATTCTTGGGGACCAGACGGGGCAGGGGAAGGGGCGCGTGCTTGCAGGTCTCGCGCGCTACGCCGTGCTCAATGGTAAGGCCATCACGTTCTGTACGGAGAAGGCAAACCTGTTCTCCGACTTCTGGCGTGACTTGAAGGATATCGGTACGGAGGATCTGTTCCGCCCCATGATTCTGAATGCGGATGAGCCAATTCGGAACATGGACACCAACAAGGTCGAGATCAAGGCGACCAAGGCCGGCGAGCTACAGCGCATCATGGACGCCAAGCTCTCGGTGAGCGATGCCGGCTACAACATCATGTTCGCCACATACTCGCAGTTCAACCGTGAGGCGACGAAGAGCAAAAAGGCCGACTGGATCTCTGATGCCGTGAAGGGCAGCGTGATGATCCTGGACGAGTCCCACGTTGCAGCCGGGGATTCCAACATCTCGGACAACATTGCCCGCGCAGCCGAGCATAGCGACGCCGCTATTTATTCGAGCGCGACATATGCCAAGGGCGCAAAGAACATGCGAGCGTACCGGAAGGTCTTCCCGGAAAGCGTTCAAGTGGAGAGTCTCGCAGATACGCTGGCAGTGGGGGGCGAGCCGCTGCAGGAGGTGCTGTCGGCAATGCTGGCGGAAGAGGGCGTCTTTATCCGCCGCGAGCATGATCTGTCGAAGCTCGAATTCCGCACTGTCGTTGCGAGCAAGAATGCTGCCGACTATGAGTCGTGGGCCGATTCGCTGAGCGCGGCCCTGCGGGATATGGCCTACTTCTCCGGCGACGTGTCGCGGATCACGAAGCGGATGAACAAGGCGATCAAGAAGGAGCTGGAGAAGCTGCCCGAGGCGGCGAGGAAGGGCAACCGCATGGGTGTGTCCTATCAGAGCTTTGGCTCACGTCTCTACAACATCCTTCGCCAGTTCAGCCTGGCGATTAAGGTCGATGATGCTGCAGAAGCGGCGGCGAACGCGTTGCGCGAAGGCCGCAAGCCTGTTCTGGTCGTAGAACAGACGTTCGAAGCCTTGCTCAAAGAGGCGCTGCAGCAGAACGACTCCCTGGATCCGGAGAACACGGATGCGAGCATGCTTGCGACCAGTGGTGATGGCACGACGCTTCCGCGGGTGACGTTCCGGGACGTGATGCGTCGGGTCGCTGGCAAGCTGGAGTACATCTACGTGCGCGACGACTATGGTGTCGGGCACTATGAGCACGTTCTCCAGCAAGCGGAAACCGACGAAGAGCGGGAAGCGATTCAGGACATGCTTGCATCGATGCGGGCTCGTATCGATGATCTGCCGGACTTGCCCGTGTCGCCCTTGGATACCGTGCGGGAACGCATTCAGGCGCTCGGCTACTCGGCTGGCGAGATTTCGGGGCGGAGCTTCGAGACGCGCGTAGACCCGACTGATCGCAACCGGATGATTGTCACCGTTCGCCCGGATGAGCGCCTGCGTACTATTCAGGAATTCAACAATGGCACCCGCGACGCTGTTGCCATCACGCGAGCTGGGGCCACTGGCCTCTCGCTTCATGCCAGCGAGAAGTTCGCAGACCAGCGGCAGCGCGAGATGATCGAGCTGCAGATTGCCAATAACGTTGCCGAGCGCGTTCAGTTCTTCGGTCGAGTTAATCGTCGCGGCCAGGTGTGCGAACCGATCATCACGACTCTGGTGTCTCCCCTTCCTTCAGAGGCTCGGACGCTTGCCATGCAGAACGCCAAGTTGCGCAAGCTGTCGGCCAACACGCAATCGAACCGAAACAACCAGGCAGAGATGCGGGACGTGCCCGACATCCTGAACAAGGTCGGCAACGAGATCTGCAAGCGATATCTAATGGAGAACCCGGATATCGCCGCACTACTTGACATTGACCCAGAGGAAGAGACGCCGAGCGATGATGAGGCGTACTTCGCGAACAAGCTGACTGGCCGGATTGCACTGCTGCCAGTCGCGAAGCAACGACAGGCCTATGCGGATCTGTCGCGCGGCTACGCAGAGACGTTGCAGGAGATGGCGGCCAAGGGCATCAACCCGTTCCAGACGTCCGTCTACGACTGGGGCGCACGTATTGTCGAGAAGACCGTGTTTCGCCCCGGCACGGAATCCGGCTCAGTCTTTGACCACCCGACCTATTGCGCTCGGGTCGAGTGGGAGGAAGAGGTTATCCCGCTCAGTGCCGACGTCATGCGTGCGGCAGTGGCGCGGAGCCGCCAGTATCTCGTGGAGAATGATGGCCGGTTCGAGCTGAAGGAGAACCAGTATGCGGTCAACGAAGCGCACCGCTGGGCGCTGTCGCCGGAGAAGCTCATGGCAGACGTGGACACGGCGTTTGACATGGTCCAGAAGCGCGCCCTGCGCTCACTGACGGAGTTCGAATCGATCCAGGCCGCGCTGCAGGCGACAGAATCGAACCCGATCAAGTTTTCTCAGACGCGGCGGGACTGGATGCGGGAGAACCTGCCCCGGATGATGCCGGGTCGTCTGATCCGATTCACGGGCGAGGAAGACGAGCAGCGCGAAGGCATGGTCATGCACTTCGATCCGCCAGAAGAGAAAGATGCGGCGCACCTCCTCGGTCAGTACAACGTGAAGGTCGTTGTTCCGGGTTCGGCTACCGCAGTCACTCTTACCCTGAACCAGCTTTTCGGCGACCCGATGTACACGCCTCTTGCGCAGCTCGCGCCGGGCCAGAGCGACCCATTTCCGGCCTTTGACGAGGCGAAGCCTGGACGAATCCTTTTCAGCCGCTATGTGCTGATGGGCAACATGTTTGCCGCAGCGCAGTTCGCTGCGCAGAACCGCTTTGGCAACGCTGGCATCTTCGTGGACGACAAGGGCGAGCGGCACCGCGCCGTCATCATGTATGGCCGGGTCACGCGCGAGGATCTGGAAAGCCAGCCCGTAGCGCTATCGAAGAGCCAGGCTGCCTCCATTGTTGAGCGGGCGAGCGCGGAGGGGGTCAACGTCCTCCTCGTTGGAGATCCCGCGCTAGAGCCAAAGAACGGGGTACAGGTGGTGTTCAACGGGAAGGATCCGGACCGCTTCCATCTCGTCGCGCCGGGTACAAAGACTGCAGGGGGCAGCATCTACACCAATCCGGCCCTGACCGCGCTGACTGGCGACTTCGGTGGGAGCAGGAGCTGGATGGCCGTCGAAGTGCCGCTCCACAAGCTGGAGAAAGTCATTGAGGCGCTGACCGGCCCCTGCGGTCAAGCCCTCTATGTCGCAGCCGGCAAGGCCAAACGACTCCTGCCGCAACACGCCGCGGATGCGGTCTGGAGCGAAGAGCCCGCCGAGGCGGCGGTCGCCAGGCCGAAGATGGTCGCTTGAGGTTGCGTACTATGGCATTGATACGGAACAATGTCACAAATCACAAAGACGAGGAAACCATGAGCAGCAGCGTTGAGGCAAAGGCATCGAATCCCCTCCATCAGCTCGAGCCAGGTCAGCTGGAAGCGCTGTCGCGGTTCCGCGAAGAATCGGGCTCCAGGTGGAAATCGAAGCTGCTCGCCGGCTGGGTTCGTGCTGCATATCCGGGCCATCTGCAGGCGATCCGCAACCAGTTGGGCCCTGAGTGGCTCGCCACAGTGACAGACGAGCATTTTCGGCACACGGACAAGGTCGAGGCCAACGCGGGGCAGGTGCAAGATGGTGGGCGAGCACCGCGCCCGCGCATGTAAGGAGACGGCGATGAAGATCACTGAAACGTACAACGGCATCGCGAATCTTCTCGGGATCCCCCTCGCAGAAATGGGTACGCATCCGCAGATGTGGTTGCAGCCAGGCGTCTTTGCTCAGCTGCGTCTCAAGAACAGCGAGCCAGAGATGACTTGGTCGTTGACCGAGGACGGTAGCGACGGGGCACCCACCTTCCAAGGCGTGGCCACAGTCGATGCCGACGCCGCGGAGGTTGAATTCCGCGACGAAGAGTCGCACACGAACTTTCTGCAATTCTGCGAGGCAGTTCGGCTGCTTGGCGCAACGCAGTGGTGATGACTATGCGCGTCTATCTGACGGAGAAGCCCGACGTCGCACTGCACGTTGCCGAGTTTCTCGGCTACGAGAAACGCGAAGCAGGGGCGTACTGGCTCAAGAATGGCGACGCCGTGACCTGGATGATCGGCGACATGTTCGACCAGGGGAAGCCGGAAGACTACATGAGCGAGTCGCAGAAGGCGCTACGTGGCTTCGCGCAGCTACCCATTCTGCCGGCCAATTTCAAGGACTTCCCTGACGCCCAGAAACGCGATCAGCTGCGCCATCTGGCATCTCTCATCAAGCGAGCCGACATTGTGGTCAATGCCGGCGATATCGACCGACAGGGGCAGTACATCGCGGACAAGACGCTACGCTATGCAGGGGTCGACCCCAGCGGTAGTGGAAAGCCTGTGGAGCGCGTCCTGATCAAGGCGCTGAATCACGCCTCCCTGGCCGGCGCATTTGCGCAGAGCGCGGTTCGGAAGAATGGAGAAAGCCAGTTCGTTTTGCAACGCCAGGCTGGCGAGGCACGCGCCAAGGCGGACTGGCTGGTGGGCATGAATGGCTCGCGCGCTGTGCGAGCAGCCGTTAATGCCAGCCTGAAAAAATCACTTTCCGTAGGTCGTGTACAGACGCCAACGCTCGCACTCGTGGTGCGGCGCGAGATGGAGATCCGAAAATTCAAGCCGGTCGCGTACTACGTTCCCGAGATCACTTTGCCGGACGGTCGCGTTCTGTCATGGTCCGGACGCAAGGAGGGCGGCGACATGCGCGGCATTGACGATGAGGGGCGCATTATCGATAGGGCCGTGGCAGAAGCCATCGTGAGCGCGATCCAGGCGGGTCTGGATGGTGTCGTTAGCCGCTACGACTCCATCGAGAAGGAGCAAGCCCCTCCATTGCCATTCAACCTGGCGAAGCTGCAGTCGGAAATGTCAGCGAAGCACGGCATGTCGGCCAAGGAAACGTCCGCCGCGACCCAATCGCTCTATCAGAACCGCAAGATGGTTTCCTACGTGGGAACCGATTGCCAGTTCCTCCCAGAGTCCATGCACGCAGAGGCCCCGAGCGTCCTCAAGGGGGTCTCCCAAATCTATACCAAACTCGCGAGCGGTAGCAGTCCGAGCATCAAGTACG
>NZ_SMNY01000143.1:0-457 GCF_004353535.1 Cupriavidus sp. L7L
GGGCCGCTGAGCTACGAAGCCCAGCGGGGCATGTTTTTGCATCCGACCTACGCGGTGACGCCTGACCGTGAACCGCTGGGGGTGATCGATGCCTGGATGTGGGCTCGGGAGCCAAAGGACGCCGACGGCAACCGCGGCGGGATCAAGGAAAGCGTACGCTGGATTGAAGGGTATGAACGCGTTGCGGAACAAGCCGCGCTATTGCCCCGGACACGACTGGTGTATGTGACGGACCGCGAGGGTGATATTGCCGAGTTGATGGCGCGTGCCCAGGAACTTGGCCAACCAGCCGACTGGCTGATCCGCAGCCAACACAACCGAAACCTTGCTGAGGGCGGCAAGTTGTGGGATAGCGTCGACGCCAGCCCAGTACTCGGGGAAATCACGTTTATCTTGCCAGGGCGTGCAGGCCAGAAGGCGCGCGAGGTCAAACAGGAACTACGCGCACAACGTGTGA
>NZ_SMNY01000144.1:0-457 GCF_004353535.1 Cupriavidus sp. L7L
CAGCAATGCCGCGTGTGTGAAGAAGGCCTTCGGGTTGTAAAGCACTTTTGTCCGGAAAGAAATCGCGCTGGTTAATACCTGGCGTGGATGACGGTACCGGAAGAATAAGCACCGGCTAACTACGTGCCAGCAGCCGCGGTAATACGTAGGGTGCGAGCGTTAATCGGAATTACTGGGCGTAAAGCGTGCGCAGGCGGTTTGATAAGACAGGCGTGAAATCCCCGAGCTTAACTTGGGAATGGCGCTTGTGACTGTCAGGCTAGAGTATGTCAGAGGGGGGTAGAATTCCACGTGTAGCAGTGAAATGCGTAGAGATGTGGAGGAATACCGATGGCGAAGGCAGCCCCCTGGGACGTCACTGACGCTCATGCACGAAAGCGTGGGGAGCAAACAGGATTAGATACCCTGGTAGTCCACGCCCTAAACGATGTCAACTAGTTGTTGGGGATTCATTTCT
>NZ_SMNY01000145.1:0-671 GCF_004353535.1 Cupriavidus sp. L7L
CATCTCCTTATACAGAAGTAGTACCGTCTCCACCGTGGGGCATGGAGCCTGAGGCCGTGGAAATTTCGAGGTAAGGGGTTGTTAACTTCGCCTGACTCGCGTTTACTGTCGAGTTTTTAGCAGCGATGGGCAACGAGTCGGGGGCATGGGTGGACGAGGAATTTGAGAGCCTGGATCTAGGTGATCCGCGGCGGGATCGGCGCGCCAAGGAGTTGCTCAAGCGGTTTGCGGCCCTGCCCACGGCGAGCATTCCCGGCGCATGCGATGACTGGTCGCAAACCATTGGGGCATATCGGTTTCTCGGCAATGAGCAGATCGATTGGCGGGACGTGATGCAGCCGCATTGGGAACGCACGGCGGACAGAGCCGCGCAGTTTCCGATAGTGCTGTGCATCGCTGATTCGACCGAGTTGGACTTTAATGGCCAGGAGATGGAGGGGTTGGGGCCGCTGAGCTACGAAGCCCAGCGGGGCATGTTTTTGCATCCGACCTACGCGGTGACGCCTGACCGTGAACCGCTGGGGGTGATCGATGCCTGGATGTGGGCTCGGGAGCCAAAGGACGCCGACGGCAACCGCGGCGGGATCAAGGAAAGCGTACGCTGGATTGAAGGGTATGAACGCGTTGCGGAACAAGCCGCGCTATTGCCCCGGACACGACTGGTGTATGTG
>NZ_SMNY01000146.1:0-1260 GCF_004353535.1 Cupriavidus sp. L7L
GGGGACACGCTGACGATTGCGCAGGTTGCCAATGCCCAGCACGGCACGGTCGAGGTTCAAGCTGACGGGCAGGTGCGCTTCACGCCAGACTCCGATTTCTATGGCCAGGCTTCGTTCCAGTACCTGGTCTCCGACCCGTACGGTGGTCAGACCTGGGCCACAGCCTATCTGGAAGTCGCCCACGTCAACAAGGCGCCCGTGATCGAGGCGATCGAATACGGCCGGCCGGTCTTCGGCTACTACCATGGCCCATCCCCGATGATTGGGCGAACCTCCGGGCTCAATGGCGCCGAACCCATCTATGCGTCTTCGGATGGCAGTCTGGCCTTCCAGCCGGTACCGAACTATTTCCAGCCCCTTTACGATGAGTCGTTGGCTAAATCGTTGGCGGCGCAAGGTCAGCTTTATGATGCGAATCATGCCGTGTACACGCCGCAGCATTATCAGAACGGCATGCTGAAGCCTCTCGCGTTGACCCAGATCGATTCGGTCGAAGGCCTGAGGGACAGCGCTACAGTAGAAGCCAACACGATTTTCTACGATCGCGATGACCCGCAGCGCCAGATGGGGCGCATCATCGCGTACGATCCCGACGGCGATTCGGCCGCCATCGTGATTTCGATTGTGCAGGGCCCGCAACACGGACACGGCTACGCGAATGCCTACGTCGACACGGCGACCGGCTACCTGCGTCCTGACCAGACCGTACTCGCCCAGTACTTGATTGGCGCACAGGATTACTGGCAGTACATCAGCCACCGAGGCGATCCCTACAACGGCGCGGACAACTTCACCATCCGCATCCAGGATGCGCAGGGCGCCTACACCGATGTGGTCGTCAACGCCACGCACAAGGGCACCAATGCCAGCGGCGGTTTCACCCCCATCGTGCTGGACCTGAACGGTAACGGGACCGAGCTGATCGCGGCTTCCCAGTCGCAGGTCAAGGCGGACGTCAACCATGACGGCCAGACCGAGCAGATCGGTTGGGCCGTGGCGACCGATGGGGTGTTGGGCTTCGATGCCGACGGCGACGGCAGGATTTCCGTCGAGGAGACCCGGCTGACGAATTTCGCACCTGGGACAAAGACGGACCTGGAGGCGTTGGCCACCTTCGACAGCAACCACGATGGCCAGATCAGCAATGAGGATGCTGCCTGGAGCCGGTTCAAGGTGGTGCAGGATTCCAATGGCGATGGGGATTTTGCCCAGGCCGAGCACAAGACCCTGGACCAGGCAGGCATTGCCGCCATCGGGCTG
>NZ_SMNY01000147.1:0-1487 GCF_004353535.1 Cupriavidus sp. L7L
CCCCCACGCTGGGGCGCGACCATTTCACCCCATACTTCTGCAGCGCGACCATTTCACCTCGCACTGGGGGTGGGCGCGACCAATTCACCCCGCTACTCGTATGTGCCGCAGGAGGCACTCTTGGATAGGGCGCGACCAAATCACCCCATCTGCGCGGAGGACGCGACCAAAACACCTCACGCTGGGGCCGATGCGCGACCAAATCACCCCCGCAGTGAAAGCAGCAGCGTGAACGCAGCGACAGTTAGGTAGATCCAAGCCGCCTCCGAGCGGCATGGTGTTTATCCGTTGCTGACGTGGCTGGGCTGGCGAAGCTCTAGGACATTACAAACGACAGCGCGACCAGATCACCCCATGTGATCTTTAGCGAATGTGAGGGTGCGACCATTTCACTCAATCTCGCCCATGGACGCTGTAGGACTTTGGCCGATACCGAGGCGAGCGCCCACGATCCAGACTGATTTCATTCGCTTCCTGCGAGGACGACCATCATGCCTGGGAAGAATGTCCACGTTGTACCAGCCGAGGATGGCTGGGCAGTCGAGTTCGGTTGCAAGGCCGACCGTACTCTGCACGCTACGCAAGATGCGGCCATTGCCGCTGGCACAGAGCGCGCCAAGCGCGACAAGGTCGAACTGTTGATCCATGGTCGAGATGCCCAGATCCGAGAGCGTAACAGCTTCGGCCATGATCCTCGCAACGTGAAGGGCTGAGGCCATGTCTGGGCGGCTGGCCGCCGCTGCGGACCTGGGCCTAGCCTCGTTTCCCCTGATGCTGGCTAGGCGCAGCGCCACGCTGCCGCGCGCGGGCGACTGGCACTACGAGCTAAAGTACGATGGCTACCGCATGCTGGCGCGTACGAGCCCGCCAGCCCTGCGCGTGCGCGGCGGTGGCGACGCCACTCGCTGGTTTCCCGAGTTACACGAGCCGCTGGAAGCGCTGCAGGCCGGCTGCATCCTCGACGCCGAGGTCGTGGTGCTGGACGACATTGGGCGAGCGGACTTCAATGCCCTGCATGAGCGTGCCATGCGCAAGCGTTGGTATCGTGGTGCCCCGTCGGTGGCCCTGTGTGCTTTCGACCTGTTGGTCCTGCGTGGCCAGGACATTCGAGATTGGCCCATCGAGAAGAGAAAGAAGGCGCTGTGCGACTTGTTGCGCGGCGTGACCGTGGGCCTGCTGTATGTGAGCGAGGTAGACGACGGCGCTTGGCTCTACCGGCAGGTACTTGCGTTGGGCCTGGAGGGCGTAGTGGCCAAGCGCGCCGGCAGCGCCTATAGAGGCGGGCTGTCGTATGACTGGCTGAAGATCAAACGTCCAGGCGCCACCCCGCCTGGACGATTTCGCCGCTAGGGCTAAACCGTGCTGAGCTGTATATTCATACAGTATACTGTATGAATATACAGTATCGATACGGAAGCCTCCATGTCCGCCACCACCTTTTTTCTTCTTCTCGAAGCTCACTATTTCGGCGAGGACAGCGAAGAGTT
>NZ_SMNY01000148.1:0-2897 GCF_004353535.1 Cupriavidus sp. L7L
GAGAGCTCCCGCGCGCGGCCCCGGATGAGGATGTCGCCAGCCGCTACGACCCTCCCAAGCGAATTACTTCACAGGTCCAAGGATAGAGCGCATATGTCGAAGGTTCAGGAATTTCAAGACAGGGTCGCCCAGGCTCTGCTAAAAACGGCGGAGACGTCTGGCTCTCACGCTATCACCGCGTCCATCACGGTATCAGCACCCGACAGGTCGCATGCAGCCGCTGAAGTGCACGAGCTTCTTGCGTACGCCATGGAGGTCGGGAACGACAAGGGCATTTTCACGCACTTTGATGTGCCGCCCACCGACCTGGCCATGGTGCCCGCGCCGAGTCTTCAAGCTACCCAAGTCGCTCTCTCCCAGGCGATGGAGCAAGCGCACAGCGTAGAGGTCCACCGCGACGCTTTGCTCAAGGCAAACATGGAGTTGGCGGAGGCGTTAAACGACAGCGTTGGCGCAATCGGCGCGATGCGCGACCAGATTGACCAAATGAAAGGCATGTTCCCGGATGACGATGGGACCATCGCGGAGGCTCTCAAAGCAGGTGAGGACGCCGTAAGTAAGGCAACGCAAGTCCTCGAATCCGCAGCCACTGCCTCGCCTCGAAAAGCGTTCCGGCCGCGTTGATCCGCACCAATGAATGGCCTCCAAGCGAGGTCAGCGACGGCAAGCCGCCAAGGCTTGCCCCGTTTGTGTGCCGAGCATGCTCAACAGCTCGGGGGTGAAAGTCCCCTATCCAGCCTGATGGTGGCGAAGGATTAGTGAAGCGCAAGGGCGTCGTCGCGAGGCGGGGTCTGAAAGAAGCGCGGAACAAAGCCACGACCTGACGGACAGAAACCAGCTATGAGGCCTACCCGGCCGGACGAGCAAGCAAGCAATTGCGAAGTCCATAACCATCAAGGGCCGGGGTGGTAAATCTGGCAGGTGTGTGGCGAAGGCGGTTGAGCTTACCTCGGGAGGCCTGCCCGGTGTCCTGGAATCTGGACTGAACGACCCGTAAGGGGCGTTGACCGCCGTGCAGGAGTCAGCAGACGGCATAGTAGGGCGGTGACGCCTGAAGGCCCGAAGGAATGG
The DNA here is from genome assembly GCF_004353535.1 of Cupriavidus sp. L7L. Lineage (NCBI taxonomy): Bacteria > Pseudomonadati > Pseudomonadota > Betaproteobacteria > Burkholderiales > Burkholderiaceae > Cupriavidus > Cupriavidus sp. L7L. Next base: position 1,072 of record NZ_SMNY01000148.1, read on the forward strand.
AAGGAGTAGCACGGCCCTCGATGTTGCGGCGTCTCAGATGTTCACGAGAGTGAAGCTCGCCAAACCAACCTAACTGGGTGAAGCCCGGAATGGCCCAACTGCAGCGAGACAATCAACGGCGGCGGGTCGCGCGGACCCGCATGCCGGGTGGTGTGGGAGGGGTCGGGCCGTGAGGCCTGCCCCTATCCCGATTTACTTTGCATCCCCTCATTTCCCACGCCCGCGCAGCGGGCGGAAATGTATGAGGTTGCCTGGTTCACCCCTTGTACCGGCGCGCGTGCCCAGGACCATCAACGCCTCGGATCAGAATCCAACCAAGCCTGCGCGCCAGTCCGATTATTTCCGGCCTTCCAGTCCAGCAAAGGCCGCACACCGCGCGCATGTCGACAAGGGGCTGGACTCCCCGGCGCGGGATGCCCTGGTGAAACAAACCATGGCCGGTATCCGGCGGATCCTGGGGACGCGACAGCGCCAAGCCAAAGCGCTAGTCAAGGACGACTTACTCGAAATGCTGGTGATGGTGGATCAGCGCAAGCCGATGCAGGCGGCGCGCGACCGCGCGCTGCTGCTGGTAGGCTTCGCTGGGGCGGCGCTCCGAATTGGTAGCCATCCGCTGTGAAGACATCACGGATCATGCCAACGGCTTGGAAATCCTGATTCGGCGCTCGAAAACGGACCAGGCCGGCGCAGGGCGCACCGTGTTTATCCCCCACGCGAAAGGCGCGCGGTGTCCGGTCAAGGCGCTGCAGCAGTGGCTGGAATTGGCAGGGATTGGATCAGGCCAGGTATTCCGTGCCGTGAACCGGCACGATAGGGTTGGCAGCGCTGCCCTGTCCGCGCAATCGGTCGCGTTGATCGTAAAGGCGGCAGTCAAGAGGGCTGGCGGCGACCCGTCCGCCGTCTCTGGACACAGCATAAGAGCGGGTTACGTCACGACGGCCGCCGAGACCGGTTTGCAGCCTCACCAGATTAAGGAGTAAACGGGCCACCGGTCAGACGCTATGCTGGCCCGCTATATCCGACCCGTGGCGAAGCGGAAAATTCCGAGCTTACGTTGAATACCCATTTTCCAAGCTAGGGCGTGTTGACATTTAGCAATTTCTGGCCTCGAAGGGCTGTTAACTTCGGCCGGAATCTGTTTACATCCTGTCTTTTGCGCGAGGCAGGAATGGCAAGAAGGATGTTGCGGGACGACCAGTATGAGCGCATCGCGCTGCTGCTACCCGGTAAGGCCGGGGATCGGGGACGAACCGCCGCCGACAATCGGGAGTTCATGGAGGCCGTGCTGTGGATTGCCCGTACCGGCAGCCCCTGGCGAGACTTGCCGGAAGAATTTGGCCACTGGAACAGTGTGTACAAGCGGTTCGCCCGATGGTCGCGTGCCGAGGTATGGCATAAGGTATTTGCCGCGCTGGCAGGCGATGCGGATTTCGAGGAAGTCTTCATCGACAGTACCATTGTGCGCGCCCATCAGCATGCCGCCGGAGCACCCAAAAAAAGGTGACCAGGCGCTGGGTCGATCGCGTGGTGGCCTGAGCACGAAGATTCATGCACTGGTTGACGGACTGGGCATGCTGGCGAAATTTCGCCTGACCGGCGGACAGGCGGGCGACAGCCCCGAGGCGTTGCCCTTGTTGGGGGAGGTGCGGCCAAACAGTGTTGCCGCCGACAAGGCTTACGATACCGACGCCCTCATCGAGCACCTGCACAAGTTCGATGTCCAGGCTGTCATCCCGAGTCGGGCGAACCGGCTTGTACAACGTCCATTGGATAAGCATCTCTATCGGTCCCGCAATCTCGTCGAGCGTTTCTTCGCCCGCATCAAA
>NZ_SMNY01000149.1:0-854 GCF_004353535.1 Cupriavidus sp. L7L
GCTCACGATATTAGTGTCAAGCATGTAGCGCGTCATTCGAGACCCGCCAGCGGATCCCGGGGTTGCTCGTCCTGCGCGCGCTCGGCCAGGAAGTCTGCCGGCACGGCGCTGCCCTGGATGGCGGCCAGGAAGCCGTCCCAACTCTCCGGCCGGCGCGACAGGATCACGTCGCCGGTGGACGGGTCACGGCGGATATAGACCTCGCGCTCAGCAAAGCGGAACTCCTGAGGCAGCCGCACCGCCTGGCTGCGGCCGGTGGTAAAGATCTTGGCAGTGGTACTCATGGTGGATTCCTTTGATAGGTATCAAAATATATACCATCTTGAGATGGATATCAAGATACCTACCACTTCTGCATCTAAGTGGGCGACACATACCTAGATCGTTCAGCTCATGGGCGCGCCAAAGTTTCATGATGGTGAAATAACCCTCTCGCCCCGCTATTTCTTCGTACCCCAGTCAATCCGGTGCCGCTCCTGCGTGGCCTCGTGCCGCGCATCCTCCTCGCTGTGCAGGTAGCCGCTCGTCGTCGACAGCGAGCTGTGCCCAAAGTTGTCGCGCACAAAGCGCAGGTCGACCTGGCGGTCGGTCATGTGCGAGCCGGCGGTGTGGCGCAGCCAGTGCGTCGAGGCACTGGCCAGCACCTCGGCTTGCGCTTCCCATTCCGGCCCGCGCGCCCGCACGCGCGCCGCGGCCATGCCAAACACCTCTTTCAGGATCAGGTGCAGCGCCCCGCGTGACAGCGGTATCTCGCTGCCCGGTCTTCCAATTACCGGCAGCACCAGTGGACGCGTCTCCCTGGGGTAGGCGGCAATTCGTTGGCGCGGCGGTAGCGTGCCAGTTCCGCTATCCGC
>NZ_SMNY01000015.1:0-75377 GCF_004353535.1 Cupriavidus sp. L7L
GCTTCTTGACCGTGTTGCCATCGCGATAGGACTCGCGCAGCAGGACGGCGGGGGGCGAGTTGCGGTTGGGGACGTGTTCGATATACATGAACACTTATTCAAGCACAACTCTGCTGAAACGCAATAGATAAACACTAATTTACATGGCTACATAATAGTCACAAAAAATGGCCGAAACCCAGCGCCGACGCGGGTTCCGGCCATTCGAGAAGCCAAAGCTCGGACTAAGCGGCAAGGCGGTGGTCTTCTTCTCCGGTGATGGAGGGATACCAGCGTTCAACGTAAGAACGTAGCTGGTTATTGAGCACGGCCGTCCGGATTTGCAGTAGGTTGTGTGCGTGCCGAGGTCGCCAAGCCATCTGCTGCCGTTTGACGAACCGCTTGCTGACCACCTGGTTGACGGCTGACTCGACAAAATCTGAGGCAATGGGCTCGCCATGCCGATAGCGGTCACCGTAGTTCACGATGAAGTGCCGGTTGTTGTCCAGGTAGACAATGAACTCCTCAAGCTTGCCAAGGAGTTTGGCCTCCTCGGGGCTGGCCTCAGCGTCCAGATCCCAGCCCAGGCTTTCCAGTCGGCGCAACGCCGGATAGGGGCAGCCGTGCCACAGGTGCCACTTTGAGCTATGCAGCGCCTTGATCAATTCCGCGTTGCTGGGGCCGTCGCAGTGCGCCGGCCGGCCCTTGATCATCTGTTCGAGGTTCTGTACCCGCATGGCGATGTGGAACCAATCGAGAACGTACTCACCGCGGTCACCAAAGCCGAGTTGGGCAAACCGTACGGTATCCCCGCCGTCCGACAGGAAGGTGACCGGCTGACTGGGTTGCACACCCTCTCGTAGCAGGAAGTTCCACATACGATCGGCCGGTCGGCGCTCCAGTTTGTGCACGTAGGCAAAACTATGCCCGCCGTCCTGATCCCGCAGGGACTTCCCGACAATCACTTCAAACCAGCCGTCCTGGCGGCGCCGGTGTCCGGCCCGTCGAAGGAAGCCGCCGTCAATGCCAACCGCGCGGACCGGACTGGGCTCGGGGATCTCGGGCGAGCGGACGCTCGCCTCCACCTCCGCCTGCTGCCGCGCTTCGGTGGCCTGCTCCGCTTCCAGCCGGCGACCGAGCGTGGTGACCTGGCGCCGGATCGAGCTGGCTGCCAGTACATGATCGAGTGGCAATACTTCCTGCAGGACGTTGACGGTCAGACCATACGACATCAACGCTGCAAACTTGACCTCGAGATACTGCAGTTCTGGACTGACCCGCTCAGGCAAGCAGTTGACGACCGGACTGAAGCTAGGTGCGTCGCCCTGGCACTGCCGGCAGGGGTACAGCCTCGGACTGTCAATCGACAGCCGTCCGAACGCGCTACGGAAAACCAAGTGATGGTGGCCCTTGCACGCCAGTTGCGCCCCGCACGTGGGACAAACGCTGGTCCGGGCAACTGCCTCGGTAACCTGTGCCGTGACCATCGTGCGCTGCAGCCGGCCCAGCAGTGATTTCGCCTCCTGCAGATGCAGCCCCAGCGAGCCCACATCAAGGCCATCTCTCTCGAACCGGGCTATCTCGGTGACGGTGGCTGGCGCGCCTCCATCGTCCTGCACTACGAGTTGCAAGCTGATACGCATGGCCGCCCTCCTCCCCTGAAGCTGCGGCGACCAGTCTACCCCTCGAGCTCTCGCAACCGATCATTGACGATCCGACGGTCAAAGCGACAATCCAGCCAAATCAGCCACTTATCGACCTCGTCGCGCAGGTCTTCCAGCACGATTGGCCCTTCGCGCAGCGACTCAAGCCAATCGACGAACTCATATTCACTGTGTTCGTCCCTGGCCTCCAGATACTTCTCGATCCCGCCCATGTCCTCGGGCGGGCAAGGCCCGCAACCCGCCACACAGCGGGGCAACTGGCCAGGCTGGTACCGCAACATACGCCGCTCCATGCGTATCTCGTGGCGCCACCACGCGTTGAAGTCATACACGTAGACGAAGCCTTCGTGTTCTCGGAGATGAAACGCGGTCAGCGGCAGTTCGTTTGCCACGGTGCAGAACTGCAAAATGCCCTCCTGAGCTGCGCCGTAACGCCTGCCACGAATGCTGAACGTGTGCAGATGTTCCTCGGCCCAGCCCATGACGACCTGGATGACATGGTGCAATTGTCCGAGCGTCAAATGCTCAGGAACGAGAACGCGTCGCCAAACCGGCGGGCTCAGGCCGCGCAGCGCAATGCGAAGTTGAAGGACGGAGATCGCCGGCCCAGGATCGGAAGCCATGCGCGCATTGTAGGTGCCTCATTGGCCTCTCGGCATTGGTCCGGTGGTTTGCCCCCGTTTTGGCGCGGTCTCCGACAAGTGCTTGGATGGCCGCAATAAGGTTAACCGAATGGGATGCAACCCACCCAACATAGGACTCGGGGCTGGCTAACCGTATCAATCTGCACGAAAAGGACGATTACCCCAACAACGCTCACCACGAGGGCTCTTTACCCACGCAGCTTGTGGCGGTTTGAAGCCTGCTCCTGCAAGCCGACTTCGAGGGGCCCTCCCTCATCTTCAGTAAAGCATCGCGAACATCGGTCAACTGATGCCCGCGTTCTTGGCACACATTGCACCGAAATCAAAGGGATACCGACATGAGCCTCGGCCGCATCGTGGCCACCGCACTCACAGAAATCGGGTTCTCCGGTGCGGAGCCAAGCCCCCGCACGTTGCGCAATACCTTTTGCCAGCGCCAGCTTCTTGCCGGCCACTCTCGCGATGAGGTCAGCCAAATGTTGGGGCTGGCCAGCAATCGAACCTGTGACCGAATTGCCGCAACGATCCACGCCGACTGAAGCTGCAAATTATCAAATTTTTGCGGACTGCCCTTGATTTTGGCAAATTCTCAAGCACAAGAAGACCGTCAAAACCTTTCGGGGCCACCTTCAGAACACGATGGTGAGCGCGATCCACAAGAGGATGCCGGAGAGTTCACGTTCCCCAGTCCTCTTCAAGGTGTCGGCTATTCAGTTCCTGGCCACGACGAAACGCTTCGGCAAGAACCCGTTCGCCGGCCAGGAACAATGGTTTGGCCTTAAGCCAGCCCGCGTGAAAGTAAAGGTCCGCGCGCAATCAAGAAGCTGAAGGACGCCGCGATCTAACCGCTCCAGTCCACGCAGCAAGAAAAGCCGCGAAATCGCGCCATCGCGGCTTTTTGCATGTTTGCTAATCACCAAAGAAGCAGTGCGATCTCGTTAAGCCAGCTTTGCTGGCGACTAGACTTGCACGCCCTTCTCCCTAAGCAATTTACTGAGCATGGCTCCGTCCACTTTATCAAAGGGGATGTCTCTCGCCACGGCAATTGCTGCCGCTTCCCCAGCAGCTTCACCGAGCCCCATGCAAGTCGGGATTACACGGGCTGACGAAAAGGCTGTCTCGTCGGCGTCGATACTTCTTCCAGTCACGAGTAATCGCCCGCCGTTCTTCGGCACCATAACTCGGTACGGAATCTTGTATGGCCTTTCGGTCTCGTACCAGACGTTCCCGCCGTCAGGCAAGTGGACGTCCACCGGCCAGCTGCTCGGGGTGACAGCATCCTCGAAATCACGCATGGTCTTCACGTCATCGCCGGTGAGCTGATACTTGCCGACAATCTTTCTTGCATCGCGAATGCCCAACACGGGCGCGGTCGCAGAGAGGAACGAATTCTCCAGGCCAGGCACATTGTTCTTCAGTGCCGGCACAAGGCTAGCAACCTGCTGCCGAAGCGTGATATAGGCTTGAGACATCGCCGCGGTGGACTCCTGGTCGACCCCCGTGATGTACGTCACGTTGACGATCGCTTCATTCGTGTTCGGGCACGGTGCCAATGCCAACATGGGGGAAGGCAAGATCCCTTCCCTGTACCAGCGGTCGCGGACTGAAACCCAGTCAAAGCCCTCCAATTTTTCGAAGTCGACGTTGCCCAACTTGAAAATGAGCGCTGCAGGGAACCGTTCACCCACTGGAGGTATGGTGGTTTCATGACCGAGCAGGTTGGCGACGGAAGCATTGCCAGTGGAGTCGATGATCAACTTACAGTCGATCTCGCTCATATCAAAGAGGCCTCTTACTTCGACTTTGCAGGTATTGTTGCTCTCTACCGCTCGCTGCACGACGCTGTTGTAGAGGATTGTTACTCCTGCATGGATTGCGTACGACTCAAGCAAATGCTTAAACGCTTCGATGTTGTAGCGTAGCAGCAGCACATTGCCCGGCCTTGTACGTGTGCGCATCGGATAATACACGGCCTCGTTGTCGTCGATCAACTTATCAACGATCTCGCGCACCGTTCCCCCGAGCATGGGAACTCCGTCCAAACCACAGCCAGTAAGTTGACCCATCATCGATCCGACCGCCATGCCGCCTAGGTAGCTTTCCTTTTCGATGAGGAAGACCTTTGCGCCTGCCTTGGCGGCGCAGATAGCAGCCAGAGCTCCTGTCGCGCCTCCGCCGGCGACGACTACATCAGCACTGCAATTCCTTGTATTCATAAGAATGACCTCTTAACATGATTTAGTTCAAATTACATGGCGCAGCTGTTCGCTCGTCGCTCAAGTTGATAAGACACCTCTGTAACAGAGGGAACCACTAGGTTGATAACCGTCTACGGCGCTGAATTCGTGAATGTGCGGCCACGCGATCATGAGTCACGCCCGATTAATCAGAGCCAAGATATTCCGTGACTAGTTGAGTCCTAATGTGCATGACCCGGAGTTGATAATGCCCTGGCCAAAGTACAACGCCAAGGCCGCCTTTTTGGCCTCCTTGTCAACAGAGGTTGGCATTGTCAATCGAGCTGAACCTTTGCGGTTTCGATCAGCTTCTGCTTGAAGCGAGTGTCCTGCCGAAGATACTCGACGAACGCCTTGCGACTTGTGTCCGGTGGCATCGAGAAGGCCGGGTTCTCCAGGTGCGTTTTCTGGAAGGACGGATCAGCGAGTACGGCCCTGACGTCGGTCTCAATCTTTGCCGCGACCTCAGATGGAAGCCCAGCTGGCGCGAATAGCCCCACCCATCCTCTGGGATCCACTGCGGCGAATCCGGCCTCCTTAAACGTCGGCACATTGGGCAACGCGGCGACCCGCTTATCGCCGGAGACGGCTATGGCTCGTAGTGTTCCGCTTTGCACGAACCCGACAGACGTACCGCCAACGAGTGTCATCTGTACCTCTCCGGAGACAACCGCCTGCAGGGCTGGAGCGATCCCCGAATACGGAATGTGCGTAAGCCGAATACCAGCTGCACGGTTCAACGCTTCAAACATCAGGTGAGCTTGGCTACCGTTACCGGAGGAGCTGTAGTTCAGCGGCGGGCCGGATTTCGCCAGCGCGACCAGTCCGTCAATCGTGTGCACTGACAACTTTGGGTTCACTGCCAATATCAAATTCAGGTTCACCACGTGTACAAGCGGAATTAGGTCCTTGGCAGGGTCATAAGGAATTTTTTTAAAAAGATGCGGGTTCGTGGTGACGGTGGCGTCCGTGGTAAGCAACAGGGTATACCCATCACCCTTGGATTTGGCTACCACCCCCGCTCCAATGTTAGTACTCGCCCCAGGACGATTGTCCACAATGACCGGCTTATCCCAACGCTGTGCGAGTCGATGCGCCAGCGCGCGGGCAATCAAGTCAACTCCTCCCCCGGCGGTGTACGGCACGACAATTCGAACAACCTTGTCCGGATACGCCGCCAAGGCATTATTGGCACAGCTTAGCGCCAAGCATGTCGCGACACTTGCCGATCGCTCACAAAGTTTGAACACTTTGTTCACGAAGAGCCTGGTACGGTTAGCACGCACGATTGCACTGTGGGGTGGGGTGTCTGGTTTCACTTCTGTCTCCGTTGTTGAGCTTTGGCGCGTATCGCCAAACGCCGGACATATAGTTTGGTTTCCAATTATTTGGTACCCAACTATATGTCCGTGATTCTTTTATTGTCAATCAGGACTGAACGTCAGGCGGGTGCATTAACGTGCACAATCACACTAGAAACCAACGAGAGTGCTGATCCCGCCATTCACGAGGGAACGCGAAAGAGTTGTTTGCGCTCGCATGCCCATCGGTCTTGCCGTGTCTGACGGTGATGCGAGAAAGGCCGCGGCCTGGGGGTACGCCGCGGATGTACTGGGTCTTGGTCTTCTACGAGATTACGAGAGACTTGCGCGTCATGCGCGGGCGCAACAGCGCTACGGTAGGCGTCGCGAATTCCACGGTCCTATTGAAGATTGAAACCTCAACATTTGAGAGAGCGCCGCCCTTCTTGATAAAACTCAGAAGCACATCCTTCAAGTTCAACGAATACATGCAATCGTTATGGAGTCCCACTAGATCTCCATGGCACTCTCCAAGTTACTGCGAACTTTCGCGAGCAGCCTTCTAAGATCCGATACCTCTCGTTCACTCAGGCCGTCTGTCGCTAGCTTATTGACGTGCAGTGCGCACGGTAGAAGCTTTGCTTTCATCCGCTTGCCTCCCGCAGTCAGAAAGACTCGGACGGCGCGCCCGTCGCTTGGATCGGGTCGCCGCTCGATGAGCCCTATTTGCTCCAATGAGCGCAGCGTATCGACCGTCGTCGACGGATGGATGCTAACCCGTTCGCTGAGGACCTTTTGAGTCAGACCTTCTTCTTTCCAAAGAATCCTCAGAAACGTCCACTGTGGCAGGGTGATACTTCGAAGTCGCAGTTCCTTGTGAAGAGCGACGCGATAGCCTAAGTAAACGTCTCGTACGATGCTCCCAACGGTGTCGATGGGATCGAATCCACTTGCATCCATCTCGTCGATTGGGGCGCCAACCGCCCTTGCCTTCGCCTTCCCCATGTACTTTCCCTTCCGCCCATACTGAATCCGAAGCTAGATAGTATACGCACCGGAGCTGGATGTGGGACGAACGTCCAGGACAGTACACAGACTCATCGTAACCCTCCGCTATTGAACTTGGATGTCGTTCTCCTTGACCACGCGAGCCCAACGATCCATTTCACTGCCAAGCCAGCGGTCCAGTTCTTCTGGTGGTCCAGCGACCACCTCCATACCCTGTGTCTCAACGAGAGTCTTGCGGACCTCAGGATCTGAGAATACCTTCGCGAGTTCGGAGTGAAACTTTGCGAGGATCGGTTTAGGGGTTCCTGCAGGAGCGAAAATCGCCCACCACGCATAAGCGGACAGTCCCTTATAACCTAACTCGGTGAGAGTCGGTACATTAGGGAATGCCGGAGACTGTCGTGCACTTGTGACGGCCAGCGCCCGCATTTTCCCACTCTTTACATACGGCCCAACCGTCGCCGGCGACCCAATTGCCAAGTCGATCTGGCCACCCAATGCGTCCTGGACCATAGGAGCACCGCCCTTGTACGGCACTGTCACAAGCTGAATCTTTGCCTCTTTCTGAAGCAGAGTCATGGTCAGGTGACCAAGCGTCCCGTTCATCGTTCCGTAGCTGACGCTTCGTGGCTTTGACGAAGCCGTCTGAACGACATCAGCGAAAGATCGGAATGGCTTCCCGGTTTGCGTAACGATTGCCATAGGAGCTTTGCCGATCAACATTACGGGCGTGAGATCCTTCCGCGTGTCATAGGGCAAACTGGGCATCAACGCCGGATTCACCGCGTGAGTATCAAAGACGAATACGAATGTATACCCATCTGGGGGAGCACTCACCGCCGCCGCGGTACCGATAGCACCAGCCGCACCGGGCTTGTTCTCAACGACGAATGGCTGCTTAAGTGACTCGTGCAGTTTGGCCGCCACGATGCGTGCAATAGGATCCAGCGAACCCCCAGGAGGGAATGGAACAATCAACCGCACTGGTTTTGTCGGCCAAGCTTGTGCGGTTGCAATCCCGTGTCCGAGCAGTCCAAAAGTGATCAGTAAAAAACAGCCGAAAAGTCTTTTATGCATTATGTGTCTCCAAATCCGGAAGTGTCCCGGTAACCCACCTTTAGTGCTTAGTGGTCATTCCTCGCCAGGCTCTGGCACGCACCGGTGTGTCAAAAATGACGGGAAAGTTGTCATAGTTTGAACCGATCGCTCTTTGGAATGTTCTTCTGGCGAGAAACCAATTCGGCGTCAGCTCCCCGGAATGCGTTGCTGCGGGTCGGTTCCGAGTACCACGCCTCTTTTATGAAGCGACTCTTGAATATCTCTTACCTCAAGATCACGGGGACGAATATTTGCTTTCGCCGCTTGGGCAGCCGCGACTCCCGCTGCTTCTGCGGTCAAGGCGCAGGCCGGCGTATTCCGTGTTGACGAAAAGGCGACAGGATCAGAAGAGATACACCTGCCAGCGACGAGCAAGTTCTCGACGCCCTTGGGAAGCAGGCAGCGGAATGGGATTCCGTAACCGTTACCAACGCTTTCCATGATCAGCTTCCTCCCGTCCGGCTGGTGGATATCAATCGGGCAATTGCTTAGACCAATCGCGTCATCAAACCTTGCTTCGGTTCGCACGTCCTCCTTCGTCAGCACGTAGTCCCCAATAACGCGTCGCGTCTCGCGGACGCCAAGCGTCGGAGCAATGTCATAAAGCACGGAATTCTGGAAGCCGTCAACATATCGTCTCAGGAAGTCGTGGATGCAGTACGCCTGCTTACGCAACTCAATAGCAGCGCGTGTGCGATCCCTCGGGTCAAGCGCGTTTCCGTGAAAACGTGTTGCGTTCAGGTTGATCTCGCCCGGCAGCATGCCTGCCTTCAGCACAATGCTGTCACGCGGAACGATCCATTGAAAGCCATCGCTGCGGGCCTTGCTAATTCGTTCGGAGAAACCATTGGCGAAGAACTTAAGCGCGTACTCTCCATTCTCGCGCGGCAGCCCGTCGTCAGGATAGACGTTTGTCAGGTCATGCTTGTTTGCCTGACAATCGCCCATCAGGGCGACCAGGTCGACATTGAGAATCCTGAAGTAGTTCGTCATCGGTTGCATCGTTTCCTCGGCAGCGCCAAGCATAAACGAGGCACCAGCACGAGCTGCCAGATCTCCATCTCCAGAAGCATCAATGAGGCAACGTGCATAAGCCACGCCGGGTCCACTCTTCGTCTGGAAGACGATGCCTTTCAAGGTTCGTCCCTCCATCACTGCGTCCGTAACCTGGCTGTACAGCAGGATGTCGACCCCTGACTCCTCGAGGGTTTCAATAATGACCCGTTGCATAACCTCGGGATCGAAAAGCCCGGAATACGTCCCCCAAGGCCATCGCTGAATGGCGTCGTCCGCGCCACCGTAGTTGCGAGCGCGTACGAGCAGTTCTTTGTGTACACCAGGCTGCACGATGCCATTAGGACGGTTCAACCTCCCACCTGAGAGGAGGCCACCAAGTATCCCACTACCTTCCACCAGAAGGCATCGCGCGCCTGCCTGTTGCGCCGCCACAGAAGCAACAACCCCGCTGATGCCGGCACCGACGACAATGACGTCGTATTCTCCGAAGAATTCCATAGCTTTTCTGAAAAATTATTTAAAGGCAGGTCCCAATAGGCAAAGTCTCACGACAGTGCCCGCGGTGCCACCCGGCTTCATGTAAACCGCCGCTCCAGATCGAGCGTATCTTTTGTGTACAAACTTGTTGGGTACCCAACTATTTGGACAAAATTTTTTGCGGGGCGGTGCATCTACGAGCGATCGCACAGCCCCCGAGGTCAAAAAATGTGCTTGACCCCGCCAACTACGCCCGTCTGATTGACCCCTGGAGCAACGGAACCGCCCAAGGCGACGCCAGACGTCGAAGTCCCGCGGTTGTCCATGAATGCAGCGTTCAGGTACACCTCCGTCCGCTTACTTACGGCGTAGATCGCAGACAGTGCATAACTCATCGCACCGTTGGATGACTGCCGCTGATCGTTCCTATAGACGCCCGCGGCCAAGGTGAGTGCTGGTTGAATCTTGTACGAGCCGCCGATCCAATAGAGACTCGATCTAAGGGTCGGCGCCGCAATCGTTCCCTGAAGGAAACGGTAGCCTGCCATCGCCGAAAACGGCCCCGTAGACCACAAAAGGCCAGCCGCATAGCGCCTTTCGATATTACCCTGCGTCGCTACCGTAATGCCGCGCCGCTGGTCGTAACTTACGGCCACTCCGAGATTTCCCATCGTGTAGCTTGCTGCGCCGCCTAGCTCTTGGCCGATCCGCACGCTACCTGGAACCTCGCCGCCATTCGCGATGGTGGAGTCATAGCCGGCACTATAAAGGCCGATGACCGTGAGGTTCCCAAAATTTCCGGTGTACTTGACGGAGTTGTCCACGCGGTTTGCAAACTGAGCATCCTGGGCCGTGACGCCATAGGTGGCATATCGAAGAGGATCGAAAGGTACAAATACGTCGAAGAGCGTATTGATGTGCCTGCCAAGGCTCACCCTACCCCACTTTCCTTCCAATCCAACATAGGCCTGCCGACCGAACAGACGGCCACCTTGCCCGGTCATTCCGGTGTCGCTAAGAATGCCACCTTCGAGGACAAACAAGCCGCTCAGCCCGTTGCCAAGATCCTCTTTGCCTCGAAGGCCCCAACGGGAACCGGCAACGTTTCCTGAAGACAGACGATACTGCGATCCTGACCCACCCGGCCCGGCGTGACTGAGGTACTCAACACCCGTGTCTACAAGACCGTAAAGCGTTACTGACGCCCCCTGAGCGTGGACTCCCCCGGCAAGGATGAGCCCCACCACGCCCGCCGCGAAGCGGGAATTTCCCTTGATCTCCATTGTCTTCCTCCGCTGAAACTCTTTTTTGGATACCTTGCTAATTGGGCGGTACTCCACCTCCCCCTGAACGGCGCTAGCGAACAACGCCGTGTATCGCCTTGCCTGCTTGCACGCGGGCGGCCGAAGTCATTTGACGGTAGGGGTGCGAAGAATGGAGTGCCCTTTCATTATTGGTGGATGACCGCGCGTATCTGCGCAACTCACTGCCACCCGGTAATAAGGGATATGATCGACGCGACGCTGCTAAGCAGCTGCACGCTGCGCCAGCAGATCCAGCGCGACGTCCACAATCATGTCTTCTTGGCCACCGACCATTCGGCGCTTCCCGAGTTCCACCAAGATGTCGACAGTTTTAAGCTCGTAGCGTTTTGCAGCGGCTTCCGCGTGCCTTAGAAAGCTCGAGTAGACGCCTGCGTACCCCAATGCCAGCGTTTCCCGGTCCACCCTCACAGGGCGATCCTGTAGTGGGCGAACGATGTCATCCGCTGCATCCATCAGGGTGTACAGATCGCAACCATGCTCCCATCCTAAGCGCGACGCTGCAGCGATGAACACCTCCAATGGTGCATTCCCCGCGCCGGCTCCCATGCCTGCCAGGCTCGCGTCAATCCGATCGCAACCTTCCTCAACTGCCGCAATCGAATTCGCCACCCCGAGCGAGAGATTGTGGTGCGCATGAATGCCTGTTTCGGTTTCAGCGTTCAGCACATCCTTGAACGCACGAAAGCGTTCACGCACATCATTCATGGTCAGGGCTCCTCCGGAATCGACGACGTAGACGCATTGCGCGCCGTATCCTTCCATGAGTTTTGCCTGGCTTGCCAGAGCCTGTGGTGTCGTCATGTGGCTCATCATCAGAAAGCCAACGGTATCCATCCCTAGCTCACGAGCGTATTCAATGTGCTGTCGCGAGACGTCCGCTTCCGTGCAATGTGTCGCGACGCGGACGACTCGCGCACCGGCGTCATAGGCCGCCCGCAGGTCGTGAACGGTGCCGACACCTGGCAGTAGGAGGGTGGCAACCTTGGCATGGCTCACGGTCTCAGCGACGGCTGCGATCCATTCAACATCCGTATGCGCACCAAAGCCGTAGTTGAAACTCGAGCCAGATAAACCATCTCCGTGCGCCACTTCGATTGAGTCGACACCCGCGATATCGAGTGCCGCAGCGATTGTGCGAACGTGGCCCAATCCGTACTGGTGGCGAACCGCGTGGCTGCCATCGCGCAGCGTCACGTCCGAAATGTACAACTTCCTTTGCGAATTCATATCCTTCTCCGTCCTCGAAGCGTTCAGGCAGACAGCCGCGTCTCGGCCAAGCGCTCTGCACATGCCAGCGCCGCACTGGTCATGATGTCAAGATTTCCCGCGTAAGCAGGGAGGTAGTGTGCCGCGCCCTCCACCTCCAAGAAGATCGACGTCTTCAGTCCGCTCATCGCACCGATGCCAGGAACGTTGAGTGGCGCAGATGCCGGAATTCGTTCAAACTGGACACGTTGCTTCAAACGGTATCCCGGAACATACGCCTGAACAGCTTTCGCCATTTCCTCCACACTTGCTTCGATCGCTTCGGTATCGGCATCCTCTGACAGCGTGAAGACCGTGTCGCGCATCAGCAGCGGCGGTTCAGCTGGGTTCAGGATAATGATGGCTTTGCCGCGACTTGCCCCGCCAACGGAACGGATCGCATTGCTGGTCGTCTCAGTGAACTCGTCGATGTTTGCCCGCGTTCCCGGTCCCGCAGACTTGCTGGAAATGGAAGCAATGATCTCGGCGTAGTGGACCTTAGCGACACGTGAGACCGCTGCAACCATCGGAATGGTTGCTTGACCCCCACACGTGACCATGTTGAGGTTGGTAGCGGTCAAGTTCTGATCCAGATTAACGACCGGCACAACGTAAGGACCAATCGCAGCCGGCGTCAAATCGATGACTTGAATGCCATGCGCCTGCAGGACCTCGTTATGGTGTTTGTGCGCCCCCGCAGACGTAGCGTCAAAGGCGATCCTCACATCCTTGAACTCGGGCATCTTGACGAGGCCTTCGATACCTTCGGCTGTCGTTGGTACGCCCAGCCGGGACGCCCGCGCCAGGCCGTCGGAAGCCGCGTCGATCCCTACCAGCGCCCCCATCTCCAGATTCACCCCATGACGCATCACTTTGATCATGAGGTCTGTACCGATGTTGCCAGAACCAATAATTGCGACCTTGTGCTTGCCGCCTGACTTCATTTCCATCCCTATCTCCTTCCTGTTGCTCCGCTTTAGCGCCCTAGTTCCTTCGCAGTCTTCCCACCGATGCCAAACTGCGTCTTTGGCATCTCCGTAACAATTACGCGCACGCTTTCGACTGGCGCACCAATCGCCTCCACAGCAGCATCGGTAAGCGCGGCGATGAGTCGCGCCTTCTGCTCGTCTGTCCGACCTTCCATAAGGAAAACCTGCATGATTGGCATCGTTTGACCCCTGTCAACTATTACGAAAAGCGCATCGAAACCGTGCCCAGGTGCTGGTAGCGGACAGTTACGTTGTCGCCTGACGCAACGGCGATTGCTTCGGTTACTCCGCCTGTCATGATGAAGACACCAGCAGGCAGTTCCCGACCTCGGGCGCCGAGCATGTTGGCCAACATCGCAACGCTATTCGCTGGATGGCCGAGAACTGCCGCGCCCGCGGCGGTTGCCACGACCTCGCCGTTCTTCTCCAGTACGACGCCTAGACTCTTGAGATCAAGTCCTTCAGCACTACGGCTTACGCCGCCCACCACGAACCGTGCCGAAGAGGTGTTGTCAGCGATCACACTCTTCAGATCGAACTTGAAATTCTCATATCGAGAATCGATAACCTCAACCGCGGGCACAACAAAATCGGTTGCCGCCAGCACGTCACCGATATGGCATCCGGGGCCTTTGAGTGGGCGCTTGAGTACGAAAGCGATCTCCGCTTCGACTTTTGGATGAATGAGACTTGCGGTGTCAATGGCAGCCCCATCCAGACTTGCACCGTAATCAGTCAGAAACCCATACACCGGGTCGCTCACGCCCATCTGTCGCATCTTGGCGAACGATGTGAGCCCCATCTTCAGTCCCGCAACGCGCACACCGCGTGCCTCCTTGCGGGCGCGAATGGCATCTTGGATTGCGTATGCATCATCCCAATCCATATCCGGATATGCATCGGTGATCTTTGCAACTGCTTCGCGCTTGAGTTCAGCGTTTTCGAGATGCTCGGCGAGCTGTTCGATGATTTCTTGAGTCAGATTCATGGTCTTAGCCTTTGGCAGAGAGAGTTCAAATGAAACGCACGCCAGCCGATCCGATTCCGCCAAGGCTGATGCGAAGCTGGTCACCGGCAGCAACCGGCACCATCGCAGCAAGGGATCCTGAGAGGATCACTTCCCCGGCCTTAAGCGTCATTCCTAGTTTTCCTAGCGTATTTGCAAGCCAAGCAACCGCATTGGCCGGGTGTCCTAGGGCTGCAGCACCCGCGCCTGTCGCTACGATCTCGCCATTCTTCTCCAGCGTCATCCCGACAGTTGCCAGATCCAAACCGCGCGGGTCCACACCACTATCACCCAGTACGAAGACGCCAGAGGATGCGTTGTCTGCCACCGTGTCTTGGATTCGGATCTTCCAGTCGCGGATGCGCGAATCCACAATCTCAAAACACGGGATTACGTGCGAAGTCGCCCTAAGTACATCGGCCAGCGTCACTCCAGGACCCGCGAGCTCCTCCTTGAGCACAAACGCAATCTCGCCTTCTGCCTTTGGTGCAACGAGAGATGCGGCAGAGATCGCCGCTCCATCGGGAAACACCATTCCCGACAGAAGGTGGCCAAAGTCCGGCTGCCGGACCCCGAGCATGTCCATCACGACCTTGCTGGTGACACCGACCTTTTTCCCCACGACACGCTCTCCGGAGTCCAGTCTGTGCTGCACCATCGCAAGCTGGATGTTGTATGCGTCGTCGATCGTCATATCCGGCCAACGTTCGGTGAGCGGCTCGATGGGACTCCGACCGGTCAATGCCTCGTGCAGGTCGGCGCCGATTTTGAGTATTTGATCGTGTTGCATTCGCCGGCCTCAGAGTTTCACGCAGATGTTGCGCAGTTCGGTGTAGAACTCAAGGGAGTGGACACCACCTTCGCGCCCAATACCCGACTGTTTTGCGCCACCAAACGCAGTGCGAAGATCTCGCAGGAACCAGGAGTTGATCCAACAAATACCAACATCGAGGGCACCTCCCAATCGATGTGCCTTGCCAAGATCTGACGTCCACACCGTTGCAGCCAGGCCGTATGGCGTGTCATTTGCTAGCGCGATTACCTCCTGTTCTGTGTCGAATGGAGCGATGTGGCAGCACGGCCCAAAGATCTCCTCACGAACGACTGCCGCAGATTCGGGCAAGCCAGTCCAAATCGTCGGCTGGACCCAAGCACCTTCGGACAGTGCTGTCGGCATTTCCGGGATGCCCCCACCGGTGATGACCGTAGCGCCCTCCTTGGCCGCTTTCTGATAGTAGGAAAGGACTTTCTTCTGGTGGGCGAGCGATACCAGTGGTCCCATCGTCACGCCATCGTCATTGGGCGGGCCCAGCTTTAGTCCTTCGGCTTTCGCCTTGAGGGCCGTCACGAACCGGTCAAAGATGGGTCGTTCCACATACACCCGTTCTGTACCCAGACAGACTTGGCCGCTATTCTCAAAGGCAGAGCGTGCAATACCAGCGACCGCCTTGTCGAAGTCAGCATCCGCGAACACGATGCCAGGATTCTTCCCTCCCAGTTCGAGCGACACCGGACGTACGCCGTTGGCGGCGGCCTTCATGATCGCTTCGCCGGTTCCGGTTTCACCAGTGAAGGTGATGCCGTTGACGTAAGGATGCTGGGTCAGAAAGGCGCCAGCGGAGTCGGGGCCGAAGCCGTGCACGACGTTGTAGACGCCGGGTGGTACCCCGACTTCGTTCATGACTTCGCCGAGGAGCGTCGCAGTTGCCGGGGTCTCCTCAGATGGCTTAACGACAACGGTATTGCCACACGCCAGCGCCGGCCCGACCTTCCAGGTCATTAGCAGCAGGGGCAAATTCCACGGGCAGACGACGCCAATGACGCCCCGTGGCACGCGTACAGCGTAATTCAGCGCTTCGCCACCGTCCGGCGTCGCCATGGCGAAGCTTTCGGTAGGTACGTTCTTGATCAGGTCAGCAAACACCTTGAAGTTTGCTGCACCGCGCGGGATGTCGACATGGCTAGCTACCGATGCCGGTTTTCCGGTGTCAGCGATCTCCGCCTGCAAGAATTCGTCAAAGCGTCGGTTGATACCGTCAGCTACAGCGTGGAGCATCTCAACGCGCTGTGCAACAGTCATTTGACCCCAAGGCCCAGAAAGCGCGGCGCGGGCAGCCGCAACTGCGGTATCTACCTCCGCCAGCCCAGCTTCATGGACGCGGCCGATCAAACTGTTATCGACGGGATTTCTGTTGTCGAAGTGACGAGCAGTAGATACCCACTCGCCATTGATGAAGTTCTTGAAGTCTTTCATGGAGGTTACTCCGTCAAGCAAATTTGGAAGACCGGAGGTAGGCACTAACGCCCCCCACGGG
This sequence comes from Cupriavidus sp. L7L, assembly GCF_004353535.1. Taxonomy (NCBI): domain Bacteria; kingdom Pseudomonadati; phylum Pseudomonadota; class Betaproteobacteria; order Burkholderiales; family Burkholderiaceae; genus Cupriavidus; species Cupriavidus sp. L7L. The sequence continues at coordinate 16,306 of NZ_SMNY01000015.1, forward strand.
TGTCACCTCATGTTTGGTGATGTCTTGGTGTGCGTAGTGGGAGCTGCGGCTACCCTGCCTCAGGGTCCCCAAAGGTCAGGTATTCCCACATTCGTTCGATAATTCGCCCGCTATATGTCGCACGGAGGGCTGCGTCGTTTATCGAAATCATCGCCGCATCCCGATCGAGATTTGCAGCGCGTACCTCCTGATCGACCCGCGCGGCGTCCTCCAGGTACCAGGTCAAGACGACCGCCTCCTCCAGCGATCCACCGGTTACAACCGCCCCATTACCGCGCATGACAACGGCATTCGCGGAGCCAAGCACGTCAACCACTGCTTCCGCTTGCGCCGAGGTACGAATGAGTTGTGGATCGTCCCAAAGAGGCGCGCCTGCGCCGAAGTAGGTCCCTATTCCGTGGAGGCACCGGGGGGTTCGCCGAGCAGCGGAGAGCGACATTACTGTCGGTGGCATGCTCCGTACGATTCCGCCGATATCGGGATGACGTCGATAGATCTCCTGATGGATGCGTACCTCTCCAAGGACACCAGGCGGCAAGTCCCCGTGGACGCTGACCTCCGTTCCCAGGTCGTGCAGCGTGATCAATCCCATCGGTTTAGCTGCGCACACCAGAAATCTGTCACTACCTACACGAACGCTGCAGTGCCCGTATGCGTGAGCCAGCTTCGCTCTGCCAACCGCGCGAGCGGCGATGCGTACCAAGCGCTGGAGGTCTGCTTCCGTTTCATGAGACTCAATGCGAATCGCGCTCATGCCTTGAACTCCTTAATATCCGGTTTGGCGCCCCACATACAAAAGGAGGAGAACGTGCTTGGGAACTGCCGCGGACGGTATGACGCCTCCTCCTCGGCGGTAATGTTTCGGACTCCCGTTGAGTACTCGTAGATCATTCCGTCCGGGCCTTCGAAGTACAGGAACATCGCACCCGATGTGGGATGCCGGCCCGGGCCAAACAGGATTCGAATACCGTGCTCGCGCAGCAGGTAGTAGGACCTCATGAGGTCATCAATGCTTTCAACCTGGTGATTGATGTGTTGTACGCCGGCGAAAGTCGACGGGAAGAGCGCGATCTTGTGGTGAACTTCATCGATGCGTAGCAACGGGGCTTCACCGATCCAGTCGCTCACGCGGGCATTGCACAATTCAGTCCAGAATTTCTCGTCCCGGGCAGGGTTCATCGACCGCAAGCCGATGTGGCTAAACCCGCTGATACCGGCGTCGCGGGAAGGAAAATAGCGACGGCCACTGTGGTGCGGCGCTACAACGAGCTCGATCTTGTTGCCGGATGGATCTTTGAAGTGGACTAGATCGCGAACGTGGCGCAACTCGCACTGATCGCTAGTGCCCGCGACGGGCTGCATGCCGTTTGATTCCAGCACTTCGGCCGCGGCGCGCAACGAATCAAGGTCGGCCACTTCGAACGCACTGGTATGGTCCGAGGGATCACCTTCGAAGTAGCAAAGCGTATGGTCGCGGCTATCGGACCGAAGATACACAGCGCAACTTGTTCGATGCGCAACTTCAAGGCCAAGAACTTTGGTTGCATATGACGTGCTGCCCTCGAGGTCTCGAGTTCCCAGCCGAACATAGCGAATATCTGAAAGATGGATCATCGGGTCTCCCTTTTGCCGCGTACCCTGCGAGTCAGAAGAGGCAGTACCCAATATCGAACTGTGGCCAGTCGCCAGGTCTACTTGTCTCCTGTACCGCTGCCTGATCGCTGAGTCGCATCGGCGGCGTGTCTGAACAACAATGTAGCCAGCGCGCGCTCATACGCATAGCAAATGTTTTAGATTCGGATTATTTGCTTTTCGGATAATGTGCCGGCGGTTGTGGATTTGCGGCTGTGACTGCGCATGGCCGACGGTTTGCGGGGGTGGGGTCGTGCCCCGCTTCCAAGTTCATTCGTCAGGGATATATTGGATGAAGGGTCTGATAGAGCACGTACGAGCGCGACTTGGCCAGGGGGCTCTGGGCCGGATATGCAAATGAGGGGGACGTCGAATTCGCTGCCGTTTCAGGTGTCGCAAAAAGTGGAGCACCAGCGGCATCGTCAGTGCGATGATCACGAAGCAGAGATCCTGCTCTCGTCGTGGTCTGTCTAATGTCGGAAGCCGACGGTGGATATCGCCCAAATGCTTCGGCGGAGCATTTTTGGAGCAGCTCTTTTCAGAGCCGCCCCAACTGCAGCAATGAAAGGCTTAGACGCGCGCCACGAGTTCGATCAGCAGGTCCTTCGCCGCCACCCGGTCTCCCTGCTTCACATGCACCACGGCGATCTCGCAGTCGCGCTCGGCGGCGATATGGGTTTCCATCTTCATTGCCTCCAGCGCCAGCAGCGTCGTGCCCGCGGCCACGCGTTGCCCCGGCTGCACCGCCACGGTCACGATCGAGCCCGGCATGGGCGCGGCGATATGCAGCGGATTGTCGGGCTCGGCCACCGGACGGCTCTGGCGTGCGGATCCCGCTTGCGTGGTGATGCGTTGCTCGACCAGCGTCGTGCGCGATTGCCCATTCAGCTCGAACTGGACCTTGATGCGGCCTTCCTCGGCATCGGGGTGCGTGCCTTGCAGCGAAACCAGCAGCGTCTTGCCCGCGGCAATGTCGATGGCCACCTCTTCCTGCGGTTGCAAGCCGTACAGGAATGCCGGCGTCGGCACCACCGAGGTATCGCTGTAGTTGCGCACGTGCGCGTGGTAGTCCACGGCCTGCTTCGGGTACATCAGGTACGACGCCAGCTGGCGGTCGTCGAGCGGCTCCTCGCAGGCGGCTTCCGCCGCGGCGCGCGCAGCATCGAGATCCACCGGTGGGATCTGGTCGCCGGGCCGGTACGGCGCGGGCGGTTCGCCGCGCAGCACCTTGCGCGACAGCTCCGCCGGGAAGCCGTCGGGCGGGAAGCCCAGTTCGCCCTTGAACAGCGACACCACCGATTCCGGGAACGCGATTTCCTTGCCCGGGTCGCACACGTCCGCGGCGCTCATGTCATTGGCCACCATCATCAGGGCCAGGTCGCCGACCACCTTGGAGGTCGGCGTCACCTTGACGATATCGCCGAACATCTGGTTGACCTCGGCGTACGCCTGCGACACCTCGGTCCAGCGATGCTCGATGCCGAGCGAGCGCGCCTGCTCGCGCAAGTTGGTGTACTGGCCGCCGGGCATCTCGTGGCGGTACACGTCGGCGGTGCCGGCGCGGATTTCGGATTCGAACGGCGCATAGTAGCGGCGCACCCCTTCCCAGTACATCGAGGCTTCGTGCAGGCGTTCCAGGCTCAGGCCGGGATCGCGCTCGCTGCCGGCCAGCGCCGCGGCGATGCTCGACAGGTTGGGTTGCGAGGTCAGCCCGCTCATGGCGTCAAGCGCGCCGTCGACCGCATCGCAGCCGGCCTCGATCGCGGCCAGTGCCGACGCGGCCGAGATGCCGCTGGTGTCGTGCGTATGGAAATGCACAGGTAGCCCGGTTTCTTCCTTGAGCGCCTTGACCAGTGCGGCCGCCGCCTGCGGACGGCAGATGCCCGCCATGTCCTTGATGCCCAGCACATGCACGCCAGCCTGCTGCAGCTCGCGCGCGATGCCGACGTAGTACTTCAGGTCGTACTTGGCACGCGACTTGTCGAGCAGGTCGCCGGTATAGCAGATCGCGCCTTCACACAGCGCGCCGCTTTCGCCCACCGCATCGATCGCCACGCGCATATTGCGCACCCAGTTGAGCGAATCGAACACGCGGAACACATCCACGCCGGCGCTGGCCGCCTGGCGCACGAAGAAGCGCACCACGTTGTCCGCGTAGTTGGTGTAGCCGACCGCGTTGGAGCCGCGCAGCAGCATCTGGAACAGCACGTTGGGCACGCGCTCGCGCAATTGCTCAAGGCGCTGCCACGGGTCTTCCTTGAGGAAGCGCAGCGCCACGTCGAAGGTCGCGCCGCCCCAGCACTCCAGCGAGAACAGCTGCGACAACTCGCGCGCATAGAACGGCGCGATCGGCAGCATGTCGGCGGTGCGCATGCGCGTCGCGAACAGCGACTGGTGCGCGTCGCGCATGGTGGTGTCGGTCAGCAACACCTGCTTCTGCTCGAGCATCCAGCGCGAGAATTTCTCGGCGCCGAGTTCGCGCAGGCGGTCGCGCGTGCCGTACGGCAGCGGCGTGCTGTTGGCGACCACGGGCAGCACCGGTGTCGGCAGCGGCAACGGCGGCAGCGTGCGGCCGGCCATTTCCGGGTGCCCGTTGACGCTGATCTCGCCCAGGTAGCGCAGCAGCTTGGTGGCGCGGTCCAGGCGCTTGGTGAATTCCAGCAGTTCCGGCGTCTTGTCGATAAAGCGCGTGGTGACGTTGCCGGCGCGGAACGCGGGATGGTTGATGACGTTTTCCAGGAACTGCAGGTTGGACGCCACGCCACGGATACGGAACTCGCGCAGCGCGCGGTCCATGCGCCGGATCGACTCGGGCGCGGTCGGCGCCCAGGTGGTGACCTTGACCAGCAGCGAATCGTAGTACGGCGTGATGACCGCGCCGCCATAGGCCGTGCCCGCATCCAGCCGCACGCCGAAGCCCGCGGCGCTGCGATACGCGGTGAGACGGCCGTAGTCCGGCAGGAAGCCGTTCTCCGGGTCCTCGGTCGTGATCCGGCACTGCAGCGCGTGGCCGTTCAGATGGATATCCTGCTGGACCGGCACGCCCGCGGCGCGCACGACGATCTCGCCGTCCTCGTTGCGCGTGTTCTCGGTCATGCCGATATGGCCGCCTTCCGTGATCCGGATCTGCGCCTTGACGATATCGACCCCGGTGACCATCTCGGTGACCGTGTGCTCGACCTGGATGCGCGGGTTGACTTCGATGAAGTAGAACTGGCCGGAATCGGCATCCAGCAGGAACTCGACCGTGCCGGCATGGGTATAGCCGACCGCACGCATCAGCCGCATCGCCGCTTCGCACAGCTCTGCCCGACCGGCATCGTCGAGGTAAGGCGCGGGCGCGCGTTCCACCACCTTCTGGTTGCGCCGCTGCACGGTACAGTCGCGCTCGTACAGGTGCACAAGATTGCCGTGCGTGTCGCCGAGCGCCTGCACTTCGACGTGGCGCGCATTGCGCACCAGTTTCTCGACATAGACCTCGTCATTGCCGAACGCCGCCAGCGCCTCGCGCCGCGCCGCCGCCAGCGAGCCTTCCAGGTCCTGCTCGCTTTCCAGGATGCGCATGCCACGCCCGCCCCCGCCCCAGCTCGCCTTGAGCATCAGCGGATAGCCGACGCCGGCGGCCAGCCGCTTGCAGGCTTCCAGGTCGTGCGGCAGCGGGTCGGTGGCCGGCATCACCGGCACGCCGGCCTCGATCGCCGCGTTGCGCGCGGCCACCTTGTTGCCGAGCTTGCGCATGACGTCGGGCGACGGGCCGACCCAGCGGATGCCCGCGTCGATCACGGCCTGCGCGAAGTCCGGATTCTCCGACAGGAAGCCATAGCCCGGATGGATCGCATCGACCTTTGCCTGGCGCGCGATGCGCAGGATGTCATCGATATCGAGATAAGCCGCCAGTGGTTTCTTGCCCTCGCCGACCAGATAGCTTTCGTCGGCCTTGAAGCGATGGAGGGCAAGGCGGTCTTCCTTGGAATAGATCGCCACCGTCCGGATATTCATCTCGGCCGCGGCGCGCATCACGCGGATCGAGATCTCGGAACGGTTGGCAATCAGCAGGGATTTGATGGGAGCGTAGTTCATAGGTGACGACTGCTTCGCCGTGTAGAGTGAACAGCAACTGCGGACGTTAAGGTTAGGCAGCACAGCGGGTTGCCCGCCGCAAGCATCTCGAAGCCGTGGTGGACGATCAACTGCCACGACTTCTTGATATGGGTCGTCCAATGTAGCTAGTGGTTCCGCATACGCAAAGCAAATGTTTATAATTCTGCTTATTTGCTTTTCATATAGTCATGAAGCTCGATCTGAATCTTCTGCGCGTACTGGTTGCAATTCATGACTCGGGCAGTGTCACCGGGGCGGCAAAACGTCTGAAGATGAGTCAGCCCGCTGTCAGCGCAGCACTGGCGAGACTTCGCGACTCCTTGGCCGACCCGTTGTTCATTCGGCAAGCGGAAGGCATGGCTCCGACGCCGCGTGCGGATGCGCTTGCAAGTAAGGCAAAGGAAGTGCTTGACGCAATCGACCATGGCATCCTCAGAGCGCCAGAGTTTGACCCAAGCACAAGTGATGAGGAGTTTGTTTTCTGCCTGAGTGCGATCGGTGAAATCGTGTTCTTGCCGAAGCTAGTGCGGTACATTCACGAGCGCGCGCCTGGCGCCCGCGTTAGAAGCGTCAGTCTTGCACCGGCGCAGCTTGAGGAAGGGCTGCGCTGTGGGGAAGTGGATCTTGCACTTGGCTATTTCCCCGATCTTCAAAAGGCCGAGTTCTTCCAGCGCCGCCTCTTTTCCCACGACCTTGTTTGCATGGTGCGAGCGGGACACAAAATTAAGGGTCCCCGGATGACGCTCAACCAGTTCACGTCAACGGAGCAGGCTTTCGTCAAGGACGGAAACCGGACGCAAGAGATGTTTGAAGCTGTGCTGGCGGAAAAGGGGATCAAGCGCAACATCGTACTTCAGACGTCGCACTACTTAAGCATCCCAATTGTGATCGCGGAGTCCGACCTAGTGGTGGTGCTACCGAGAACTGTAGCAAATGTCTTCGCAGACTCGACACAGGTCCGCATAGTTCAGCCTCCGATGGAGATTCCCCGCTACGACCTCAAGGTGTACTGGCATCGCCGGTTTTCGCATGATCCCAAGGCTAAGTGGCTACGAGATCTGGCAGTCGAAATCTTTGCGGATGGCCCCGACTGAGCTTTGCCGGAGAACCTACGTTTCGCTAACCCTCGACGACAGGCGGGCGCCGTTCTGGCACCCGCCTTTGGTGCCTGGACGGGCCCCACTAGGCTACTACAGCGTCGCTTTGCCCCTCGTTATCTAGGAACGCTCCTTGCTCAACGAGCTTCCGTTGGAGTTCCGTAACGTTGATATCGTGGGGAGAGATAGACGAGTGAACCGCCATCGCAGCCGCCGTTCCGGCAGCCTGGCCCATCACAAAACATGCCCCGGTGACGCGCGCCGCGGATTGGCCGTCGTGCGTCATAGAGGCACATCGGCCAGCCACCAAAAGGTTCTCAACACCACCTGAAGTGGATCGACGCGGCAAGAGCATTCTGTACGGTAGCTGGTTATACCCTCGGGACGACGGAATAGGTGGCCACACCCATTGAACGTCGCCAGCCACGTGCTTCTCCAATGGCCAGCCATTGACGCCAATAGCGTCTGGGAAATCGGCACACTGCAAGACGTCATCTTCGGTCAGCATATACTCGCCGACCAGCCGGCGCGTCTCACGAATACCGAGTTGAGGTGCTACATCAAGGGCATAGACTTGCTCGAACCCAGGTACTTTTGCTCGGAGGAACGTGAGATAATTAACGATTTGTCTTCGCCCCTCGAGTTCACCGTCACTCAGAGACTGAGCATCGGTTCCGTCGGTCGCCGAACCATCGGCGTTCTTGAGTTGCGTGACGTTGACCCGCCATTCATACGCGTGTTTCTGCGGACGCACAATTGCACCACGACGCGGAAACTTGAATTCTCCAGTGGCCTCCGCCTCGTCCATCAGCCTGGGAATTACTTCCCAGGCATTACCCGCGCGTTCAGCGTCCACATTGCCAAGTCGGAACATGAGGGTGGGATAAAGCATGTGACCATGCTCGTCACCCTTTTCGGTCGGCACATCGGCCCACTGCGTAATGTCTGCATCCCCAGAGCAGTCGATGAAGCATTTAGCCCGCACAGCTACGCGACCTGACTTCGTCTCCAAGAGCAGAACGTCGATGTTTCCGTTCGCCTTCTTGACGACGCCTGCCGCCAAGGCATGGAAAAGAATGTGCACCCCTGCAGCAGTAAGAAGGCCATCCGCTGCACACTTGAAGGCTGACATGTCGTATGCCTGGGCGAAAATCTTTTTGAAGATCAGGTGCGGCTCATTTAGTCCGTCCAGCGCACGCATCCTCGCTAGCAGCTCATCCGCCACCCCGTGGACGACTTGCCGGATATCCCCAAAGACATTCGCATGGAGTCCGCAGAAGTTTGTGACACCTGCTGCGGTACCCATTCCGCCTAGAAATCCGTACCGTTCTGCCAGCAGCACTTTTGCACCATTACGCGCTGCAGCCGCTGCCGCAGCAATGCCAGCCGGACCTCCACCGAGCACCACAACATCAAAATCGCCAAACACCGGAATGTGTCGTTCAATTTCAACGACCTGCTTGGCAGTTTTTGAAATTTCCATCATTTACCCCTTAAGCCTAGTCAAGCTTGATGTTGTGTTTTTGAACAATTGGCTTCCAGCGAGCCAGATCTGACGCCATTACCGCTCGGAATTGACTTGGACTATCGCCGACAACGTCCATGTACTGGAGCTTCAGCTTTTCATGCACCGCGGGCTCGGCAAGGACCTGGACAATTTCCTTATGCAACCGAGTGACAATTGCGGGCGGCGTCTTTGCCGGAACGATAAATCCTATCCATGCGTCTGCCTGGATATCGTCCAATCCTGCCTCTGCCAACGTCGGCAGTTCGGGTAGAGTAGCGGAGCGTTTCGCACTGGCCACGGCCAGACCTTTGAGCTTGCCGGCTTTGATATGCGGCATTACGGCTGCGGCCGGTAGCAAGGCAAAATCAACGTCTCCCGCGATTACCGCTGTTACCGCGGCACCCGATCCCGGGTATGGCACATGCACGGGATCCGCGTTGCACCGGCCGGCGATCGCCTCCATCGCGAGGTGGGATATGGTTCCGGCTCCCGTCGACGAGAAGCTAAATTTCGAGGGATTCTTCTTGAGCAGCGCGAGGAAGTCCTTCGTGCTGCCCACGCCAAGTTTGTGGGAAACCACCAGGACAGCGGGCTGCGTCGCAGCTATCGTGATCGGCTCTATGTCCTTTGCCGGATCGTATGGCAGTTTCTTGTACAGGAGGGTATTGACGGCGAGTGGCCCGGCAATGCTCACCCCGATCGTCTGACCATCAGGCGCTGCCTTCGCTACGGCATCAGTGCCGATGTTGCCGGAGGCGCCCGATTTGTTTTCCACGACCAACGGCTTACCGAGCCGGACAGAAAGTCGTTCGGAAATGATCCGGGCGGCGAGATCTGGCGTAGACCCAGCCGCAAAAGGCACGATCACACGTACAGGCCCAGATGGCCAATCTTGGGCGAATCCTGCCGCTGGTATTGTTAACAAAGCGCTCAGGAGGCCCCTCAGAATTCTGCGAGTCAGCATTGTCTCTTCCAAGTATTTCATAAGTAACACGTCGGCCTGCTTGGCGCCGAAAAGCCAGCCACGGTCAAGCCTTGCACGAAGCCTAAGCCAGTGACACTATTTCGTCGATTGCATGCGGACAATAGTCTCAAGCGGAAATCTAAATAATGGACACTCGACTGCTAACAGTCTTCGACGAGATCTACAAAACCCGCAGCGTCTCCCGAGCGGGGGAGAACCTGGGCATGCCGCAAACATCAGTTAGCTTGGCACTAGGGAGGCTGCGTCGCCAATTTAACGACCCGTTGTTTGTCAGGACTGCGGTTGGAATGCTTCCGACGCCACAAGGTGAGGCGTTGATCGTTCCATTCAGGCAGGTTCTCGAGCTTCTGCGCAAAGCTACCGAGCAGCAGATCACCTTCGATCCGGCGAAATCCCATCGAAAGTTCTTCATCAGCATGACGGACATTAGTCACTTGGAGTTCCTTCCCGCACTGGTTAATCGCGTGAACGAGGTCGCTCCAACCGTCCAGATTGAGGTAATGCGGATTACGGGGGAAACGAGCAAGCAATTGGAAGCCGGTGAATCCGACCTTGCTATTGGGTTCATGCCCGAACTCGAAGCTGGCTTCTATCAACAGCGCCTATTCACCCAAGGATTCGCTTGCGTCGTTCGCAAGGACCATCCCAGAGTAAACGTTCGAGTGACGGCTGCCATTTTCAGGAACGAGAGGCACGTGGCTATTACCGCTGCGGGCACAGGACATGACTTGGTTGAACGCAAGCTTGCGGAGCTTAAAATGGAGCGTCAACTGGCCCTAACTCTGCCCACCCTACCAGGGCTTGGCAACCTGCTGGCAAACACAGATCTGCTTGCAACCGTCCCCGAGCGGGTGGCGAACATGCTAATGCGAATTGCGAACGTAAAGGCACTCCCTCCCCCCGTTTCATTCCCTAGTTTTTCAATCAAGCAGCATTGGCACGAGCGATACCACCACGATCCTGCCAATCGATGGCTTCGATCCGTTGTCGCTGAGTTGTTTTCGGAATAGCATCCGCACGAGCGCGCTATGTCGAGCAGCGTCACGTTACTGAGAGATCGATGGATGATTAGTGTTCGCGCGCTCCGCTTAAAGGCGTTCTGGGCAAAAGGGAAATGGTTTCAATGGCCGTCCTGATAGGGGTGTTCGTGCTTTCCGTGCAGATTGATACGCTGAGATGCGAAATCTCCAATGCCACCAACGACTTACGGCATAGGAAAAATAGCACTGCGGGCTTTTCGCAAGTCATTGCTATAGCGGAATATTTTCCCTTCAACCGTATCAATTTGCGCGGAAAGGACGATTACCCCTAAATGGGTCGTCGTTGGTTGTGTCGGTGAGCCCGCGTCAGATCGCCGTTGGTCTGAGGGCCGAATGCATCGGCGGGCCTATCCAACCCGGAAAAACTCGACGCTTTGCCCCGCATTGACGGCCCGCTTGAGCCACGACGGCATCTCGCCCTGCCCGTCCCAGGTCAGCCCTTCCGCATTGCGGTAGCCGACCACCGGCGCCGGTGGTGCGGGCGGTGGAGGCGGCGGCGGCGCGAAGCACCCCGCTGCGTCGAGGTCTTCCAAGGTGAGCCCGTAGTTGTCCATCTGCGCCTGGATCCAGCGGATCGCGTCCGCCCGCTCAGTCTTTGCTGTCATCGCTGCCGTCACTGCCGTCACTGCCGTCGTTGCCTTCGTCCTGATTGCCAGGCAGCGCCGCCGCCCCCGGCTCATTGCCCGGCTCTTCCCTTGGGCTTCCTACGCAGTGGCCGCCGAACTTCCGGCCTGCCGAGTTTGCTCGTCAGAAGGGGGGCGGGCCGGCCGCGCCCGCCAACCTGTCGTTCAGGACAAGAGATCGATTAGGAAATGCTCGGGCTTCTTGCCAATCCACGCGGGAGCCCGACCGCGTCCCGACCAGGTCTGGCCCGTCTTGGGGTTGCGGTACCTCGGACGCAGCGCGGCCTTCGTCTTGGTCGGAACAGCGCGGGCAGCGGATTCAACACTGGGCTTGCCCACAATGTCCTCCATGCTGAGGTCGTACTCCTGCATCCACTGCCGAATCTCCTCCACGACCTTTGGCACTTCCGTGGCTCGCAACTGCTCAAGTTGCGCATTGACAGATGCCAGTTGAGCGAGCAGTGAGGATTTGGACGGGCGTTGAGTTGCGGTAGGCGCTTTTTGCTCCTGTCGTGGCTTCCGGGTTCGCGTCTTCTGAGTCGGCGCTACCGGGGCAGCCTCCACTCCAGGCAGTGTTCTCTGCTTCGGCCCGCGCTTCCGGGTTGGGGGCGCTTGCGTCGTGACTTCCGAGGCGGCAACTTCCGCCAGGATTCTCGGCTTCCGACCGCGCTTCGGGGCCCGCGTCTCTGCCGGCGCCGCTTCCGCAGCGGCGGTTTCGGTGCGCGCATTCGGCTTCCGACCGCGCTTCGGGGTTCGCGTCTCTTCCGGCGCAGCTTCCGCAGCGGTGGTTTCGGTGAGCGCTTTCTGCTTCCGTCCGCGCTTCGGGGCCCGCGTCTCTTCGGGCGCCGCTTCCGGAGCGGCAGTGTCGGTGAGCGCTTTCGGCTTGCGACCGCGCTTCGGGGCCCGCGTCTCTTTGGGCGCCGCTTCCGGAGCGGCAGTGTCGGTGAGCGCTTTCGGCTTGCGACCGCGCTTCGGGGCCCGCGTCTCTTCCGGCGCAGCTTCCGCAGCGGCAGTGTCGGTGAGCGCCTTCGGCTTCCGACCGCGCTTCGGGGCCCGCGTCTCTTCAGTCGCCGCTTCCCGAGTGGCCGTTTCGGCGAGCGCTTTCGGCTTCCGACCGCGCTTCGGGGCCTGCGTCTCTTCAGGCGCAGCTTCCGGGGCTGGGGCGTAAAGCGGTGCGACCGGGGCGGCCGTTTCGGTCCGTTCGTCCTGGGCGGCAGGTTCCATCGGTTCGTCCGTGGCCAGGACTTCCACCGGCGCTTCGGCCACGGCTTCCGTGGTCGCTTCCGAGGGCATGGCTGCCATGGGCGTTTCCGGCGCGTCAGATTCCGTCAACGCTTCCGAGGCGGCGGCTTCCCTCGATGCTTCCGGTGCCACGTCTTTCGTTGCAGCGTCCGGGGCTGTGTAAGGCCGCCGGCGCCGATAGGACACGGTCGCCGTCGGGCCGCTCTCCCGGCTGGTCGACCAGAAGTCCATGCGTCGGGCCTGCGTGTCAGCGCTGCCACGAGCAACGCCTGCATCACTGGCTTCACCCATGACGGGATCCGCGTCGCGCCTCGCCTCAGCGATGGGAAGCTCCATCTGACCAGGTCCGTCCGTCGCATGGCTCGCGACCACGCGTTCCACCACTTGCTTCGAGGTCAATTCGTTCTCCTTCATGGAAGACACTGCCGGTGCAGACGCTTCCTGATTCCATGGACGGTGAGACCTTGTCTTTTGCGTGTTGTTCGCTTCAGCGGACCGCGTTCCCCGCTCAGTCTTGGCTGTCATCGCTGCCGTCGTTGCCTTCGTCCTGATGGTTGGGTAGCGCCGCCCCCGGCTCGTCGCCCTGTTCTCCGCCCAGCTCATCCTGCTGAGCTTCCCCCTGACCGTCGCCCGGCGCTTCCGGCGCGGTCGCCGCCGAACTGCCGCCCTTGCGCCGCCTTCCACCACCGCCGTCCCGTTCGCGCGGCGCGACGCGCAGGGTGGCCAGCAACTGGCGCGCGAGCGCCGCTTCGGCTTCGGCCCGCTCGGCCCGGCGCTGCGCCGCGGCGAGTTCCGTCTGGACCGCCTCCAGGTCACCCGCTGTCCTGCGCTGCGCCTGCTCGGCCAACGCGAGCCGATCGGCCAGCGCCGCAGCCTGCGCTTCCAGCTTGGCGCGCCCCTCCGCCTGCGCCACCGCCGCATCACGCGCCTCGCTGCGGGCCGCCGCCAGTTCGCCGCGCAGCTCGTCGGCCGTGCGCTCGCTTTTCTGGCGCGCGGTGCGCTCCTGGTCCAATTCGCGCAAGCTGCGCCGCTCGCTGGCTTCGGCGCGTGCCTGCGCGAGGGTCACCGCCTCGCGCGCCCGCTCCAGCTCCGTCGAGAATTGGGTGCGCAACGCGTCCAGCTGCCGCCGGCCCGCCTCGAGTTCCATCCGCCCCGCCTCGAGCCGGGCCTGGGTCGCGGCGTGCGCCTGCCGCTCCGCGGCCAGGTCTGTCTGCACCGCCTCATGCGCCTGTCGCGCTTCCCCCAACTGGGCGGCGATCGCCGCGGCGTCCTCGCGCGCGGCCGCCGTCTCCGCGCGCGCCGCATCGCGCTCGGCTTCCGCTTCGCTCGCGGCGTGCCGCGCCTCCGCGCGCAGCGTGGCGAGCTCGGCGGACGCGGCCTCGTTGGCCGACTGCCAAATGGTCAGAACCGCCTCGGCGGCGATCGACTTGAGCGCGTCCGGCAGGTCCGGATGGTCAATGGTCACCCGCGTGCGCCCACGCAGTTCTTGCCAGAACGCCTGCAGTACCTCGGCGGGCGTGCCCATGCTGCCCTTGCGCACCAGGCTGTAAAGCTTGTTGGCGGTGGGGGTGACACCGTAGCGGAAGAACAGCAGGCCGCAGACCTCGCGGTACAGCGCACGGGTTTCGGGAAAGCGCTCGCGCAGCTCGGCAATGTCGTGGGCCATGGCGGCCTGCAACGCAGCGTCGGTCAGATCCAGGTCGGCCACCGGCATCGGGGAAAAAGTGAATGATGTAACGATATATATTACTACGTAATACGTTTAGTAGCTAATGATTATTGCCTGACTTTAGACATAACTGCGCTTATGTCTAAAAACTGAGCCGCACACGGGTCCCTCTTCCCCGCCAGATCCATTCCACTGGCCGGAGGACCCTCGAAGGCAACGCATAACCTCCCCGTTCTTATAGTGACCTCTCCTGCCTGTAACCACAGCAGATTACAATTTGGATTACAAAACGGTTTACTATCTCGGCACAGCGGCCTATAGTCGATCCAACACAACGAGGTGAGCAACATGGGCGTGGCAGCAAGAACTATTCGAAAGCAGGAACTACCGGGCCAGAAAGTCGAACGGGGCACGACCAAGGCAGGCTCCCCGATCGATGTCGCGGCGGAACTGCGCGCGCGTATCGCGCGGCACGATCTATTGCCAGGAACGAAACTGGTTGAGCAGGAACTGGCGCAGGAGTTCGGCACGACGCGCCCGCGCATCCGCGAGGCGTTTGCCGCGCTGGAACAGCACGGACTGGTTGAGCGGATTCCAAACCGAGGGGCGATCGTCACGCGCATCAGCTTCGAGCAGATCCTGCAGATCTACTGTGCGCGTGAGGCGCTGGAAGGCATGAGCGTACGGCTGGCGGCGCAACTGGCTCCGCGTGGCGAATGGGACGACCTGATTGAACTGTTCGGCGCCCCGATGGAAACGGCGCTGGACAATGGCGATTTCGACTTCTATCTGGAGGGCTACGACCGCTTCCGGCAGCGCGTCGTCAAGAACGCCGGCAACCCCATTATCCAAGGCATGCTGGATTCCATTATGGAGCGCACACAGGCGGTGATCCGCCGCGCCATCGTGCTGCCTGGCCGGGCCAAGCTGGGCTTGGCGCACCACAGGGCAGTGCTGGCCGCGCTTCGGGAGCGCGATGCAGAAAAGGCGGAGGCGATTCGCCGGCAAAGCCTGCGCGAAGCCGCGGAGTATCTCAGCAAATACCGCAAGTTCATCGTTTGACCACAAAAAGAACATAAAAATGAAAAGGAGACCTGCCCGATGCTGTCATTCGTCCATCGCGCCGTAGGCGCGGCCGCCCTCGCGCTCGTCGGGCTGGCACTTTCCCCCGCGCCGGCACATGCGCAAGACAAATACCCGAGCCGCCCCATCAAGATGTATGTCGGCTTTTCCGCAGGCAGCGCGACGGACATCGTGGCCCGCGTGGTGGCGCAGCATCTCTCGGAGCGCCTCGGCCAGTCCATCGTGGTGGAAAACAAGACCGGAGTGGGCGGCAGCCTGGCCGCGGAAGCGGTCGCGCGCTCCGCGCCGGATGGCTACACCCTGCTGACAGTTTCCAGTGCCATTGCCGTCAACCCAGCGGTCTACCCCAAGCTTTCCTTCAACGTCGAGAAGGACCTCACGCCAATTGTGCTGGTGGGCCGCCTGCCAACTGTTCTGCTGGTCAACAACAACTTTCCCGCAAAGTCCCTGCCGGAATTCCTCGCTTATGCACGTAGCCATCCCAAGAAAGTTAACTATGGCTCGTCCGGCGTAGGGGGCTCTACCCACCTGAGTACCGAGTATCTGGCGACACTCACCGGCACGTCGTACACCCACGTGCCGTACCGGGGCAACGCGCAGGCAATCGCCGCGCTACTGGGCGGCGAGATCGACATGGTGACCGATACCATCCTGCTCGCCGCGCCGAACATCCAGGCCAAGCGCGTACGCGCACTCGCCATTTCAAGCCAATCACGTTCTCCGCTCGCGCCAGATGTCCCGACCTTCGCGGAGGCAGGCCTGCAAGGCTACGACGGCAGCCTGTTCTTCGGCCTGATGGGTCCCAAAGACATGCCACCAGAGATCGTGGCACGACTCAACCGCGAACTCAACGAGTTGCTCAAGTCCTCCCCCGAGCTGCGCCAGCGACTACAGTCTGCCGGTGGGCTCGACCTGATCGGAGGCAGTACGACGGTCTTCCGCGACATGCTGCACAAGGAGGTGGCGTTGTGGCGCGATGTCGTCAGGAACGCCAACGTAACCGCCCCGCAGTGATGCGCTCCGGAGAGCCTCGACATGCAACGCGATGCAATGCTCAAGCCCCTTTCGGGCTACACGGTGATCGAACTGGGATCCACCGTTGCGGGTCCCTTCTGCGGCAGGCTGCTGGCCGATTTCGGCGCCAGCGTCATCAAGGTGGAAACACCCGAGGGAGATGCCCTGCGCTCGATGGGCAGCCACAAGGACGGCGTCTCGCTCTACGCCCTGTCGATGTTCCGCAACAAGGAACTGATCTCGGTTGACCTGCGCAACGAGGAGGGGCAATCGCTGCTGCGTCAGCTGGTGGACAAGGCAGACTTCGTCATCGAGAACTTCCGGCCCGGCACGCTGGAACGCTGGGGCCTGTCCTACGAGACGCTGAGCGCGTCCAACCCGGGCCTCATCCTGATCCGTATCAGCGGCTACGGCCAAGATGGCCCGTACAGCCGGCAGCCAGGCTACGGCGTCATCGGCGAAGCCCTCAGCGGCCTCCGCTCCATCACGGGCGATCCGGACCGGCCGCCCGCACGCGTCGCCACGTCCCTGTCGGACTACGTCACCGGACTGTATGGTGCTTTCGGCGGCATGCTTGCGTTGGAGGCACGGCACCGCACCGGCAAGGGCCAGATCGTAGATACCGCCTTGGCGGAATGCGCATTCAGCTTCATGGAGCCCCACGTGATGGCTTACGACCAGCTCGGGGTGATCGCGGAGCGTGCCGGCTCCCGCCTGCCAGGATCCAGCCCGAACAACCTGTACCAATCAGCCGATGGCTGCTTCATCCACGTGGCAGCATTGGCCGATCCCATCTTCCGCCGGCTGTGCACCGCACTTGGCGATCCCGGGCTGGCAGACGACCCGCGCTACGTCAGCAACCGGCTGCGCAGTCAGCACAGCGATGACGTGGATGCCCTGGTGCAGGAGTGGGTCGGCGCACGCAGCTATGAGGAAGCTCACCGCCTGCTCACCGCGCACGATATTCCGCACGCGAAGATCTACAACATCGACGATGTCTTTACCGATCCGCACTTTTGCGCTCGTGAAACCATCACGCGGCGGCCACATGACAGTCTTGGCATGGTGGCGGTGCCGAACGTGACGCCGCGCCTGTCCGATACGCCAGGTCAAGTGGACACGCTAGGTCGCGAAACCGGCGCCGACACGGCATCGGTGCTGGGTCGCATGCTCGGCATAAGCGCGGAAGCGCTTGCGGGCCTGCACTCACGGGGCGTCATCTTCGACGAGCGCCTCGCCCGTTGATCCCGGCATTCCTCAAACCTCAGTACTTTCTCTCTGCCAAAAGAAAAGGATGGACTCATGAGCGTCAAAGTGAAATCCGAAGTGGTCGGTTCTGTGTGGAAATGCGAATGCGCATCGGGGCAGACCGTGGATGAAGGCGACGTGCTCTTCATCATCGAATCCATGAAGATGGAGATCCCGGTCGAAGCCACACATGCAGGTAAGGTTTCCGAGGTGCTGGTCAAGGAGGGCGAATCCATCGCCGAGGGACAAATACTTGCCGTGGTCGAACCGGCCTGAGGAGATGGCGATGGACATGAGTCAAACAATTCCGTCGGAAGATCTGTTCGAACTCGAACGGCGGCGGGAACTTGGCCTTGAGCTGGGCGGCCCCGAGGCAATCGAGCGGCATCATGCGGCCGGGAAGCTGACCATCCGCGAGCGGATCGATGCGCTCTCTGATGCCAATTCGTTTCATGAGGTCGGCCGGCTGACCGGCCAGGGCCACTACGACGAGAATGGCAAGCTGGTCAAGGTCACCCCCGCACCATATGTCATGGGCCTGGCAACGGTGGACGGCCGTTCGGTCGCCATCGGCGGCGAGGACTACACCGTTCGGGGCGGTGCCAGCTGGAGCGGAGACCGCAAGAAAGGCGGGCAAGGCGGCTTCGTGGAGGAACTCGCCCTCCACTACAAGATTCCGCTGATCAATCTCATCGACGGCGTCGGTGGCAGTGTCACCTCCGCGCAGCGGCGCGGCCATACGGTGTTCCCAGGCGTTCATGGCTTTGAGACCTCCGCTGCGCTGCTTGGCCAGGTCCCGGTGGTATGCGCCGTGCTAGGCACCGCCGCCGGCGGCCCGGCGGGGCGAGCCATCCTTTCGCACTGGTCCGTGATGGTCAATGGCACTAGCCAGATCTTCGCAGCCGGCCCGCCGGTGGTGAAGCGCTCGCTTGGCCAGGACATTTCCAAGGACGAACTAGGGGGCGCGAAGCTTGCCGTCGATGTGGCCGGATCCGTCGACAATGCCGTCGAGAGCGAGGCGGACTGCTTTGACATGATCCGGCGCTACCTGTCGTACATGCCGCAGAATGTGTGGGAATTGCCGCCCGTGACCGCCTGCGACGACCCACCCGACCGGCGGGAGGAGGCACTCGCGACGATCGTGCCGACCGACCGCCGCAAAGCCTATGACATGCGCAAGGTTATTCGCATGGTCTTCGACCGCGGCTCTGTCTTTGAGATCCAGCCCACCTACGGCAAAGCTGTCATTACGTGTCTGACCCGTCTGAATGGCAAAGTGGTGGGCGTGGTTGCCAGCAACCCGATGGCCTATGGTGGCGCCATCGATGCCAAGGCGGCCCGCAAGCAAACGCATTTTATTGAACTCTGCGACACCTTCCATATTCCCCTGGTGTTCCTGGTGGACGTGCCAGGCTTCATGGTGGGCCGTGATGCCGAGGCACAAGGAACGTTGCGAGAAGGCATGCGCAGCGTTTTCGTGAGTCTGCAGGCCACCGTCCCGATCGCTACCGTGGTAATCCGCAAGTGCTACGGCATGGCTGGCATGGCCGCCACCGACAAGAACGGTCTTGGTCTCAAGCTGGCGTGGCCGACTGCGGAATGGGGATCTCTGCCGATCGAAGGCGGCGTGGCTGCGGCATTTCGCCGTGAAATCGCCGCCGCCCCGGATCCTGCGGCTAAGGAGCGCGAGATCGAGCATCGGCTGCGCCAACTGGCCTCGCCTTTCCGCACGGCAGAAGCGTTTGGCGTGGAAGACATCATCGATCCGCGCGAAACCCGCTATACCCTGAGTCGGTTCATTGACGCGGCGCAGATTACACTAAAGACGACGCTTGGCCCCAAGTTGAAAATGGGGGTACGGCCTTAGCGCGCCGATTGGTGTGCGGCACGCAGGCAGGGCGATTGTCATCCGCCCTGCCTGCCATACGCCATCAGTTCAAGTGTACGACGCACGATTTCCATCTCGGCAGTCCCGATACTCTGGGCAATCTCCTGCTCAACCTGATCGATCACGGCATGCATCTGCACAAGGTAGTCCAGACCAGCGGGCGTGAAGGCAACGATCAATGCGCGCGCATCTGCCCCATCGGCTTGCTTGCTGACCAGGCCGAGTTGCTCCAATACGGCCACGACCTGCGAGACGGCCTGGCGCGTCGTGCCGGCGCGCTGGGCGATCACGGTGCTG
The DNA here is from genome assembly GCF_004353535.1 of Cupriavidus sp. L7L. Taxonomy (NCBI): domain Bacteria; kingdom Pseudomonadati; phylum Pseudomonadota; class Betaproteobacteria; order Burkholderiales; family Burkholderiaceae; genus Cupriavidus; species Cupriavidus sp. L7L. The sequence continues at coordinate 35,732 of NZ_SMNY01000015.1, forward strand.
CGTGTGCCTTCCAGGTCAATATAGGGCAGCACCATCACGCAGGCATCGGGCACGGCTGGTAGGTCGCAGGCCTCGAGGGAAGCAGACACGCGGGCAAGGAAGTTGCGCCGCGCCAGCAGAAGCAAGCGGCTCAAGCCGCGCTGCCGTGAGCGTTGAAGCTGTGCGAGTTGCTTATTACCGATCATCGAATCTCCGGAAACCGAATGGTGCGTGCTCATGGTAAAGCAGATTGACAGAATGTCCTCAGAACTATTTCGTCCGGGTACTGCCCTCCCCCCGCTCGATAAGGGCACGCTCACATCAAGCCACATCGTCCGCTGGTGCGCCGCGCAGGAAAACTGGGACAAAATCCACTATGACAGGTCCTATGCCCGGAACGTTGCTGGCCTTCCTGATACCGTCATCAACGGCGCGCTGAAGCAGCAGTTCCTATTCCAGCTGGCCACACAAGCCTTTGGTGAAGGGAGTTGGCTTTGGCGGCTGACTTGCCGCTTTCGCGGCCCGGATCTGGTCGGCCAGCGGCCGCGGGGCGAAGGCAAAATCAGAACCGTGGATTATCAGGCGAACGTGACAGCGCTGCATCTCGACCTGCACCTGTTCAATGTGGATATCGGCAGCGCGACCACCGAAGGCTCTGCCGTAGTCCTGCTGCCCGTCAGCGACGCAGACAATCCGCATGAGCTTCCGTCACGGTATATCGAGCCAGCCGCGTCACAGACGACCGATGTGACCCCGCGTGGACTCGATGAGAATGTCCCTGCATCGATCCGTCGCCACATCGGCACCGAGATCGAGCACATTGATTCCTTCAACACAGTCGAGGCCGGCCGACTCCGCCTCTTCGCCGATGCCGTGATGGGCCGCCCGCGTATCACCATGACATGCACGCCGCGCGCAGCAGTGTCCATGGTGGCCTGGTCGCTCCCCTTTATTCCCGCTGCACGCGATGTCCTGCGGCACGCACGAACTCGACACCGAGCCAACTGCACTAGGACGGGAGGCGGTATGCGAAGTAGGCCGTGCGTTCGCCAAACGCTTCGGTTTGCCGCCCCAGGGATTGCTTAATGGTGGCACTAACGTCTGCATCTACGCCTTGGCCAGGCCAGGCGACACTGTCAAGGCAAGCAGTCGGCTGGCCGGCGTGCGTTGCAAGACAGGCCGTCGCGGCGAACGAATGTTGGTCTTTGATACCGAAAACCGCTACAAAACGACAGCCGGCCAACTGCTGGCGCATGAGCATCAGACCATTTTGCATCGGTTGATCTAGGGAGCTCGCCGTGCCATCAGACACTCGCGCGATATTAGTCAAGTAACTTGACATTACCGAAGGCAATTTCTACGCTGGCCTTCACAATCAGGGAGACATCAACATGAGGATGCGATTCTGGGGAATTGCGGCATTGCTCGTTGCTAGCCTGGCAACGGGACACGTAGCCGCGCAGGACTGGCCGGCGAAACCCATTCGCCTTGTCGTGCCATACGCACCGGGCGGGACCAATGACAGGCTGGCGCGCGAGTATGCAGAGTTCCTGCGTAAGAGGCTCGCGCAGGCCGTGGTGGTGGAAAATCGCCCGGGCGCCTCGACCAACATCGGCAGCGAGCTTGTCGCCAAGGCAGAGCCGGACGGCTATACCTTCCTGATCGGCATCGACGGCTTGGCTACCAACCGGTTCACCGGACCCATACCGGCATTTGACCCGCAGAAGGAGCTGGCCCCGGTGAGCCTGCTGACGCGCGTGCCCTGCTTGATCGCCGCCAACAACAATTTTGCGGCGTCAAATATCGCCGAAATGATCACGCTGGCCCGCAGCAATCCCGAGCGCTACTCGATCTCCAGCGCCTCGTTGGTGCTACAGGTTGGCCTGCTTAACTCAGGCTCGAAGATCCGCCTTAACCATGTTCCTTACAAGGGTGGCGCTCAAGCTTCTGGCGATGCCATGGGCGGACAAGTGGATATGGTGATCGCCAATGTGCCGGTGCTCGCCCCATTCGTGCGTGGCAACAAGTTGCGCCCCCTTGCGGTCAGTTCGGCAACGCGTAGCGCTGCGTTTCCAGATGTCCCGACGCTGAAGGAAAGCGGTATGTCGGATGCTGTGTTCTCGAACTGGTATGGCGTATTTGCTCCTGTCGGAACGCCGGAGCGAATTATCTCGCGAATGGCAACCCTGTCACGGCAGTTTGTTGAGGATCCTGCCATCAACAAGCAACTGACCAGCGAGGGTTACCAGCTTGAGGCGTCGACGCCGGCGGAGTTGGGCGCGTTGCTGGTTACCGACGGTGCCTCCGCAAGCCGGTTCGTCGCGGCAAATCAGGCACTTTTCAAACGATAGCGACAGAGGGGAGACATAGGAATGGGATTCGAATCGTTGATCGACGAGCTGTCAAAGCGCGAGGCGCGCGCCAAGCAGATGGGGGGCCTGGAAAAGCTGGCGCATCGCAAGGCTTCAGGGGCCCTGAATGCACGGGAGCGCATCGACTACCTGGTAGACGGGGAGAGCTTCCTGGAGTCTGGCTTGCTCGCCACGTCGTACCGGCCGGAGGACCGCGACCGCTCCCCTGCCGATGGCAAGATTGCCGGCTACGCGCGCGTGGATGGACGTGAGGTTGCCGTAGTCTCAAACGACTTCACGGTGCTAGGCGCGTCCAGCAGCACTGTCAATGGCAACAAGGTCGCGCATATGAAAGCTGTCGCGACCCGGCGTGGGCTTCCAATGGTGTTTCTCGGTGAGTCGACCGGCGCCCGCATGCCCGACACCATGGGTGCGCGCGGCATCGGCTCGGGCGACCGGCCAACGCAATACCTGCGTACGCGCGAAACTCCGTGGGCGTCGGCGGTGCTGGGCCATTGCTATGGCTCATCAAGCTGGTATGCGGCACTGGCCGACTTCGCGGTGATGCGAAAAGGCGCCGTCATGGCCGTATCCAGTGTCAAGCTTACCTCGATGGCCATCGGCGAGGAAGTCGACCCCGAAGCCCTCGGTGGATGGGAAATTCTCACCGGCGTATCGGGCCTTGTCGACATGGCTGTCGATACAGACGAGGAAGCGCTGGACGCGGTCAAGCGCTTCCTATCCTATCTCCCAAGTCACCACAACGAGGCTCCGCCGGTACACCCGGTGCCGGCAGGCTCAGGCAGCGAAGCACACCGTATTCTCGACATCGTGCCGGAGTCGCGTACCAAGGTTTATGACGTGCGCAAGATCATTCCCCTGATCGTCGACAAAGGCAGCACATTCGAGCTAAAGGCCCGCTACGGAAAATCGGTCGTGACTGCACTAGCACGCATCGATGGCCGCAGCGTCGGAATCATCGCCAACAATCCGATCGCCAAAGGCGGTGCCATTGACGTCGATGCCTGCAACAAGGCAACCAGCTTCATGGTGCTCTGCGATTCGTTCAATATCCCACTAGTGTTCATGACCGACCAGCCTGGATTCCTGATCGGCATTGAGGGCGAACGCCGCGGCGCCGTTGGTAGGGTGATGAACTGGATGAACGCCCTTTCGCTGGTCACCGTGCCGAAAATCGCCATCATCATGCGCAAGACGTATGGCCAAGCCGTGCTCAACATGGGCGGTGCCGGCAATGCGGACGAGTTGATCGCCTGGGTATCCGCGGAAGTCAATTTTATGGATCCACGCTCTGGCGTCACCATCGTGCATGGCGTGAAGCAAGAAGATGACCCCGAGCGATACGCCGTGCTTCTCCAGAACATGGAGCGCGACACTTCCGCCTGGGACATGGGCGCAGCCTACTCGGCTCACATGGTCATCAATCCGGTCGACACGCGCCAGACACTGTCTCGTTTGCTCGACGTGCACCGACTGCGACTCACCAACGGCGTGGGACAGCACCTCATGCGAACCTGGCCGACCAGCTACTGAGGAGCGTTATCTATGCGAACCGTACTAATTGCCAACCGGGGAGCCGTCGCTGCCCGTGTATTGCGCACCCTGAAACGCATGGGGCTGCGCTCGGTCGTGGTCTACTCCGAAGCCGACCGCGACTTGCCATATGTGCGGCAGGCGGACGAAGCCTACTGCATTGGCCCCGGGCCGGCGGTGCAAAGCTATCTGAACGAAAGCGCCCTCTTCGACGTCATGCGCCGCTCGCGTGCAGATGCAGTGCATCCCGGATATGGTTTCTTGTCCGAGAATGCAGGCTTCGCGCGCAGCGTCGAAGCCGCCGGCCTGACCTTCATCGGCCCAAGCCCCCGCTGGATCGACGCCATGGGCCATAAGACGCGCGCGCGTTCATTGATGGCCGAGCACGGCATGCCAATGTGCAAGTCCTCCGAAATCGTTGGGGAAGATCCCCGAGACATCGAGGCAGCCGGCACAGCCGTTGGCTACCCGGTACTGGTCAAGCCCGCCGGCGGCGGAGGCGGCATCGGCATGGTTGCGGCCCAGGATGCCCCATCGCTGATCGAGGCGGTAACGCGGGCACGGGCCCTGGCGCAACGCAGCTTCGGCAACGGCGACGTGTATCTCGAACAGTTGTTCGAGCGGCCCCGGCATATCGAATTCCAGATTTTGGCCGACCGGCATGGCAACGTACGTCATCTCTTTGAGCGCGATTGCTCGGTCCAGCGCCGTCACCAGAAAGTCATCGAGGAGGCCTGTGCGCCGGCCTTGCCCCCCGGTGAAGCGGATGAGATCGGCAACCGGGTGGCCCGCTTGCTGGGCAAGTTGGGCTACGACGTCATTGGTACGGTGGAGATGCTGCGCGGCAGCGATGGCAGCTACAGTTTCCTCGAGATGAACACCCGCTTGCAAGTCGAGCACGCTGTGACTGAGGCGGTTACCGGCCTTGACCTTGTCGAGGCTCAGATCCGCCTGGCTGCCGGGGAGTACCTGCGTGATGTCCTATCCGATCCGGTACGGGCAGAAGGCCATGCCATCGAACTGCGCATTTACGCCGAAGATCCAGTGCGCTTCTTCCCTTCGCCAGGCACACTGCAGGTATTTCGGCTGCCGTCGGGTTCGGGCATCCGCATAGAAACCGGCTATGCGGAAGGCAATACGGTAAGCCCCTACTACGATCCCATGATCGCAAAGATCATCGTCCATGCCTCGGACCGCCAGGCAGCGATTGCGTTGGCAAAAGAGGCGCTGTCTGCAACCGACATCGTTGGAGTCAAGACCAACGTGCCACTACTTCAACGCATGTTGACTTACGCCCCCTGGCTCGCGGGCGAACTGCATACCGGCTTAGTGCACGACCTGCTCGCATCTCCATCGGCTTGATTGAGGCGTTGGGAAATGGCAAGTGACGAGGCACTGAGAATGCCTCGCCTTGCCGCAACCACAGCCACGATCGCGTCAAAAGAAGCGGTGCCGTCGGGCTAACCGCGACCACGATGGGCGCGCTCTTCTGCCGCCGCGGTGCCCAGGGCATCGAGCGCGGTGGCTGGAAGTGACCGGCAAAGGCGAAAAGACAAGGCTGGCCCGGCTACCGACGAGTTGATTGCCGACCTGGCGCGCTACCGTCTTCCCCGCAGTTCGGAGAGACGCGTCCACTGGTGCTGCCGGTGATTGGAAGAGCGGGCAGCGAGAAACCGCTGTCACCCGGCGCGCCGCACCTGATCCTGAAAGAGGTATTTGGCATGGCCGCGAAACGCCTGCGGGAGCGCAGGCCGGAATGGGAACCGCAAGCCGCAGCGCTGGCCAGCGCCTCGGCAGCACTGGCTGCGCCCCACCGCTGGCTCGCATATGACCGACAAGCAGGTCGACCTGCGCTTTGTGCGCGACAACTTCGGGCACAGCTCGCTGTCGACGACGAGCGGCAACCTGCACAGCGAGGAGGATGCGCGGAAGCCACGCAGGCACGGCATCGGATCGGCTGGGGAATGGAGAAATAGCAGGTGGATGCCGATTATTTCACTATCGTGAAATTTTGGCGCCATCCCATTAATGCAAGCTTCCCACTCAAGTTTTTCGTTCATATCAAGGCGATTAATTGCATTCCATAAGAGATTTTTAAGTTACATCCATACGCAACCACCACCTCAATTAAAGCGCTCCGGCGCCATGGCTCGAGGAATTTTACGGTGCTGCGTGAAACACAATTACTGCATTTATCATCCATTTTTCAGCTTTATCGCGCTTTTGGCAGCATCCCGCCATCAACTCTCTTGAGTGCGCCAATTTGCGGGTCGCGAGGAGGCCCCACTAGTATCACCCTCCTCAGTGCTCGGCCCTCCCGTGAGACGACCGGGCCGAGGATGACCGGAACAGGAGGTGACGTGGAAAATGCATCCGCTAGCGGCCGACATACCCGCATGCTGGCCCGCCGCGCTGCGCTGGCTGTCCTACCCGCGGAGCAGCCCGTAGTGAAGGAGTTCGGCAATTGCTGATTGACCACCTGAACCAGGCCGCAGCCGAGCGCACCGCTGGTGCCTTGACGCGCAACCGCCGCACCGCGCACACCGGTTGCGCACCTCACCAGACGGTTAGCGCCAAGGACGGTCAAGTACGTCCTCTGCTGGGCTTTTGCAGCAACGACTACCTCGGGCTGGCAAGCCACCCGGCGGTGATCGCGGCTTTCGCGGAAGGGGCCCAGCGCTACGGCGCGGGTAGCAGCGCTTCCTCCCTCGTCAATAAGCATTCGCTCGCCCACCACCAACTGGAAAGCGAGTTGGCCCGGTGGTTCGCACCCAATATTCCCAAAGTGCAGGCGCTCTACTTCTGCACCGGGTACATGGCGAACCTGGCGGTGCTGAGCGCGCTGGGAACGGACGACGCCACCCTGTTCTGCGACAAGCTCATCCATGCCTCGTTGATCGATGGCGCACTGCTGGCTCGCGCTTCGATGAAAAGGTACCCACACTGCGACGTCACCACGCTCGCCCGGCAGCTTGCTGCCTGCCACAGCCCGCTAAAGCTGATCGTGACCGACAGCGTGTTCAGCATGGATGGCGACATGGCACCGCTCGCCGAAATGCTGGCATTGGCCGAGCACCATGACGCCTGGATCGTGGTGGACGATGCCCACGGCTTTGGCGTGCTGGGGGAGCGAGGCCGCGGGGCACTCGAGCACCTGGGGCTGACCTCCGAGCGCCTGATCTATGTTGGCACGTTGGGCAAGGCAGCGGGTGTCGCGGGAGCTTTTGTCGCCGCGCACCGGACGATTGTGGAGCATCTCGCCAACGTGTCCCGTCCCTACCTCCACAGCGCGGCTGCGCCGCCGGCCATCGTCCATGCACTCCTGAGCAGCCTGACGCTGATCGCAAGCAATGAAGGACGCGAGCGCCGCGACCACCTGATGCAACTGATCGGGCAGTTGCGCAGTGGCCTTCAAATCCTGCAGGTCCGGCATCCGCGTGCCGGCTGGCAGCTCGCCGACAGCAGTACCCCCATCCAGCCCCTGATCGTCGGCAACAACGAGGCCGCGCTATCGCTGTCCCAAGCGCTTGAGAACGACGGCATCCGCGTTACCGCGATCCGCCCGCCCACCGTGCCCAATGGTACGTCGCGGCTGCGCATCACACTGTCGGCGTCGCATACCGCAGCCGACGTGACACGCTTGCTGGACAGCCTGTCCGCCATCATGGCTCCAAGGGGAGATGCATGAAAAATCTCTCGCCTCATTGCCGTCGCTTCCGAACCGTGCCAGGCCGCAACCCGGCAGTGTCTGGCTGCCAGAACAAGATCCCACAATGACCAGCATTGCCGACACCACAACTGCTACCAACCAGGCCACCACCCTCACCTCGAGGTCTCTACATCGGATGGCCGAAGCGTTGACCCCCTGCGACCGCCTGGTCGACGGCGCCTTTCTGCGTAACCCCTACCCGACCTATCATGCGCTGCGCGCGCTTGGCCCTATCCATTGGAGTGAAGAGTTCTTCGGGGGTGCCTGGCTATTGACCCGGCACGAAGATGTGGAAGCCGTGCTGCGCGACCCCCGGTATTCGGCGCGACGCACGGGAGGCTGGGTGATGCGTGGCAGCGAAGGCGAGCGCCAGGAGCTTTGCCCCTTCCAGCGCTTGTTCAGCCGGGCCATGCTGTTCCTGGACGCGCCCGATCATACGAGGCTGCGACAGGTGCTCAATGCCGGCTTCCGTCCAGCTGCCCTACGCGCTTTCGCCGGCACTATCGAGCAAATGACCGCCGGGCTGATTGCGCAGCTCGCAGGCACCGAGGAGTTCGATTTCATGGAGTCGATCGCCAGGCCGCTGCCGGCGATGGTCATTGCGACGCTGCTCGGCATGGACGCCGAGAACCAACCGGACTTCCTTACCTGGTCCGAAGACCTGGCGGCCTTCATCGGCGCACCGGATCCGGACGCCGCGCTGAAACGACGCGCCCAGGTCAGCCTGCTCAAAATGGCGGCAGCCTTTGAAGCGATGCTGGCACGGCGCAAGGCACAGGACACGGATCTCTCGCCGCCGCAACAGCGGGACCTGATCGGGCATCTGCTGTACGCCGAGGCCGAAGGCAAGATCGAGGCCGGTGCCGAATTACTGGCGCAATGCGCGATGTTGCTGTTTGCTGGTCATGAAACGACGCGCAATCTGCTTGGCAACGGACTGCACGCACTACTGAGCCATCCCGAGCAATGGCAGCGCCTGCAGCAAACCCCAGAACTGCTGCTCAATGCCCTGCGCGAGTTGCTGCGTTATGAGAGCCCGGTCCAGTACACGGGACGCCGGGTTGCCAAAGACATGATGCTGCACGGGCGGCAGCTGCGGCGCGGCGATCTGGTCGTTGCCCTGATCGGCGCCGCCAATCGTGACCCGGCGCGCTTCCGCAACCCGGACGAGTTGGACATCGCCCGACGCGAAGGCTCCCACCTTTCGTTCGGGCATGGTCCACATGTCTGCATCGGCGCCGCGCTGACACTGATGGAGGCGGAGATCGTATTCCGGGCGATTCTGCGTCATTGGCCCGCGCTTTCACTCATAGACGCCGAACCGCACTGGAACGGCAACCCGGTCTACCGGGGTCTAGCCAGACTTCCGGTGATTCGTCGCCGCTGACTTCCACGGTGCGCTTTCTAGCTGCTTCGCCCGCGTCGGCCGGTACCAGGATATCGACACGCGCCTTTGCTGGCGGTCGCAGCGATGCCGGCCGAGACGGCGCGGGAACGGCTGCACGCGGCCCGCTGCCGCTGGGTGCTGACGGTGCTCTATCTGGGCGGCTTGCGGGCGTCGGAACTGACGGCTACCACCATGGGCGCGTTCTTCTGCCGGCGCGATGCCCAGGGTGTCGAGCGCTGGTGGCTGGGGGTGACCGGCAAAGGCAACAAGCCCCGGCTGGTGCCGGCGACTGACGAACTGATTGCCGAACTGGCGCGCTACCGCCGCGCCCACGCGTTGCCGGCTACCCCCCAGTTCGGGGAGACGCGTCCGCTGGTACTACCGGTCATTGGAAAAGCAGGCAGCAAGAAATCGCTGTCACGCGGCGCGCTGCATCTGATCCTGAAAGAGGTGTTCGGCATGGCCGCGGCGCGCCTGCGGACACGCGGGCCGGAATGGGAGCCGCAAGCCGCGGTGCTGGCCAGCGCCTCAGCGCACTGGCTGCGCCACAACGCGGGCTCGCACATGACCGACCGGCAGGTGGATCTGCGCTTCGTGCGCGACAACTTCGGGCACAGTTCGCTGTAGACGACGAGCGGGCTATCTGCACAGCGAGGAGGATGCGAGCCATGAAGCCACCCAGGAGCGGCATCGGATCGGCTGGGGCAGTAAGTCGTAGTCCCGCCTGCATGCCACGAGAAGAGCATTTCCGCACCATCCGACAAGCATCGGCGGACGTGACACCAGCCCAATAAGGTCCTATGCCCGGATAGTGAAACCATGCTGGCGGAAAGTTGCTGCCTTCGGGATTGGCGCGGGAATGGGTTGGTCAGCTGACTTAAAAGCAGTGACGGACGACGACTGCCCCGCCCTTGCAAGCCGGCATGTTAAGGTTGAAGTTCGAGCCAGGCGGTTAGTTGCGTTTTATTTCTGCAAGTCGATTCCTGTCGAGTGTGTTGAAGATCGCGGTTCGTGGGAGTGGAACGAATTGGAGGATGTCCCGTCTACGTGCTCAGTTGGATCTACGGCGACCGACTCCTCCAGCTGGCCATCCAGCAGTTCGACTCGCGCCTGAAGAAGGTAGTGGGCACCGCTGATAGACCACCGCATCTGCTGTCGTTTGGACGGACCTGTCAGAAATTTTGTGTTTAGGGCATAACATGTCGCCAAGGAGCATGTATGCCACGCAAAACCAAGACCAGTCTAGCCGCCGACCTTGAGCTGCCGACCATCCCCGAGGACCTGATTGCCCATTTCGTCAAGGGTCCGATGACCGCTGAGGCCGTGCAGGACGCCTCAATGGCATTCAAGAAGGCCCTGATCGAGCGGGCGCTGGGCGCTGAGCTCGGCCATCATCTGGGCTACCCGGCTGGCGCTGAGCGCCCAGCCGGCACGGCCAATCAGCGCAATGGCAAGAGCGCCAAGACGGTCTTGACCGAGGACGGGCCGCTGCGGGTGGACATCCCGCGGGACCGCGACGGCAGCTTCGATCCGATCCTGATTCCCAAGCACGAGCGGCGCTTCACCGGGTTCGACGACAAGATCATTGCGATGTACGCCCGCGGCATGACCGTGCGCGAGATCCAGGCGTTTCTGGCCGAACAGTACGGCACCGAGGTCTCGCCCGAGTTTGTCAGTTCGGTGACCGATGCGGTCATGGACGAGGTCACCGCCTGGCAAGCTCGCCCGCTGGAGGTGATGTACCCGGTGGTGTTCTTCGACGCGCTGCGGGTCAAGATGCGCGAGGACGGCGTGGTACGCAACAAGGCCGTCTACCTGGCCTTGGGCGTGCTGCCCGACGGCACGCGCGACATCCTGGGCCTGTGGATCGAGAGCACCGAAGGCGCCAAGTTCTGGATGAAGGTGTTCAACGACCTGAAGACCCGTGGCACGCAGGACATCTTGATCGCGGTCACTGATGGCCTCAAGGGCATGGAACAGGCTTTGAATGCGGTGTTCCCGAATACGACGCTGCAGACCTGCATCGTGCACCTGATCCGTAACAGCTTGGATTACGCCGGTTGGAAAGAGCGCCGGGCCGTGGCGGCATCGCTCAAGCCCGTGTACACCGCGCCCACGGTTGAGGCGGCGCTGGCCGAACTGGCGGCCTTCGAGCAGGGAGAATGGGGTAAGAAACATCCCTCGATCGCCGCGTCCTGGCGCCGCGCCTGGGACCAGGTGATCCCGTTCTTTACGTTCCCCCCGGCGATCCGCAAGATCATCTACACGACGGATGAAGTTGACAAGCCCTCGGTGCCCTCTGAGTCGTTCATGGTGTCCGTGTTGGTGGCCAAGGAGCTCGTACGGCTCTCGCCTGCGGTCGTGCTTGCTTCCAGCGCGAGAACAGGCGTTGGTAAGCCTGCTCGGCTTGCTCGCCGACTGCACGCTCCAGATCCCGGACGGACTTCAGATTGTAGGCGGCGGCAGACCCCTTGCGGTTACCGCGGCGCGCAGCAGGCATGCCTGCCTGCAGTTCCAGCTCACGGGTCTTTCGCGCAGTCAGCGCTGGGCGATCCCAAGCGAAGCATTCGTTACGCGTGAGGACGTGCCAGACGATGATCGCCAGCTTGCGTGCCGTGGCAACAGCCGCGATCTGCTGACCGCGATGATCGCGGATACGTAGGAAGAAGGCTCGGACGGGGCCGGCCGTTTGCGCTGCGGCCCAGGCAGCCTCGACCAGCATGGCACGCGCATAGGAACGTCCGCGCTTGCTGATGTGTCCGTGTTTTGCTGGTTGCAAGCCGGATTGGTAGACCGACGGATTGAGGCCAAAGTAGCTGACCAATTTCTCCGGCGAGCGAAAGCGGGCGATATCACCGATGGCCGAGAGCAACCCGATTGCCACGGTGGTGTTGATGCCGGTGATGGTCAGGAGCTTGCGCAGCCTGTCGTCCTGAATTGCGGATTGGGCCAGGACGCGATCAATCTCCTGCAGATTCTCTGCCAGCCGGTCCAGCTCGTGCAGCCGCTGGTCGATCCCGATGCGTTCGTCGGTGGGTAGCGGCTGCCAGCTCAGCCAGGCCCGCCCTTTCTTGCCAAACAGGTCTGTCACGGGACACCGCTCGATGAGATGCGCGGCAAGGACAGCGTGAATCTCATTCTTGAGCCGCGTCCGCTGCCGCACGATCTGCGCGCGGCGCGACACCTGCCGCCGCATCGCTTGCGTAGCTTCGTCTGGAATCCAGACCTCGGGCAGGAAGCCACTCGCATAGAGTTGCGCAAGGATGGCCGCATCGATCTTGTCCGTCTTGACGCGGGCTTCCGCAATCAGACGGACTTGCAGCGGGTTGGCGACGATCACTCTGCCAACATGACTCGTCAGCACGTTCGCAATGGCGATCGTATTGCCGGTCGCCTCGAGTACTACGTGGTCGTCGGGCTTTAGCTTGGCGGCAAAGCGTTCGAGCTCGTCGCGTCGCAGTCCGACGCGCCCTCCAGCGCGTAGCAGACCATTCTCCAGATAGGCGATCTCGGCTACGGATCGCGATACATCCAGTCCTATCACTCGCATTGGCGTCTCCCATGGGAAACATCGCAAATGGGAGCCGGTGGGACAGCACGACAACTACGGATTCGCGCTCGCAGCGCAACCGGGCGGGTCGCAGGGGCGGCCAACTACTAACACGAGCTCGCAGCTCAACGTATATGAACGGCCTGCCCACCCGAAGTGCTCCCCGGTGCCCCTGTCCCGGATGGTCGAACCATACACCAAGTTACTCGGTGAGGAGGAGGGCACCGGTTCCTATCATGCCGGTTACCAATGCCATTGAGAGCATCAACGCGCAACTGCGCAAGATCATCAAGACGCGCGGGCACTTCCCCAGCGACGAGGCGGCGACCAAGCTGCTATGGCTGGCCCTGCGTAACATCACCGGGAAGTGGGGCAGTTCAACGCATGACTGGAAGGCTGCCATGAACCAGTTTGCGGTCCTCTACGAGGAACGCTTCACCCACCCGCATCGTTGAGATAATGCTGGCTCACCGCTCAATCGACGGTGAGCCTTTACCTGCCCTGCACACAAAAAAAATGACAGGCCCGTTTGGACAGGCGGCGGTTGATCAGATGATTCCTCACTGATTCTGCCGGAGCGGTAGAGATTCGCCTCCCCGCCGCCTTGCACGCGCATAGTCAACAAGGATGGCTGCGTTGTGCTGGAGAAAACTGAGGAGTCTAGACGGATTTGAACCGGCAACCAATCGGCTAGGAGCCGATCGCTACTGTCCAACTGAGCTACAGGCCCATTGGAGCGGGTGAAGGGAATCGAACCCTCGTCGTAAGCTTGGAAGGCTTCTGCTCTACCATTGAGCTACACCCGCGAAGGCACGCATTTTCGCACAAATAAGCGACGCGCAAGGGGAGACCATCGTTGTCAAAGCGATCAGCTTGCGCTCTTGGAGGGCGCGCCGTGCCGCTTCTAGCTCCATCTCAGTCTGCGCCAGGCGTGTCGATGCCAAGTCCATCGAGTTGCAATGCGTGTTGAGCCTCGCGCGGCAATGGCAACGCCAAGGAACGGATGCAGCTGCGTGGCAATTACTCCTCGAGATCCGGGCAGCCTTCACGTGGGGCAGAAACCGTGGTCGGACAGGAGAGTTGTTGGCGTCGTTGTCGTAGAAGCGTCTACCGATTTCGCCATGCCGGCAAAGGAAGAGCGGTGGGACGAGCGCGACAAGAGTGCGCTGATGGCCCGCATTGGGCTCAGCGAGGACGAGGCATTCCGCGCCTTGCAGAAGGCTTCGATGGACAACGCCGCCTGGTCAACATTGCCGAAGCCGCGCTTTCGCTGACCGACGTCGCCCTGCCGGCCCAGACTCCATAATGAACTCCCATGGCCGCCCGCACCAAAATCGGGCGACCAATGCACCGCCAAATGTTGCGGCACTGGCCCCAACTTCGCACTGCTGCAAGGGGTGTGCCGGGGCAAAGCCGGAACGACCTTCTCAGGGCAGGACAACTCAGCCACGCATGCCGAAGCGCTCTTCGATTAGCTTCCGGGTATGGAGCATCTCCGCCACGATCTTGTGCTGTGCCTGCTTGTCCTTCACGGCCCTAAGCAGGAACACGATGTTCAGGCAAACCAGCACCCGCCCCTGATGGCAGAGTGGCACCGCAACCGCGCCGAATTTCGGCTCTTCCTGCCATTCCCCCAGGTTCTGCCCGTAGCCGCGCTTGCGGGTCAGCTGGATCATCTCCTGCACCGTACGGGTGTCACGGCTGCGCTCGCCCTCTTCGTCCGTGCGACTCCGGAGAATTTCAAGCAGGTTTTCGCGAACCTCGTCGGTGGAAAAAGCGAGAAAGGCCCTTCCTGCCGCGGTCGTCAGCATGGACATTCGCCGTCCGGGCATGCCAGGGTGGAACGACAGCGGGCTGAAGGACCGCGTCGATACCCGCACGACCATCTCGTCGCCCTCGGGCGCAACCAGCGAGCAAGGCCATACCAGGGTCTTTGACAGCGAGCGCATCAACGGCCATGCCGTCTCCGTGATGGAAACGCTCTCCCTGTAGCCATAGCTCAATTGCTGGACCCGAAATGTCAGCCGGTAATAGTTTGTCGCCGGCTCCCATTCCACGTACCCCTCTTCGCGCAGCGTTTCGAGCAGTCTCTTGACCGTGGTACGGTGCAGGCCTGTCACGCGGCAAAGATCCATGATCGACGCCGATGCGCTAGGGACACGGTTCAGTGCCGACAGTATCTCCAGCCCCCGGACCAGGGACTGGCAGTGGCGATAGGTATTGCCGGTGGCCTGCGACATCGGTGGGGGTGTGTTCTGGCTGATTGCAGTATTGTAGCGAACCAGCTCCCCGCGAAACTCACAGGTCCAGCACCAGTTCCGGGGACTTCGCGCCGGAGCAGCAGATCATCATGCACTGGTTGGCTGCCTGCTCTTCAGGCGACAACAGCGCGTCCCTGTGGTCCGCCTCGCCGGAGATGATACGGGTTTCGCAACTTCCGGAACATTGCACCGATACCCCAGCATCCAGGACCACGTCAAGGATGGTCCGCCCTGGCGGGACTTGCAGGTTCAGTCCGCTGCGCGACAGTACGACGGTGAAGCCGCCATCCGTCGCCGCTTCGGTTTTGGCATTGAAGTACTCGACATGGGCGCGCTCACTGCAATGCGCGGTGGACCGCTCGAAGTCATTGAGCATGCCCTTCGGTCCGCAACAGTACACGTGGGTATGCGCAGGCAGCGAGCCTACGAGTGCGTCGAAATCCAGTGATTTGCCGCCCGGATCCCGGTCGAAATAGTAGTGGATCCGGTTTCCCGTCGCCTTACCGATCTCGATCAACGCCTCGACAAATGCCGCATGACCTGCCGTCCGCGCGCAGTAGTGCAGCTCCCAGGAACGACCAAGGGCATTCAGCCGATGGAGCATGGAAAGCAAGGGCGTAATGCCGATGCCGCCGGCGATCAGGCAGGTATGGCCGGCATCTTCCAGCAACGGAAAGTTGTTGCGCGGATGGCTGGCCTGCACGACTTGGCCGGCGCGCAGGGTCTCGTGGATATAGTGCGATCCGCCCAGGCTGTCCGGCCGGCGATGTACCGCGATCTGGTAGCGGTTGGTCTCCGCCGGCGAGTTCAGCAGGGAATAACTGCGCGCTAGTTGCTCCGACAACTGCAACTCGACATGGGCACCCGCCTCGAATGCCGGCAGCGGCGCCCCATCCACATGCTCCAGCTCGAGCAGTTTGACGTCCAGCGCCACATCTTCGCAGCGCGTCACCCGGAGGGAAATCTTGGTATCCATGGCTTCAGGAACAGATAATCATTGGTTTGATCGCTTCGCCAGCAACAATCAGTTCGAACGCCCGCTTGCCCTCCGCTAATGGCACCCGATGGCTGGCGATCGGGCCGAGATCGATGTGGCGGTCGTAGACAAGCGGTGCCGCCATTTGCCACGTACGCCAGAGCCTGCGGCCGTGGATGTTGTAGACGGTCGGCCGCCCCTTGCGCCACAGGCCGAAATCGAACTCAATGGGGCCGGCCGGTGTGGCACACCAGCGCACCTCCGCCAGCGGCGCCGCCATCGCGAAGCAATTGCGCGCCCCTTCGGCACTGCCGGTGTATTCGAACACCACGTCCGCGCCTTCACCGCCGGTCATGTCCCGCACAACATCCACCGGTGATTGCGCGATAGGGTCGACGGCATGATCGGCGCCCATCAGTTCGGCGACGCGGCGGCGGGCAGGATTCGGATCAACCGCGATCACGCGGCGTGCACCGAAGTGCCGGGCGACTGCAACGTTCATCAAGCCAATTGGCCCGCAGCCGTTCACCACCACAACCTGCCCCGATACGCCGCTGCCTTCCAGCGTGGCATGGACGGCGATGCCGAGCGGCTCAAGCAAGGCCGCCATTTCCGGTGACGCGTCAGGAGGATTCACCCAGGCGATCGACGCGGGCACCGTGACATACTCGGCAAAGGCACCGTCGATATCGATGCCGGGGTAGCGGGTGCGTGGGCACACATGGGAGCGGCCGCTCAGGCAAGCTGGGCATTGCCAGCATGGGATATGACTTTCGAGACTGACCAGGTCGCCTTTGCGCACTGACTGGACGCCCGCGCCGACCTCGACCACCGTACCGCACACCTCATGGCCCAGGATCGTCGGAAGCTGGACCCGTCGCGCAAAAGTACCCGTTCCGCGGTAGACCTGCATGTCGGTGCCGCAGACGCCGGCCACATGCACCTTCAGCAGGATTTCGTCCGCCGCGGGTGCGCGGACTTCGTGTTGGCCGACCGCGAGGCCATCGAGGCCTGGTTCGACTTTGCTCAGTGCCAGCATGGGATGACCTCCTGTTATTGCGGCTCGATGCCGGCCTGCTTGGCCACCGCGGTCCAGCGTACATTCTCAAGCCGTATCAGCTTGCCGAACTCTTCCGGGCTGGATGCACGCGCGGTCAGGCCGTGCGCATGCAGCTTTGCCTTGACGTCGGCCTGGCCCAACACGTCGGCGACTGCGGCGCCGATCCTCCCGACCACGTCATGCGGCGTCCCCGCTGGCGCCATCAAGCCGAACCAGTAATCGACATAGAATCCTTTGGCCCCGCTTTCGTCGGCGGCGGGGATATCCGGGGCAATGGCGGCGCGCACCTTGGACGGCACGCCAAGCGCTCGGATGCGTCCGCTGTCGATCAGCGGCTTCGCCCCCATGAGCGTCGCGAACACGGCCTGGACGTTGCCGGCCATCAGGTCTCCCAGCGCAAGCGACTCACCGCGATAGTTGACGTTCTGCGCCTTGAATTGCATCTGGCTGGAGAATTGCTCGAAGGCCAGCATCGACGCCCCGCCGAACGCACCATGGAAGACCTTGCCCGGATGACTGCGCGCGTAGGCGGCGAACTCGCCCATGCTCTTGACCGGCAGGTCCTTGGAGACCGTCAACACATAATCACCCTGAGCCACCTGGGAAATTGGGATCAGGTCCCTTTCCGGGCTGAAGCCGGGCTGCTTGACGAAGATATTGATCGTCCCCATCGACACCGGTGCAAGCAGCAGCGTGTAGCCGTCTGCCGGCGCCTTGGCCACCAGCGACGCGCCGATCAGCGCGTTGGCGCCGGGGCGGTTATCGACAATGACCGGCTGCTTCCACTTGCGCGAAAGGCGCTCGGCCAGGATGCGAGCGGCGCTGTCGGACGATCCGCCGGCCGCAAACGGCACGACGATTTTGACCGGTCGGCCCGGGAACGCGCTCTCCGCGTGCGCACTGGCGCATAGCATAACGCCGGCGACAGCGAGAAAAAAGGGGCGGATGCTGTTAGCAATGAACTTCATTGGGGGCTGTCTCCGTAACTCTCGTTATGGTGAATTGCCGGATCGGTGCCGGCTAGAGCTGGCCGCTCCTACAACAGGAACGACAGACCGATTAGCGGCTGCTTGCGGTTCAGCAGGACAAAGGTCTTGTCGGTGATCTTCCAGTCGTCACCGACGCGAGTGAACGACATGGTGCAGCGACCGGGGAACAGCCGTGTTTCCCCAAGCCCGGTCTGGCGCCAGTCGCCCGAACGGACCTCCACTACCAGCAAGGCGAACGTCGCCCGTGCGCGATCGGCGCCTTCCTCATCGATATCGAGATTGCTGACCATGTGCAGCGTCGACGAGGCTGGGGACTGGGCCACCCGTGCCTGGCGCATGATCTGCTCGACGCGCATCTCCAGGCGCATGCGGTTGTCGTAGATGATTGACGAATCCTGCATCGGGTCAGCGTTCTCGTCGATCGGCAGCCAGTAGGTCGCATCCTCGGCATAGAGTGCGAGCCAATCGTCGAGCTTGCCTTCGTCGAGCAGTTGCGCTTCACGCAGCACCAGGGACTGAATGGCGTTTGACATGTCTTTCCTCATCCTAGTCAGTTGTTCTCGGCCATCAGCCCTTGCCACTTGCGCCAGAACGCGCGCTGCGGCGTTTCATCGCTGTAGACGCCAACCCGTTCGCCATCAGGGTTGACGTCTTCCTTGCCAAGCCCGCGGCTCAGCGTGATCCATCCCATGCCTTCCGCCTTCAGTGCATTCTGGCCGCCGGCGAAGACGTCGATGTCATCCGCGGACAGGATGCCGGCCGTGCCGACGCGGGTCTGGGCATCCAGCATGCGGTTGCTGTTGAGCTCGTCGTGCGCACCCTCGATCAGCAGCGGATATGAATAGACTTCGGTGCGGTCGTGAGCAATCGGCTGGATCACGCGGATGTTGAAATCGAAGATCGTCAGGTTCGGGAAGATCAGGAACTGGCGATTGGTCAAGACTTCGTCGGTCCCCTCGTCGCCATAGAGCGCCTTGAGCTGGTCAGTGTAGGCCTGGCGGACCGCGGGATCGATCCCGCCCGATTCGAGCGGCGCACCCGCTTCGAGCGTGCCGTGCCCCTCCGGATAGCCGCGTGTATAGCCTTGCTGGCGCACGGCAACGTCGAGCGCGCGATTCTCGAATGAGCCCTCGAACTTGCGCACCGTATTGAAGGCGGACCGGTGCACGAAGCCGGGGTGATAGCCGTCGTATACGTTCTCCGCCTGGAATTTCCAGTTGCCGTCAAATCCGTACTTGTGCGCGGTAGCAACCTTGTAGCGCGCGCCGGCAGTGCGCCGCAGCCAGATATCGATGTGCCGCTTGGCCCCGCCCAGGAAGTCCTCGAGCGGCTCGACGTCTGGATTGAACGAGCCAAAGATCAGGCCGCCATAGGACGCCACGTGCGGCAGCGCCTTGAGGTGCTTGTCGGACTTGTCGAAGCATTCCGGGTAGCGTGCTTCGTCCGGGATGCCGATCAGCTCGCCGGAGGTCCGGAATGACCAGCCGTGGTACGGGCAGACAAAGGCCCGCGTATTGCCCTTCTCTTCACGGCAGACCGTCGCGCCGCGATGCGGACAGGCGTTCAGGAACGCATGCACCTTCCCTTCGCGGCTCTTCGCGAGGATCACGGGACGGGTGCCGACCTGCGTGGACTTGAAGTCGCCGGGCTTCTCGACTTCGCTCTCGTGGCCAAGATAGATCCATGTGCGGTAGAAGACGCGCTCCAGTTCCTTCTCGAAGACTTCGGCGCCGCGGTATGCGCCGGTCGACACTCGGAACTCGTGTGGCCGCTCGTCCACCATCTCGGAAAACAGGCCGGGGGCGGGACTGGAATACATGCTTTGTCTCCTGTAGGGGGTGAGTCGAATGCTAAGTAGATCCCCCTCCCCCTTCAAGACAATCCGGCGTTAAGGTGCACAGCGTGCACCCTCTCTGGCTGGGCCGGCCCTATAGTCTGCGAACGGGAATTCCCGCAGCAGTTGCAGAGCAGGAGGAGCTAACCCATGCCAATACATCTTGAATGCCTGTCGCACACACCGTTGCGCGGCTACTTCGACCCCGCGCCTGACGTTGTCGCCGAGATCGATCGCGTGCAGGCGGCGGCACGCCAGCGCGTACGCGCGTTCGACCCCGAACTCATCGTTGTCTTCGCGCCTGACCACTTCAACGGCTTTTTCTACGACGTGATGCCGCCGTTCTGCATCGGCGCCGCCGCGCGGGCGATCGGCGACTTCGACAGCCCTGCCGGCCCCTTGCCAGTGCCCGGAGAACTTGCCGAGGCACTGGCCGCAAGCGTGCTCGCTGCCGACATCGACGTTTCGCTGTCGTACAGGATGCAGGTCGACCATGGCTTCGCGGAAGCGCTGGATGTCCTCACCTGCGGACTGGACCGCTATCCGGTGGTCCCTGTCTTCATCAATTCGGTAGCGCCGCCGATGGCCAGCCTGCGGCGTGCGCGCCTGCTCGGCGACGCGACCGGACGCTTCCTGTCGCGCACCGGCAAGCGCGTGCTGGTGGTGGGTTCCGGCGGCATCTCGCACGAACCACCGGTACCGGAACTCGCCGGTGCCAGCGCAGAAGTTGCCGAGCGCCTGATCGCGGGCCGCAACCCGTCGGCTGAAGCGCGCACGACGCGCCAGGCGCGTACGGTTGCCGCGGCACGGTCGTTCACCGCCGGCGACAGCCCGTTGCGCCCGCTGAATCCGGAGTGGGACCGCGCCTTCCTGACGCAACTGGCCGCCGGAGATCTGACCGTATTCGACAGCATGAGCAACGACGCCATCACGCGCGACGGTGGCAAGTCCGCGCATGAGATCCGCACATGGGTGGCAGCGTTCGCGACGCTGGCCGCCTGTGGCCTCTACCGTGCGTCGCTCGACTACTACCGCGCGATCCCAGAGTGGATCGCAGGATTTGCCACCATGCACGCCACGCCGCTCTCGGCGGCAGCCACGGCAACCTGACCCGACCAAGGAGAATCCGATGCCCGATCCACAGATCGTGAACACGCTCGCCGCGCGACTGCGCGCGGCCGAAGCGTCGCGCCAGACCATCGCGCCGGTACGCGGCGAGATTGCGCTGGATGACATGGCCACCGCCTATGCCGTCCAGCAAGCCAACACCGACGCCCGCATGGCCGCCGGCGAGCGCATTGTCGGCCGCAAGATCGGCCTGACCTCCGTCGCCGTACAGAAGCAGCTCGGCGTTGATCAGCCGGATTTCGGCACGCTGTTCGCCGGCATGGCCGTTGGCGAGAACCAGCCGATCTCGCTGTCGCACCTGATCCAGCCGAAGGTGGAGGCCGAGATCGCGCTCGTACTTGAACACGACCTCACGCATGCGCAACACACGTTCGCCGACATCCTGCGCGCCACGGCGTATGCGCTGGCAGCCATCGAAGTGGTCGACAGCCGCGTCAATGCCTGGGATATCCGCTTCGTCGACACCGTTGCCGACAATGCGTCGAGCGCACGCTTCGTGCTCGGCAGCCGCCCCGTGGCGCTGGCCGACCTCGATCTCGGCGCGTGCACGATGACGCTGTCGCGCGACGGCGAGGTGCTATCGCGCGGCAGCGGCGCTGCCTGCCTCGGCAACCCGCTCAATGCCGCGGTCTGGCTCGCAGACCGCATGGTGCGGCTGGGCACGCCGCTGCGCGCAGGTGATGTCGTGCTGACCGGCGCGCTCGGACCCATGGTGGCCGTCACCGAACCCGGCACATTTACTACCGAGATTGAAGGCCTGGGAAGCGTCCACGCGACGTTTGCCGAATAAAGGAGAATCCATATGGCTTCCGAGAAACTCAAAGCCGCGATCATCGGCTCCGGCAATATCGGCACGGACCTGATGATCAAGATCCTGCGCAACAGCCAGCACCTGGAGATGGCGGCCATGGTCGGTATCGATCCGGCCTCCGACGGGCTGGCGCGCGCCGCGCGCCTGGGCGTCGCCACCACGCATGAAGGTGCCGAAGGGCTGATGCGGCTGCCCGGGTTCGATGACATCGATTTTGTCTTCGACGCCACCTCCGCCAACGCGCATGTGAGAAACGACGCGCAACTGCGCGCTCGCAAGCCTGGCTTGCGTGTCATCGACCTGACGCCGGCCGCAATCGGCCCGTATTGTGTGCCGGTGGTCAACCTCGACGCCCACCTCGACGCAGCCAATGTCAACATGGTGACCTGCGGCGGCCAGGCGACCATTCCCATGGTCGCTGCCGTGTCGCGCGTGGCAAAGGTCCACTATGCGGAGATCGTCGCCTCGATCAGCAGCAAGTCGGCCGGCCCGGGCACCCGTGCCAATATCGACGAGTTCACCGAGACCACCTCCAAGGCCATCGAGGCTGTCGGTGGCGCCGCCAGGGGCAAGGCCATCATCGTGCTCAACCCGGCCGAACCGCCGGTCATGATGCGCGATACCGTCTACACGCTGTCCGAGCTGGCTGACTGCGACAGGATCGCCGCCTCGATCGAGGAGATGGTCCAGGCCGTGCGCGGCTACGTCCCCGGCTACCGCCTCAAGCAGACCGTGCAGTTCGACGAGATTCCGCCCGGCGCGCCGCTTAACCTGCCAGGCCTTGGCTGCTTCAGTGGCCTGAAGACCTCGGTCTTCCTCGAAGTGGAAGGCGCCGCGCATTACCTGCCTGCCTATGCCGGCAATCTCGACATCATGACTTCAGCCGCCCTTGCGACCGCCGAACGGATGGCGCAAGCGATGCTGAGCGCCAAAGCGACGACCGAAGGAGCCTGCGCATGATCCCCGCCGACAAGAAACTCTATATCTCCGATGTCACGCTGCGCGACGGCAGCCATGCCGTCCGCCACCAGTACTCGATCCGGAACGTCAAGGACATCGCCCGCGCGCTGGACCGTGCCAAAGTCGACAGCATCGAAGTCGCGCATGGCGATGGCCTGCAGGGCTCCAGCTTCAACTACGGCTTCGGTGCGCACAGCGATCTCGAATGGATCGCCGCGGTCGCTGACGTGGTGGAGCACGCGAAAATCGCCACGCTGCTTCTGCCCGGCATCGGCACTACGCACGACCTGAAGGCCGCCTACGACGCCGGCGCGCGCGTGGTACGCGTGGCCACGCACTGCACCGAAGCCGACATCTCGAAGCAACACATCGCGTACGCGCGCCAGCTCGGCATGGACACGGTTGGCTTCCTGATGATGAGCCACATGACCACACCGCAGCACCTGGCTGCCGAGGCGAAGAAGATGGAAAGCTACGGCGCGACCTGCATCTATGTGGTCGACTCCGGCGGCGCGCTCACCATGAACGAGGTACGCACGCGCTTCCGTGCGCTCAAGGATGTGCTGGACCCGGACACGCAGACCGGCATGCACGCGCACCACAACCTTTCGCTCGGCGTCGCCAACTCAATCGTCGCCGTCGAGGAAGGCTGCGACCGCATCGACGCCTCGCTGGCCGGCATGGGCGCCGGCGCGGGCAATGCCCCGCTGGAGGTGTTTATCGCCGCCGCGGAGCGCATGGGCTGGAACCACGGCACCGACCTGTACACGCTGATGGACGCCGCCGACGACATCGTGCGCCCGCTGCAGGACCGTCCCGTGCGCGTCGACCGCGAGACGCTCGCGCTCGGCTATGCCGGGGTCTACTCCAGCTTCCTGCGCCATTCTGAAGTGGCGGCAAGGAAGTACGGCCTGAAGACCGTGGACATTCTCGTCGAGCTCGGCAAGCGCCGAATGGTTGGTGGTCAGGAAGACATGATCGTCGATGTCGCGCTCGACCTGCTCAAGCGCGCGCCCGCGGCGCAGTCGTGACCGCAAGGAAACTCATCATGAATACGACAACGCAAGCCATCACCGAGGCTTCGACCAGCCGCTATATCTCCGTGCAGGTCGGAGAATCCACCTTCCAGATTCACTACAACGATGCCGGCGCCGGCGCCGAGACCGTCGTCATGCTGCACGGCTCTGGGCCTGGCGCCAGCGGCTGGGCCAACTTCAACCGGAATATCGACCCTCTGGTGGGGGCAGGCTACCGCGTGCTGCTGGTGGACTGTCCCGGCTGGAGCAAGAGCGACACCGTGGTCAACACCGGTTCGCGTTCCGAGCTCAACGGCAACGTGCTCAAAGCCGTGCTGGATGCGCTGGAGATCGAGCGGGTGCATGTCATCGGCAACTCGATGGGCGGCCATAGCGCCGTGGCCTTTGCGCTGGCTAACCCGCAGCGCGTCGGCAAGCTCGTGCTGATGGGCGGCGGCACCGGCGGCCCGAGCCAGTTCGTGCCCATGCCGACCGAAGGCATCAAGCTGCTCAACGGACTCTACCGCGAGCCCACTATTGAGAACCTCAAGCGGATGATGAGCGTCTTCGTCTTTGACCCGAGCGCGCTCACCGATGCCCTGATGCAAGCCCGCCTCGACAATATGCTGGCGCGGCGCGACCACCTGGAGAACTTCGTCAAGAGCCTGGAAGCCAATCCCAGGCAGTTCACCGATTACGGCACTCGCCTGGGAGAGATCGCCGCGCCGACGCTGGTGGTCTGGGGCCGTGACGACCGCTTCGTGCCGATGGATGTCGGATTGCGATTGATGGCCGGCCTGCCCAACGCGCGGATGCATCTGTTCAGCCGGTGTGGCCACTGGGTGCAGTGGGAACATGCCGATGCATTCAACCGGTTGGTGCTGGACCACCTCGCGCACTGAGGCGCGACGCCATTCGGCGTGCTACGATTGCAGCGCAGGCCATGACGACGGACCAGACGACGTCGCACGGGCGGATTTCCTGCGCGCACCCCGGGCGCGGGGTCCGACGCCTTTGGATCCCTATCTTGACTATATCGAGGAACGAATCGTCCAGGGCTGTCGTTTTCTTGAACTGATCTGGGAAGAACTCAAGCAGCGAGGTTACTTGGGAAGTCGCGGCTCCGTTCAGGGACTCGCGGCTACCAAGCCTCAGTTTGAAGGCAGGGTAAGCCAGCAGTGCAGTCGAGTACCTGACCGGCCATGAAATACCCGCCGAACCCATTGGAGGCTGTGGATACGACGGGTTAATACCCTTTCCTGGCGACGCGCTGAATGCCGGCCTTGGTGTCGGGTGAGTCGCCGAATAGCATGAAGAAAGCTCTCAGCCTTCCAGCTCCCGTCGCACGCCCCTCACCCGATCGGCATATCGAAAACGCGGCCTCGATTCAGAATATTGTGAGGATCCAAAGCGGCCTTAATATTTTTCATTACCGTGATGTCCGCGGGTGAACGCGACATTGACAGGTACGGTTTCCGTTTCCGCCCAATGCCATGCTCAGCCGTGACGGAGGTCGTAAGCGGTGGCATCAGTTCAAAAAGAAGTCGCTCGGCCGTTGCTCGTTCTTCAGGGGTTAGGCATGGGCCAACTAGCGCGTGAAGGTTGTCGTCTCCGATATGACCGAAAAAGAAACTGCGGCATTGCGGCATCTCATGAAGGAGCAAGGCCTTAGCCTTCGCTGCAAATTCATCATGATCTTTTGCCGGCATTCCGAGGTCGAAGCCGGCATAGGGGCGAATCGTCGCCTGAATCTCCCCGACAGATTCTCGAATCGCCCACAAAGCAGCGGCGTCCTGGCTCGACATCGAGACAATGGCATCGACCACCGAGCCGTCCTCCATCTGCCTTGTCAGGAAAGATTCCAACAGCGCATCGATCGTTGCCTCGCCATCACCTTCGACTTCGATCAGTGCCGCGCGCAATCCCGTGAAGCTGGCCGGCAGAGGCCGCGCCCGCTGTTGAACCAGCATCGCCGCATCAACATAGTCTGGCCACATGATTTCGAACGCCGACAAGGCCTCTCGCAGTCCAGTCTTAGCTTCGCGCAGCAATACATTCACGTTGGCTTCGGGACTCAGCGCCATCAGCAGAGTTCGGCGTACCGGCACCAGCGGCACGAGACGTAGCGCCAATCGACTGATCACACCAAGCGTCCCTTCACTACCAATCAAGAGCGACGACAGCGAGTAACCCGCATTGTTCTTGACCAACCGGTTGGGCGGACCGATCAAGGCGCCATTCGCAAGCACGGCTTCCACGCCGAGCACCCATTCCCGCATATTCCCGTACTTGACAACACGGCTGCCTCCCGCATTGGTCGCAGCGTTCCCGCCGACCTGACAGCTTCCTCGCGAACCCAGATCCACAGGGAAAGACCAGCCGAGCCTCTCGACTTCGGTCTGCAGCGTCTCCAACACCACGCCGCCCTGCACAACGGCGATGCCGGAAACAGGGTCAACCTCCTCAATCTTGTTCAAGGACTCCAGCGCCACGACGAGTTCACCATCACCGGGAGCACATCCCCCGGAGACACCTGTTCGCCCTCCCTGAATGGCACATGACGTACGGGCGTTATTGGCCTCCGCAAGGATCGCGCGAAGATCCTCGACAGTCAGCGGGCGCACCACAGCACTCGGAACGCCATACCGCCTACCAGACCAGTCGTGAAGGTACTTCTCTTCGATAGGTGTAACATCGGAACGTGACATAAGCCACTACCTCCAACAAGAAGTTCTGTCAGCTAGACGCCGAAACTCGGCGGATCACGGAACCATCGATTTCGTCGACGCTCCGCAAGCCGAGCAGCGTCATCGTGCGTCGCATTTCGTCCTCGATCACGGAGAGAACATGATCGACTCCTGGTCGTCCGGAAACCGCGACGCCATACAAGGTCGCACGCCCGAGCCAAATGCATTTGGCTCCCAACGCCAGCGCCTTAACGACGTCGGCGCCCCGACGGAAGCCGCTGTCAGCCATCACCGCCAGATGGTTCCCCACGTCCTGGACGGCATGCTCAAGTACTTGAATGGGGCTTGGCGCACCGTCTAGCTGCCGCCCACCGTGATTCGAGACTACAATGCCGTCCATGCCCTGGTCAGCAGCAAGGCGTGCATCGTCGACACTCTGAATGCCTTTGAGAATGATCGGCTTCTTCCAGACACTTCGTAGCCAGCGCACATCGTCCCAGCCGATATCCCGCTTCAGGTGGGCCTCCATGACAAACGGAGCGCGCCGCGAATGCGGGAAGTTTGCCAAGCGCGGCTGTCCATACCGCAACATTTGAAGGGTCCAGGCCGGATGCTTCATGAAATCGATCACCTTTTCAGCGTCCAGACGCAACGGTAGTCGCGACCCATGACGCATACTGGCCTCACGTTTGCCAGCGCACGGCGTATCGACGGTCAGTACCAGCGCTTCGTATCCGGCCGCATCCGCTCGTGCAACCATATCTGCCGTCGCGTCACGATCCTTGAGCAGATAGAGCTGGAACCAACGAGTACCGCTGTGATTGCAGTCCGATGCAACGTCCTCGATGGAGCTTGTGGATGCCGTCGATAGCACGAACGGAATCGTGGCGTTGGCTGCGCTGGCGGCGAGGTGTTTATCCGCATCCGGCCAGAACAGACCCGCAAAGCCCGTAGGCCCCACAACCAGCGGCAGACCAAGACGCGCGCCAAGAACACCCGTCGACAGGTCCACCTGCGCAACATTCCTAAGCACCCGCGGCTGGAATTCGAATGATCGAAACACATCCCGGTTGCGTTGGCATGTCACTTGGTCCTCCGCTCCCGGCTCCAGATAGTCAAATGCAATGCGTGGCAGACGTTTTGATGCCGCGTACTGATAGTCGGCCACACTGACAAGCTTTTTGGAACTCACGACACCCCTTCCATCTGTCGGCGCAGGGCCGAACTTTCCAAATGTGTTGCGATCAATGCGCGCCCCTTAGTTTGGTGGCTGTTTCATGCTCGAAACGACCCTTGCCCATTTCCTCGATTCGGCGTCGATGTATCGCTTGAATTCAGCGGGCGGCAAGTACGCGGGCTCCGTTGCGAGCGTCGTCAGTTCCGCCTCAACCGCTGGATCTCTCAGCGCCGTTTGGATGGCATCGGAGACTTTCGTCACAATCGCTTCCGGTGTTCCCGCCGGAGCGAAGAGACCCAGCCACGCGTTGGCGTCAAAGCCCTGATAGCCCTTTTCAGCAACCGTCGGAATATTCGGGGCGGCCTTCGCCCGTGCAGCGCTCATAATGGCCAGTGGCGCCACCTTCCCTGCTTTGATTTGTGGCGCGGCGGACGTGAGGTCGACGATCGCCAATGGGATCTGACCAGCGATAACGTCAGTCAACGCGGGGGTACTGCCTCGATACGGCACTGCGATAAGCTTCGCCTTTGCCGCTGTGACGAGCATTTGCCCGGCCAGATGATGCATGGTGTATTGACCTGAGGTGCCGTAGCTGATCCCGCCGGCCTCCTTCTTGGATGCCATGGTGGCGTCATCGAGCGTATGAAAGCCTGATGCCTGGCTAGCAACCATGACCAGGGGAATGTTTACCACCTTTGCGATCGGCAGGAGCTTCGAAGTGTCTAGCGGTGCGGCATCCGGCAATAGCTTGTTGACTGCCAGCGCTCCGGTCGCACCGATTGCCAGCGTATAGCCGTCCGGCGCAGACTTCGACAGCGTGATCAAACCGGTGGTACCGCCGCCGCCTGGTCGATTCTCGACGACTACAGGCTTGCCGAGCGAGGTTGACAGCCGTCGCCCGAGCACGCGGGCTACCCCGTCTGCTGATGCGCCAGGGGCGAACGGCGCAATCAACGTAATGGGCTTGTCTGGATAGGTTTGGGCCATCGCCCAACCGGGAAGAGAAGAAATCGCAACAGCCGTGGCGATCGATTTGAATGCTACTTTCATGAATGTCTCCGAGCGTCTTGCGAGGTCAGCGCATTACCACCCTTGCTCTGTGCGCGTTTGCATCAAGTGACTGCGCGACAGTCACGTGGTACGCGCATCGTCTTGCTCCCATGTGGGAACTTTTTCCATCAAGGTTGCAATGCTGACGATGTCCGGAGCGTTGCTCCTCCGCGCCCTTCGGCATCATCAAATTGCTTTTCAGGATTTTCGCCGCGCGGCGCGAAATGGCTAGCGCCTATTCTGGAATCGCGATCTCTTTCTGGAATCTGATTGCTAGTCCCCGGTGCGCGGGATCAGTACCCTTCCCATCGAAGCGCCCGCGGCGTCATGCACAGCCGAGAAAGGGGATGCGCGGGCCTGACAGGAATTTTGTGTTTAGGACATAACATGTCGCCAAGGGAGTATGTGCGCGTGCACCAACTGAGGGACAGTCTGATCCGGCGTATTCCCCACAGAGGCGAATCCAATACCTACAGATCCGTCCTAAGAGCGAAATCGAGAGCGTAACGACGAACCACTTGGCACGACGCGACTTCCGTGAGGCAACGACCACCGTGACTGGACCGAAGGTGAGATAGTCTTGCTCAACTACCATGGCGAAGCGCTCTTCGATCAGCTTTCTGTTATGGAGCCTCTCCGTCACGATCCTAGGCACGGCTTGTCGTTGAAGGCCCGGAGGAATACAGTCCGTCCATCATATTAGCCCGGTGTGCCTAGATCGAGGACTGACGCTGTTCCTATTACTCCCGGAAAAGACTGCAAAGCCGATCATGAGAGGCCAAGCCGAACACGCCACTACAGCGAAGTCAAGCGCCTTCATTGACATCAAGGGTACTGAGCAACAGATCAGCATTACGCGTTTCCCGGCGTGCCTGCCGTCGGGCATACTGGCCAAAAACACTGACCATCTATGCCAGAGCCGACCATGGACCACCCCTTGCGCGAGACTCTTGCGCGCGAACTGCATGCCCGCCCCTTCCTGCGTATTGGCGGCTCTGCCTCGCTCACGCACTTCGCCATCTATGCCGACGGCGACACTACTGTCCACCATACGTTGCTGGTCGACCTGTGCCGGCTGACCGGCCTGGAAGTGCCGGCCGACGGCGTGACGCACTATTCAGGGCGATGGAGCGATGACAAGCAGCTAAAGTGGGAGCGGCACACCGAGTTTTCCACCTTCACATTTGTGTCGCGGAGGGATGACGCAGACTATTTCTCCGACCTCGCCATCTCTCATGTACCGACGGGGTGGTTTGATAGCTTCGCCGGCAAGCGTCTTGTGGCGCTGCGCATGGAGCTGGTCTCCGGCGCGGCCGGGGCCGCTGCACGCGACAACGTACGGGACTGGATCGACGGCCCCATTCTGGCCGGCAGCCACGTGTCGGGCGGGGGCGAGGTGTTCTGCGACTGGACCATTCCGCCAGATGGTTTTACGCGCTTCCTGGTGATCGACAACGGCTTTCGCGAAGTGCAAGGCGGACGACTACTGCAGCGGCTGTATGAAATCGAGACCTATCGGATGATGGCGCTGCTGGCCCTGCCTGTTGCGCGCGAACTCGGCCGCAGCGTGGATAACCTGCAGGGCGCGCTCGCGCCACTTATGCGCAGCATGGACACCAGCCATGGCGGGCGCCAGGACGCTGAGCTGCTCGAGCGGCTGACGCACCTCGCGGTCCGCATCGAGGCGCTCGCGGAATCCGGCAACCGCTTCAGCGCGTCGCGCGCCTACGAGAAGCTGGTGCTGGCGCGTATCCAGGAATTGCGTGAAGAACGGATCGAAGGCATACCGACTATCGCCGAATTCATGGAGCGCCGCTTCGCCCCTGCTATGGACACGTGCAGATCGGTCTGGACGCGACACGAGCAGTTTGGTGACCGCGTGGCGCGCGCGCTCGACCTGCTTCGCACCCGGGTCAACCTGGCGCAAGAGCAGGACACCACGCGCCTGCTCGAGGGCATGGACCAGACTGCGCGCAACCAGCTGCGGCTACAGCATGCAGTCGAGGGCCTGTCGGTTGCGGCGATTTCCTACTATGTGCTGTCGCTTGCGGGCACCGGACTCAAGGCTCTGCATGTGGTGCATTTCCCGCTGGACCCGGATCTTATCAAGGGCGTGTTGATCCTGCCGGTGGTGCTGCTGGTGATGCGTGCAACCCGGCGCAGCAAGCATGGCGGGCAAAAGAGGGCAGCGCGGCAGCAGGCAGTCAAGCAGGCAGCCTAGCAGTTAGGCGCTGGAACCAGAACGATCGCCGTGGCCTATTGCGCGATCGCAATGCCTCAATCACGCCAGCGTCGGTATCGGTCGCGCAACATCCTCCGAGAGATTGCACTCCGCTGCCCTCCTGCGATGGTGCACGGATGGTTCACACGAGGTTTGTCCCCGTCCGGCATGTCAAAATGTCGATTGTTAATAGCGGCTGACGCATGATACGGCGTCCGGATTCGTCTCGCCCATTTGTAGAGACGCAGGCGCCCAGACGCACGTACCACTAAAGCCAGGTCCTTCTGCCCAGAGCAGACAGGGGCCATTCCGCGGGCGAGTTATGGCAGAGCCCTCGGCCCCGTCGGCAAAATCGTACACCGACTTACTCTCGAAATACTCCTCTAGCCCGCGCGGCTCGGGGAGCTCTCGGCGCGAACCCAATGTCTTGCTCTGAGGGCACCTAGCCGTGGCTAATTATTTGTGCACCGCTCAGCACGCAGCACATTGCCAAAATTAGAGCTGACCCTTAGTTGGCATCCAGCCACACACCTCTCCAATCGCATGTGCGGATATTTTCTAGCTGCTGTCACCGGAGCCGCGTGATACGTCGAAACGGTGCAATGATGCCTCGCGGCACCGCAACGAAGCCAGGAACCTTCGTGACGCAAACAATGGAGAATCGTCGCCATTACGGTCGGAAGAAGCTGCGGACGCCTGTATTTGAGCAAGGTATTTCACTCCGTTGCAGTCAACCGCAACAACTCTATCGAATCACTAAAACGGTGCGGTGCGACACATCGGAACGTAAAAGCGCCAATAGTAAGTGCATAGGGGAATGAGTTTATGTTCTGCAAAGCGCGCGCCGATCGGCATTTGATTGAGTAACGCAATCACGATTACCGCGTTGCACTGGTGGCGGGACGGGACAGCACACACACTGACGTCGCAGTCTGATTTTTAACTTGACTACGGAGTCACCGTGTATGGATGTCAAACGCCTCTCCGCTATTTCGTTAGCCTCGGCCCTTTGTCTGTTGAGCATGTCGGTACCGGCTGAAGACAAGCTTCCCCCGGTCATTCGCCTTGTCGTGGGCTATCCGCCGGGAGGAAGTGTCGACTATCTCGCGCGTTCACTCGCCGAGCCAATGCAGAAGCTTCTTCAAACGACTGTCATCGTCGAAAACCGTCCAGGCGCCGGCGGCCGCGTTGCGGCCGCGTACATCAAGACCGCACCGACTGACGGCAGCGTAGTTCTGGTCGCCCCGAATGCTCTCACGACGCTCCAATCGCTTATCTATGCGGACACACTGCCGTACAAGCTGAGCGACGACTTTACGCCGGTGTCTCGACTGATTTCCTATCCACTCACCATCGCCGTGCCGGCAAGCTCACCGGTCAAGGACATGGCCGACCTGAGAGCATGGATGAAGGGCCATTCAGCCGAGGCAAGCTACGGCAGCTCGGGGGCTGGAGGCTTCGGTCACTTCTCCGGTCTGGTTCTCGGGAAGGCCTTGGGCATCAGTTGGGTTCATGCCCCCTACAAAGGAGGTGCCCCCTTAGTAAACGACTTGGCTGGCGGTCACCTGCCAGCAGGCATCGACACCATCGTCGACCAGATCCCACACCACCGAGGCGGGAAGATTCGAATCCTCGCCACGTTGACCAGCGCACGTTATGCGCTTGCACCCGATATCCCGTCGGTAGGCGAGCAAGGCATCAAGGGTGTCAACCTTGGGGGGTGGACGGGACTGTTCGTCTCCTCGAAGGTACCCGCCAAACTTGTCGAGCAGATCGATCGCGCCGTAGGAAAAGCCATGACTGATCCGACACTAGTCCAGCGCCTTAACGCCCAAATGATCCAAACGGCATACCAGCCGACCTCGGAATTCCGCAAGACTCAGGCGGTCGACTTGGCGCAATGGGCGCCCGTGCTCAAAGCCTCCGGATTCAAGCCGGAATAGCGGCCAATTGATTCTTACTTCTCTTTCCACCCAAAACCCAGAACAACGATCCACCATGAAGCAGAATACCAAGAGCGCCGCTGCATTCCTCGCCTCGCAGCTCGCCCTGATTCCCCCCGCCGCCATGGCGCAGTCAAACGTGACCCTGTACGGCATTGTGGATCAGAGCATTCGATACACCACCAATGCCAACGCCGCAAACGATGGCAAGCTCGAGCTGACAAACGGCGCCATTACGAACAGCCGTTGGGGCCTGCGCGGCACGGAAGATCTTGGTAGCGGCATGAAAGCACTCTTCCAACTGGAGAATGGCTTCGATCCCGACACCGCCAACCAGAACGGCAGCCTGTTTGGCCGAAAGGCGTTTGTGGGACTCGCGACCTCCATCGGCACGGTCCGATTCGGCCGACAGAACACCGAGGGCTTCAACTTCTTCCAGGAGTACGACCCGCTGACGATCGGCAATTACAACTTGAACTCCTGGCCATTCTTCCTCACACGCATTCGCAGCAACAATGTTGCAAGCTACGACGCAAAGTTCGGCGCCCTGGGCATGGGCGCGAGCTATGGATTTGGGGAGACACCCGGCAGCCTGACTGCGAATCAGTACTGGGGTGGCCGGGCGACGTATGCCTTTGGGCCCGCCGGGATCGGTCTGCTGTATCAGCAATTCCGCGACGCAAGTGGCAATCGTCAACAGATGTGGGGCCTTGGAACCAAGTACACCATTGGCAGCGCAAAGGTCTTCGCCGGCTACATCGGTGGAAAGGATCGCACGGGTGTCATCGACAACAACTTCATGAATGCATCGTCGCGCGGCATCACGGTTTCGACCGCCGCCGCAGTTGCAAATCCTCGCGAAGACCGAATCGGCTACGCTGGCATCACCTACAGCGCCACGCCGGCCCTAGCCCTGACCGGTGCGTTCTACTTCGATAGCATCGGGAACAAGAACGGCGTCGCTGATAACAGCGGGAAGCGTTACACCGCAGTGGCAGTGGCGGAATACTCGCTGTCAAAGCGAACCCAAATCTACGGTACGGTCGACTTCAACAAAGTTTCCGGTGGCGCAACGACCGAGTTGCCTGGCAAGAGCAACCAGCTCGGTATCGCCGCCGGCATACGTCACATCTTCTGATCAAGCGTTTCGACTCTGGTCCCGAAACTTCATCGAAACGAAAGTGTTCGATTCACTGTAATCATCCTTGCTGTGGTTGGTGCTTTTGACCGCATACTCCAAATTAGGGAGTGCGGGTCCTAACCACGGCCTCTATCCCTTCGGTAGCCGGACTGCGGATCGGCGCCAGGGAAGTCCCGGTGCAATCAATAGTTCTCCCTTGGCATAGTAGCTTCCGTAGACCATCAAAATGCTCCGTCAACGGATCTGCCAGCGCTGACTCATACCTGCCATTCGCGCGATGCAGAGCCGGCGGCATCAATGTTCTCCATGTCATTCATCCGTGCCACCGCGATCACAGCACCGTCAGCTGGCGCTGCCCCGCCAAATACGCCAGTCCGTCCACCTGAAGCGACGCATTTCCGAGACGGCGCTTGGCTGCGGGCGGCAGCACCGCCTAATGGCGACCGGATAGGCCGCCATGTCCTGCCAATGGCGCTTACTCTACTTTGACATTTTCGTCGCGGATCACCTTCTGCCAGCGGGCAGCATCGGCCTTGATCCAGTCGCGGAACTGCTCCGGAGAACTGCCCACCACGTCGAACTCCATCGCCCGCAGCTTTTCCTGGACGTCCGGCAAACTCAATGCTTGCTTGATCTCGGCGTTGTAGCGCGCGATGACATTCTGTGGAGTCCGTGCCGGCGCGAGGAATCCGATCCAGGAAGTCGCGACAAAATTGGGATAGCCCGATTCGATTAACGTCGGCACCGCCGGCGCGCTGACAAAGCGTCGGGTGCCAGTCGTGGCAATCACCTTCAGACGCCCCTCCTTCACGAATTGCTGGACGTTGCCAGGCACGAGGAACGCGGCCTTGACGTTGCCAGCGATCAGGTCGGTAATGACCGCACCGGACCCGCGATAAGGGACATGCACCATATCGACATGCGCCGCCGATTTGAACATCTCCATGGTGAGATGCGACGCACTGCCGGGCCCGATAGACCCGTACGAGATGGCTCCCGGAGACTTCTTCGCCAGCGCGACCAGGTCCGCCACTGTGGCGACGGGCAACGACGCATTGACCACGAGGTACTGCGGTGTTGTCACAGCCAGTGTGATGGGTGCGAGATCCTTTTCCGGATCGAAAGGCATGTTCTTGAACAGGGACCGGTTGATTGCGATCGGGCCGTTATAGCCGACCAGCAAGGTGTAGCCATCCGCCGGGGCCTTGGCCACGGCATCGGCGCCGATGTTGCCCCCCGCTCCCGGCTTGTTCTCTACGACGACCGGCTGTCCCAGCGCCGGTGAAATCTTTGCCGCGACCTCACGCGCGATCACGTCGTTGGTGGTTCCAGCCACCGGTACGACGACACGAATGGGCTTGGTAGGAATCCACCGTCCGCCGTCCGACGTATGACCGGAAATCGGAATGCCCAGGACCATCACCAGCAGGGCAATGCAACGCTTGTTCATCGATGTCTCCTCGTTGAATGCCATGGACTCGTTGAAGTCCTGGCGGGTTGTGATGAAACGGTTGCTGCGCTTAGCGGCACTCGGGCCGCTAGGACGCCTTGCGCCTGACTGCGCGGCTTCGCTGAGGCAGGCCAATAGTCCTTCCACGGTTGCAGGCCGCGCGTAATCGATTAACTTTGGCCGGGGCGCTGATTCCGGGCCGGCTCAGGTCGAGCGGCGTGACGCGATGACAAGAATGGTCACCGCGGCAATCAGGGGGTCGACGGCAAGCGCCGACAGTTCCTGTCGTGCCGCTCGGAGCGGTCATCTCGTTATGGTCACAGCTAGCCCCCGGGTGACCGCGAGAGTGTGTGTGATGCCTGGGGCAAAGCAGCTAATCGCGGCAGCCCCCGGGAAAGGGCGCGCCGCGTACCGTGCAGCTCAGGTTGCCATGCACAGGTATTTGGTATCGACGTACTCCTCGATGCCAAGATACGAACCCTCTCGCCCCATGCCCGACTGCTTGACGCCACCAAAGGGGGCAGCCGCCGTGCTGATCAGGCCGCTGTTGATGCCGACCATGCCATACTCGAGTGCCGCCGAGACCCGCCAGGTTCGCCTGGCGCTTTCAGTGTAGAAGTACGCGGCCAGGCCGAATTCGGTGTCATTCGCCATCCGGATGGCCTCGTCTTCTGTATGGAAGCGGAATACCGGCGCCACCGGACCGAAAACTTCTTCCCGGGCAATGCGCATATCCGGCAGCACATCCGTAAGGATGGTCGGTTCATAGAACGTGCCACCACGGGCATGCACGCGGCCGCCTGTCGCCACCTTCGCTCCACGGCTGGTCGCCTCTTCGACCAAGGACTGCACCTTTCCGAGTGCCCCCTCATCGATCAGCGGGCCTTGTGTCGTGCCGGGTTCCAAGCCATCGCCAACGCGCAGTGCCTCGACCGCGGCTTTGAGCTTCTCCACGAAGGCGTCATGAACACTGGCATGCACCAGAATACGGTTGGCACAGACACAGGTCTGGCCAGTGTTTCGATACTTCGAGACCATCGCGCCTTCGACGGCGGCATCCAGGTCCGCATCCTCGAATACGATAAAGGGAGCGTTGCCACCGAGCTCCAACGACATCTTCTTCAGCGTGGGCGCACACTGTGCAGCAAGGATCCGGCCGACTTCCGTAGACCCGGTGAATGTCAACTTGCGCACGACCGGACTCGCGGTCAACACACCGCCGATCGCCCGGGCGTCGCCAGTCAGGACGTTGAACACCCCTGCAGGCACACCGGCGCGCAAGGCAAGCTCTGCCATCGCGAAAGCTGTCAGCGGGGTCTCAAGGGCGGGCTTGACGATGATGGTGCAGCCCGCTGCCAGCGCCGGCGCAACCTTGCGCGTAATCATCGCCGCGGGAAAGTTCCACGGGGTGATAGCGGCGCACACGCCAACCGGCTCCTTGGTGACCACGATACGCTTGTCCGGCCAAGGCGAAGGCACTGTGGCACCATAGACCCGCCGGCCCTCTTCGGCAAACCACTGGATATACGATGCCGCATAAGTGATCTCGCCGCGCGCTTCGGCCAGGGGCTTGCCCTGTTCGCTGGTCATCAGCAACGCCAGGTCTTCCTGGTGCTGCATCATCAGACTGAACCAGTTGCGCAGGATATCGGCGCGGGCATCGGCGCTCATGGCGCGCCAGCTAGTCAGCGCGCGCGCCGCCGAGTCGATCGCCTGATTTGTCTCCGGCGCGCCCATCATCGGCACGCTTGCGATCAGCGCGCCCGTGGCGGGATTGCGGACCTCGGCACAGTCGGAATTTCCGGCGTGCAGCCAAGCTCCGTCGATCAGGCATGCCGACTTCAACAGGCCGGCGTCTTTCAATCCATTCATCTGCAGCTCACTCAAATAGTCGCCATCAATACACAGCACCACCCGACGGCTCGCTCGCGCGCTGGGCTCCATTGAATTGCGCCGCCAGGTTACTGGCCGCACGCACCAGCAGCGTCGTGTCAACGCCGACGGCCACGAATAGCGCACCGGCTTCGATATAGCGTCTGGCAAGCGCCTGATCTGCAGTCAGAACGCCGGGGGCCTTGCCGGCGCGGCGCACTGCTGCAATCCCTTCCAGGATGCTGCGCTGGACGTCGGGGTGGCCGGGCTTCCCGAGATAGCCCATCGACGCCGACAGATCGGCCGGACCGAAGAAGACGCCATCGACGCCGTCCACTGCGGCAATGGCCTCCAGATTCTCCAAGCCCCGGCGGGTCTCCACCTGGACCAGCACGCACATCTCGGCGTCGGCCTTGTGCAGATAGCCGTCAATCTGGTTCCAGCGCGACGAACGGGCCAGCGCGCTGCCGACACCGCGGATGCCGTGCGGCGGATAGCGCGTGGCAGCTACCATCTGCGCGGCCTGTTCAGCCGTTTCCACCACCGGCACGAGTAGCGTCTGCGCCCCCACGTCAAGAATCTGTTTGATCAGCGGCACGTCACCGATGACCGGGCGCACCACCGGATGCACTGGATATGGTGCGACAGCCTGCAACTGCGACAGGACCTGACGTACGTCGTTAGGTGCGTGCTCGCCATCGATCAGCAGCCAGTCGAAGCCCGTGCCGGCCACCGCCTCTGCCGCATACGGATCCGCCAGTCCAACCCACAGACCGATTTGCACACGCCTTTCCTTCAGGGCCGCCTTGAATGCGTTACGTGGCATTTCCATGGGCATCTCCTTAGACGAAGCGGAACTTCAGCACGCCAAGCGGGCCGTAGTCGGCCTCGAAGGCATCCCCCGCCTTGGCAGCCACCGGTCGCGTGAACGATCCTGCCAGCACGATCTGACCGGCCTGCAGCGTCTCGTCCCAAGGCGCCAGCTTGTTCGCCAGCCATGCCACCCCGATCGCCGGATGCCCCTGTACACCTGCCGCGAGGCCGGTTTCTTCCACCACGCCGTTCTGGCGCAGAATGGCACCGCACCACGGCAGGTCGACTTCGGCCGACGCCACCCGCTTGCCCCCCACCACGATGCCCGCATTGGCCGCGTTGTCGCTGATTGTGTCGAACACCTTGCGCATGGCCTTCGTGTGTCGGTCAAACTGTTCGATACGTGAGTCGATGATTTCGATCGCCGGCGTCACGTAGTCGGTCGCTTCCAGCACCTGCTCCAGAGTCACCTGTGGCCCGCGCAGCGGCGCCTTTAGCACGAATGCCAGCTCCACCTCGACCCGCGGGGCGATGAAGCGCGAGGTCGGGATCTGCAGTTCCTCGCCTTCTGTGCAGGTAAAGAGCATGCTGTCCAGCAGCGTGCCGTAGTCGGGCTCGGTGATCTGGCTGGCCTGCTGCATTGCGCGCGAAGTCAGGCCGATCTTGTGGCCGATGACCGCCCGGCCTTCTGCCTTCTGCAACGCCACCCACGCGCGGCTGATGCGGTAGCCGTCCTCGATAGTCATATCCGGGAACCGTTTGGAGAAGTGCTCCACCTGGACGCGCGATTTCTCCGATTCCTGCAACTCAGCAGCCAGTTGCTGAATGAGCGAATCGCTAAGCATCAGTTCTTCCTTTCTGAAACAGAGGATGCAGGTTGCCGAACTTGGCGTCGTAAACTTCGGGGCCCACGTCGATCTGGAACGTAAGCCCAACCCGGCGCTGCTCGAGCAACGGGCCGAGCAGCGCTTTGGCCGCCGCCGCGACGGTCTCGCCGGCGCGCTGCTGCACAGCCTCGCTACGACCGCGCCCCATGCGCAGGTTCAGGTAGGCAAAACCGTAGTCACCGGATTCGCCTGCGACCGTCGCCGCGGCACCGCCATCGGCAATTGCAAAATGCGGCGCCGGATAGGCCAGCACGCGCGTGCCGCCGGTCGGGAAGACCGGCTTGCCTTCCTCGTCCTTGACCGTCAGCATGGCGTCGGCCAGACCGCGGCAGACCGCGGTCATGTCGACATCCCGATCCAGGTTGCCCGAGTAGAGAATGACCAGGTGTGGCATGTCAGCCCTTCAGCGGTGCCACAGGGAAGATGGCGTTGATCTGTCCGGTGCCTGAGCTGCCGAAGTACGGCGTCACGACCTCTACCGGCTGGTCGTAGTCGGTCCAGCCCAGCGCACCGAGCAGCATGGCGGTGTCATGCATGCCACCC
This sequence comes from Cupriavidus sp. L7L, assembly GCF_004353535.1. Taxonomy (NCBI): domain Bacteria; kingdom Pseudomonadati; phylum Pseudomonadota; class Betaproteobacteria; order Burkholderiales; family Burkholderiaceae; genus Cupriavidus; species Cupriavidus sp. L7L. The sequence goes on from NZ_SMNY01000015.1 coordinate 75,081, forward strand.
TCGCCCCAGCACTTTTCGTTGTACATCGCCAGCATCGGGCAGAACGTCTGCCAGTCGCCACGCTCCCATAGCTCCACCACGCGACGGTCCACCTGCTCCAGGAACGGATCCCAGACCTTGTGCATGAACTGCGGTGCCGTACCGTTCTCGGCAAAGTGATGGCTCAGCGAGCCGCTCGCCAGGATCGCCACCGTGCCGTCGTAGTGCTCCTCGATCGCCTTGCGTACCGCCTGCCCGAACTTGACGCTGGTGGGCAGGTCGTGCCACACGCACCACCCCGATACACTCACCACCTTG
>NZ_SMNY01000150.1:0-457 GCF_004353535.1 Cupriavidus sp. L7L
TGCCATTGCACTTTAGGTACGATGTCCGACCGTACCAAGCGTACCTTCGAACTCCTCCGTTACACTTTGGGAGGAGACCGCCCCAGTCAAACTGCCTACCATGCACTGTCCCCGACCCGGATTCACGGGCCAAGGTTAGAACCTCAAACAAACCAGGGTGGTATTTCAAGGACGGCTCCACGTGAACTGGCGTCCACGCTTCAAAGCCTCCCACCTATCCTACACAGATCGGTTCAAAGTCCAATGCAAAGCTACAGTAAAGGTTCATGGGGTCTTTCCGTCTAGCCGCGGGGAGATTGCATCATCACAAACACTTCAACTTCGCTGAGTCTCGGGAGGAGACAGTGTGGCCATCGTTACGCCATTCGTGCAGGTCGGAACTTACCCGACAAGGAATTTCGCTACCTTAGGACCGTTATAGTTACGGCCGCCGTTTACCGGGACTTCAATCAAGAGC
>NZ_SMNY01000151.1:0-1310 GCF_004353535.1 Cupriavidus sp. L7L
GAAGCCGTAGCCCGGGTGGATCGCCTGGGCGCCGGTCTCCTTCGCCATCTCGATGATGTGGTCGGCGCGCAGGTAGCTGTCGCGCGCGGCGGCGCCGCCGATATGGACGGCCTCGTCGCAGAAGGCGACGTGGCGGGCATCGGCGTCGGCATCCGAGTACACCGCGACGGTGCGGATGCCGAGCCGGCGGCAGGTAGCGGCCACGCGGCAGGCGATCTCGCCGCGGTTTGCGATCAGGACTTTGGTGAACATGACTTCGCCTTTCGCTCCTCGCGGGGAGCGTTCTTGAATACGATTCTGGGATGCCTGGAGGGCAGGCTTACATGCCGAATTACATGCCGAATTACATGCCGAATTACATGCCGAATTACATGCCGAATTACATGCCGAATTACATGCGGAACACGCCGAATTTCATGTCCTCGATTGGCGCGTTCAGGCTGGCCGACAGGCCCAGCCCCAGCACCGTGCGCGTCTGCGCGGGATCGATCACGCCGTCGTCCCACAGCCGCGCGCTGGCGTAGTACGGGTGGCCCTGGTGCTCGTACTGGTCGCGGATCGGCTGCTTGAACGCATCCTCTTCCTCCGCGCTCCACTTGCCGCCTTTCGCTTCGATACCATCGCGGCGCACCGTCGCCAGCACGCTCGCCGCCTGCTCGCCGCCCATCACCGAGATGCGCGCGTTCGGCCACATCCACAGGAAGCGCGGCGAATAGGCACGCCCGCACATGCCGTAGTTGCCGGCCCCGAATGAGCCGCCGATGATCACCGTGAACTTGGGCACTTGCGCCGTCGCCACCGCGGTCACCATCTTGGCGCCATTGCGGGCGATGCCTTCGTTCTCGTACTTGCGCCCCACCATGAAGCCGGTGATGTTCTGCAGGAACACCAGCGGGATCTTGCGCTGGCAGCACAGCTCGATAAAGTGCGCGCCCTTCAGCGCCGACTCCGAGAACAGGATGCCGTTGTTGGCGACGATGCCGACCGGGTAGCCCCAGATGCGCGCAAAGCCGCACACCAGCGTGGTGCCGTAGCGCGCCTTGAATTCGTCGAACTCGGAGCCGTCGACGATGCGCGCGATCACCTCGCGCACGTCATAGGGCTTGCGCGTGTCGGTGGGGATCACGCCATACAGTTCTTCCACCGGGTACAGCGGCTCGACCGGCTCGTGCAGGCGGATCTGGTCCGGCTTGCGGCGGTTCAGGTGCTGCACGATATTGCGCGCCAGGCTCAGCGCGTGGTGGTCGTTCTGCGCGAAGTAGTCGGCCACGCCGGACAGGCGCGTATGCACGTCGGCGCCGCCCAGGTCC
>NZ_SMNY01000152.1:0-3724 GCF_004353535.1 Cupriavidus sp. L7L
TTCGGACAGGGACAGCTCGCCACGCTGCAGTGGAACCACGGGTCGCGATACCTGGAACTCGGTTTCGACCTTGATCCAATTCCGATACTGCTCCACCAGGTCAAGGGACGCCGCCTGATCTCCCACAACGTCCGGCATCACGAACATGGGAGGCGTGATCTTCTCTTCGGCAGGGTTCGCCTCGGCGATGTATTGCTGCAGCAACTCGTACTTGTTGAGCACTGCGTCAAAGTCCATCGGTCGAACATCCCCGCTCTTCAATCCTCGCTTGAAGAGGCCGAATGCGCCGGAATCAACGAACACCTGTGCACGCATGTTCACGATGCGATCCGCAAGCTCGCGCATCGCGGAGTCCGACAATTCGCCGATATCGACACCAATGCCGTGCTCAGCCCGCGTCGCGGGATGGAAGTCCTTTGCCCGTGACATGCCAGACGCAAACCGGCTCACGCGCTCTTGCAAGGCCTTGACGCGCAAATCCTGCTCGCCATCTTCCTCGGCGTCAGCACCCTCCTCTGTCGCCGGCGCCTGCATGGCGCGGCGGACAAAATCACCCACCTGGCGCGTGGCCTCAGCGGAATACGGGCCATCCCACTCCTCGACCCATTCTTCCCACGCCAGCCTGCGTACTTGAATCGAAGCGCCATGGTCATCCAGTTCGGCGTGGACTTCGTGCCCGCTCCCGAGATCCACTGACCAGCTGCGCGGGTTCAGCCCATCCATTTCCAGGCCAAGGGAGCGCATGGCTACCGCAAACTGACGCAGCCGAGCCGCCTTCGCGCCGTCATCGAGCTGATCGTATGCATCCGCCTCGTCCGACCATTGCGACAGAACGCTCTCGGCATCCGCAAGATCATCGTGCTTGCTGTACTCGTAGCTGCCGTTCTTCAGGCGGGAGACCGTGAATACATCGGTGGTGCCAGGGCCAGCGTGTGCGGAAAGGGAAAGTTGGTCGCTACGACTGGGGTGCTTCCAGTCGGTTCCGACTTCCCCAGACGGAACTAGGCCGGCAGCCCTTGCGGCCTTCTCGGCAGCCGCGCTGCGCGCTCTTGCGCGCTCAGTCGGATTGGCGATGGCCTCAAACACCGCGCGAGTCAGCGCCTTGATGGCCTGGTCAGCCTCCTCAGGAGTATCGTAGGTCCCGCTCGCATATTCGCCGTCGAAGGCGCGGATCACGGAATACTTAGTCTTTCCGCTGTGCAGCGGGCTATAGACTCGTAGCGAGATATGGGTGTCATCATTGCGAGTACCCTTCTCCCACGACGAGCCATCGCTGTACTCCTCCTGCTGCATACCATTCGCTTCCCCGATGGCCTTAGCGCTGGCAAGCCGATCACGATAGCCGGCGTCCCGCGCGGCGTTGCGAATCTGATTCAGCCTCGTCCCGACGCGGTGCAAGATCTCGGTGGTCGGATGACGTTCGCGCGTTCCGCGGGGTGGCTGCAATTGTTCGATCAGCCGCTTCGCAGCGACGAGAACAGCCTCCTTCGATTCCGAGGTAATGACATCGACCTTACTGGCCAGCGCTGCCACATGGCTTTCCAGCTGCTCGTGCCGCGTTGCAGACGGCGCGCGCCGGTCTAGGGCTCGCCACCCTTTCACCCATTCGCCTAGGGTTGCCCATTTGACATTGGTCCCCGGGGTCTTGTTCTCGCTGGCCTGGTCCCTCGCCTTCGCGCGGAAGGCTTCGTTCTCGGCAACACGCTTGCGGAACGCTTCGGCGTTGACGGACTTGGAGCGCTCGTTCAGCTGATCACGGTTGACCGTGACATACACGATGAACGGATTGTCGGTGACTACGTCGTGGTCCACCCGCCAGGCGTTCTCGCCGTTTTCGTCAACCAGTATGTCGCCCTTGCGGGCCAGAAGCTCGCGGCCAGCACGTTCCTGCGCCTCTTCCGCGGCCCGTACCTGTTCTTCTGCTTCCCTTGCAGCAACGGTCAAGGCCAGGATCTGGTCCAGCTCGTCGTTGATGAGACTGCGCTGGTAGTTGAGGGATCCCCTCAGCGCGAAAAGTGGTTTGCCTTGGAAGGCAATCAGAATGTCGTAGTCCGATACTGCATCCAGGCCACGCGAGTGAAGTTCGTCATAGCGGTCGGCGAGCGTCTGCAGCGCTTGCCTCTTCTGGGCGAGTAGAGGCTGCAGCGTGGCAACTCGCGCCTCCGCCTCTTCGGGCAATGTGATACCGTCCAGCGCCCTCTGGAACACCTCTTCGGTATAGCTGTGCGTCTGGGCCAGTAAGGCCCCGCTGCTCGGGAAATCGGCCAGTACGCCTGCGATTTGCTCTGGCGTCACTTCTGCGCGTGCGCGGCGTGCCTGCTCGTCGCGACTCGGATGGGTGTCCGCGTCCGCTGCTTTCGCGATCAAGTCGTCCAGCTCGAAATCGGCGTTTGCGAGATCCAGATCCTCATAGCCAACGAGGAACGCGGAGGTCTCGAACTCGCGGATGTCACGGGTTGGGTCGAAGCCGGGAAACCACTGTCGCAGGTCGCTCGTCTTGAACGTCGGCACGCTACCGAGCCAAACGTTGTCCTGCAGCCTGGTGAAGCCGAACTGCGAGAGATCGCTTCTGACGTAGTTGCGCACTGCCAGGCGATGTCCCCCATCGGGCGGGCATCCGGTTGCAATAAGCATTTCCGCGCCGTCGTAGCGCGAGAGATCGACCCAGCGACGCACCGCCATGATTACCCCTTCATGCCGATAGGCCGCATGCGCTGAACCGCCCTGTCGGCCTCAACGCTTTTGAGTACGGGCTCCAGCTTCGCGGAGATCGAATCGAAGTAGTCCGCCGCTTTCTGAAGATTCTCCCGGCTGGGCGTGATACCGAGGGCACCGTAGCGGCTCAGCCGCACCAGATTGCGACCCGCCAATTGCAGCTTGCGGGTGAGTTCGACGTTTTCGTCCAGGGACATGATGTGTGTGTCTTATGTATTGTGAACTTCTTGCAACTCTTCATCGACCGCGGGATCGACCACGAAGGTCTCGTCCTCGGGATCAAATAGCGTGGAGTCGTCTTCGATACGGAGAGCACTCGCGTTACGGATGCATGTCCGCAGTAGCCGAATGACACTGTCTTCGGTGTATTGCTGCCCAGTCAGCGAGTGGGTGCGGGAGCCTTCGTCAAGGCAAAATTGCGGATGGAAAGTCCCGTGAACACCGAGGTAGCAGGTGAACTCGATGTTATCGCCGCAGATGCGCAGAGTCGCGACGTCGCTGTCGTTGTGGGAACCGACCAGGTCCACGGTCCCCATGGCGTGGCCGGCAAGCAGCAACAAGGGCGTCGCACGTTGGCCGGCAAGGTCAGCGATCATGGAAAGGTACTTTGTCTTCGCTATCGTGACGCTCGCGTTCATGTCAGTCGATCCATGTGGTGTGTTTGCACGCGGGATAGGCGGAGCAGCTCACCAGTTTTTTTCCGGAAGGCAGGCGACGGCCCGTCATCGTCCCCTTGCCGCACTTCGGACAGGGCGCACCGTGCCCTGGCAAGGCGGAGTCGACCTCGGACCGAGGCTTTGAATCCGCTTCGTCCTGAGCGCCCATCTTCGAGAGATCGAACTTCACGGTCTTCATGCCTTCGACCAGGGAGCAGCACATCTTCCGGATCATGTCGTCAAAGCTCGCCGCGGGCATCTTCCCTTCCGCGATGAGCCCCAGCGCCATTTCCCACTTCGCAGTAGTAACGGGATCCCGGAGTTCGTTCGGCAGCTTCTCGATCAACTCGATG
>NZ_SMNY01000153.1:0-1194 GCF_004353535.1 Cupriavidus sp. L7L
GCTTAGTCGAGGATCTTTGCCACGACGCCGGCGCCGACGGTACGGCCACCTTCGCGGATAGCGAAGCGCAGGCCTTCTTCCATGGCGATCGGGGCGATCAGCTTGACGGTGATCGACACGTTGTCACCCGGCATGACCATTTCCTTGTCCTTCGGCAGCTCGATCGAGCCGGTCACGTCGGTCGTACGGAAGTAGAACTGCGGGCGGTAGTTGTTGAAGAACGGGGTGTGACGGCCGCCTTCGTCCTTCGACAGGATGTACACCTCGCCGGTGAAGTGCGTGTGCGGCTTGATCGAACCCGGCTTGCACAGCACCTGGCCGCGCTCGACGTCTTCACGCTTGGTGCCGCGCAGCAGCAGACCGACGTTGTCGCCAGCCTGGCCCTGGTCCAGCAGCTTGCGGAACATTTCCACGCCGGTGCAGGTGGTCTTCACGGTCGGGCGGATACCGACGATTTCGATTTCTTCGCCGACCTTGATGATGCCGCGCTCGATACGGCCGGTCACCACGGTGCCGCGACCCGAGATCGAGAACACGTCTTCCACCGGCATCAGGAAGGTACCGTCAACGGCACGCTCCGGCGTCGGGATGTAGGTGTCCAGCGCGTCGGCCAGGCGCATGATGGCTTCTTCGCCCAGGTCGCCCTTGTCGCCTTCCAGGGCCAGCTTGGCCGAACCCTTGATGATCGGGGTGTCGTCGCCGGGGAACTCGTACTTGCTCAGCAGCTCGCGAACTTCCATCTCGACCAGCTCGAGCAGTTCAGCGTCGTCCACCATGTCGCACTTGTTCAGGAACACGATGATGTACGGCACGCCAACCTGACGGGCCAGCAGGATGTGCTCGCGCGTCTGCGGCATCGGGCCGTCAGCGGCCGAGCACACCAGGATCGCGCCGTCCATCTGGGCGGCACCCGTGATCATGTTCTTCACGTAGTCGGCGTGGCCCGGGCAGTCAACGTGCGCGTAGTGGCGGTTGGCCGTCTCGTACTCGACGTGGGCGGTATTGATGGTAATACCGCGTGCCTTCTCTTCCGGCGCTGCGTCGATTTCGTCGTACTTCTTGGCGGCACCGCCGAACTTGGCAGCCAGCACCGTGGCGATCGCTGCGGTCAGCGTGGTCTTGCCATGGTCAACGTGACCAATCGTACCAACGTTCACGTGCGGCTTGGTCCGCTCGAACTTTTCCTTTGCCATT
>NZ_SMNY01000154.1:0-730 GCF_004353535.1 Cupriavidus sp. L7L
CGAACATGGGGTACAACTCGACCGTCTTCCCTTGTTCCGGAGTGAAAATCAACTCCGCCGCCCGGGATAGCAGCAGGATCACGGGTTGCGTGCCCTCATCCTCCAGATCGACTCGCCTCCCCAGCAGGCTCTGGTCCGACGCCGAGTAACGCGCCTTGAGCGGCGCGCCGAAGATGCGCTCGCTGAGCACGCTCGCGACGTCCACAACCATGGGAAGAAAGCCGCCATGGTGGAAAACCTCATCGTGCCCAAACTCCTGTCCGTTCAGGACAAACGAACAGCCCAGTGCCCGCTCGTAGTAGACGGCGAGCGCGCGGGGATGCTCCACGGGAATGCGGAAGGCGTCCATTTGGATTATGTACCGTTATAGTGATACGTATTTTACAGCTAACGGAGCTTCGGGCGCACGGTCGCCGCACAACAGGCATTTGCTTCCGTGGCAAGGTGCTCCGACGCCCGTGGACCCTGTTGTTCTCGCTTGGCAAACAGGCGCAGCTTTTCAAGTAGCGTTTTTGGGTCCGACAACAATGCAGCAGCGACGACTTGCGGATCAACACCCAAGGCATCGCAGCAGAGTGTGAACGGGATGGTAGCCGCGTCGCCGGCCTTGTCGGCGATCCAGTGCTTGGCCGACTCGTGATTAAGTCTGGCCTCATTCGCCCCCCGTGTCTGATCCTGGTATCCCGGCAAAGGCCTGGCGAGATCTGCAGCTGCCAGCTCAAGCATCTCG
>NZ_SMNY01000155.1:0-1024 GCF_004353535.1 Cupriavidus sp. L7L
TCAGTACGCCAAACAACTCGACGGCTGGAGTGGCGATATCGTCCTTACGCCCGCTCAGATCCGGGAGCAGACTAAGGACGTGCCGGCGGCCGTGCGCGCCGATATTGACTTCGCCATTCGGCAGGTCACCGATTTCGCCTTGGCGCAGCGCGAATCCCTGAAAGAGTTCTCCTTGGAACTGCATCCGGGCGTCACCGCGGGACAACGGGTGCTGCCAGTCAATGTGGTCGGTTGCTATGCGCCGGCAGGGCGCTACGCGCATATCGCCTCAGCCTATATGGGCGTGGCGACCGCCAAGGCGGCCGGTGTCAAGACTGTAGTGGCGTGCTCGAGCCCGTTCCGCGGCCAGGGCATCCATCCGCACGTCCTTTACGCCTTCCACGCGGCCGGCGCCGACGTCATCATGGCACTGGGCGGGGTGCAAGCGATTGCATCCATGGCCTATGGTCTCTTCAGTGGCAAGCCGGCCGATGTGGTGGTGGGGCCGGGCAACAAGTTCGTGGCTGAGGCCAAACGGACGCTCTACGGCCAAGTCGGCATTGACGTGTTCGCCGGACCGTCGGAAGTCGCCGTCATCGCCGATGAGACGGCCGACCCCGCCATCGTCGCCAGCGACCTCGTCGGGCAAGCCGAGCACGGTCATGAGTCGCCCGCCTGGTTGTTCACCACTTCGCGCGAGCTGGCCGGTCGTGTCATGGCGCTGGTTCCGGAACTGATCGCCAAGCTTCCCCCGACCGCTCGCGATGCCGCCACCGCCGCTTGGCGTGATTACGGCGAGGTTATCTTGTGCGACACCCGTGAAGAGGTGGTGGAGATCTCCGACCGTTATGCCTCCGAGCATCTGGAAGTCCACACAGCGGATCTCGACTGGTGGCTGGCCAATCTGACCTGCTACGGCTCGCTCTTCCTCGGTGAGGAAACGACCGTGGCGTTCGGCGACAAAACCAGCGGGCCCAACCACGTGCTTCCAACAAAGGGGGCAGCGCGTTACTCCGGCGGGCTGTCTGTGCACAAGTTCATGAAG
>NZ_SMNY01000156.1:0-700 GCF_004353535.1 Cupriavidus sp. L7L
GTCTTGTACACACCGCCCGTCACACCATGGGAGTGGGTTTTGCCAGAAGTAGTTAGCCTAACCGCAAGGAGGGCGATTACCACGGCAGGGTTCATGACTGGGGTGAAGTCGTAACAAGGTAGCCGTATCGGAAGGTGCGGCTGGATCACCTCCTTTCAGAGCGTGCATCCTACGTTGAGCGTCCACACTTATCGGTAGTTTGTTGGTTGAAGGCCAGGTGGCCAAATGCAAGCGCTTAAGGATTGAGCGTTTGCATTTGGCATTGCCAAGCGATCGCGGGTCTGACCTGCGGATCGGCTGTTCTTTAACAATATGGGATGTAGTAAAGGTGTCGCGGTGCTTTGATGAGAAGCACAGTTGTTTAACGCGATACCGGGTTGTGATTGTATCAACCAAAGTATTTAAGTGATCGAAAGATGACTTGGAATACGGCACAAATGCGAGAACTCAACCTGTAGTGAGTCGTGTCCTCGAGACACACTTGTTATAGGGTCAAGCGAACAAGTGCATGTGGTGGATGCCTTGGCGATCACAGGCGATGAAGGACGCGGTAGCCTGCGAAAAGCTTCGGGGAGCTGGCAAACAAGCTTTGATCCGGAGATGTCCGAATGGGGAAACCCGGCCCGTATGGGTCATCCCACACTGAATCCATAGGTGTGGGAAGCGAACGCGGCGAACTGAAACATCTAAGTAGCTGCAG
>NZ_SMNY01000157.1:0-457 GCF_004353535.1 Cupriavidus sp. L7L
GCTCTTGATTGAAGTCCCGGTAAACGGCGGCCGTAACTATAACGGTCCTAAGGTAGCGAAATTCCTTGTCGGGTAAGTTCCGACCTGCACGAATGGCGTAACGATGGCCACACTGTCTCCTCCCGAGACTCAGCGAAGTTGAAGTGTTTGTGATGATGCAATCTCCCCGCGGCTAGACGGAAAGACCCCATGAACCTTTACTGTAGCTTTGCATTGGACTTTGAACCGGTCTGTGTAGGATAGGTGGGAGGCTTTGAAGCGTGGACGCCAGTTCACGTGGAGCCGTCCTTGAAATACCACCCTGGTTTGTTTGAGGTTCTAACCTTGGCCCGTGAATCCGGGTCGGGGACAGTGCATGGTAGGCAGTTTGACTGGGGCGGTCTCCTCCCAAAGTGTAACGGAGGAGTTCGAAGGTACGCTTGGTACGGTCGGACATCGTACCTAAAGTGCAATGGCA
>NZ_SMNY01000158.1:0-458 GCF_004353535.1 Cupriavidus sp. L7L
AAAATCTCAATGTACTCACGGACAGAGGCCATGGCTTCCATCCGGGTGGCATACCGATGGTGGTACACCAACTCTGCTTTCAGGCTGCCCCAGAAGCTCTCCATGGGCGCATTGTCGTAGCAGTTTCCCTTGCGTGACATCGAAGCCAGCATGCCGAACTGCGCTAGCAACCTGCGATAGCCGTGAGCACAGTATTGGCTGCCCCGGTCCGAATGATGAATCAGGCCGTTCCGTGGCCGCTTGCTGCGCACCGCCCGGAACAGCGCCTCGCCCACCAATTCTTGTGTCATTCTGGGCCCCATCGCGTAGCCCACGATCTCGCACGTGTACAGATCCTTGATTCCTGCCAGGTACAACCACCCCTCATCGGTCGCGATATACGTGATGTCAGTCACCCACGCGGCGTTTGGCCTGTCGGCTTCAAATTTCTGCTCCAGTAGGTTGGGCGCCACTGGCAG
>NZ_SMNY01000159.1:0-1858 GCF_004353535.1 Cupriavidus sp. L7L
CTTTGCCTACCAGGCCAACGGCGTCCAGGTGCTGTCGGACGTGTCCTTCAGCGTCCCTGCTGGGGAGGTCATCGGCGTGGTTGGCGTCTCAGGCGCTGGCAAGACAACTCTTATCCGATTGCTGCAACGCCTGTATATCGCCACGAGCGGACGGGTCTTCATCGATGGGATCGATCTCGCCACGGTCGATGCCACCTGGCTGCGGCGCCAGATCGGTGTGGTCTCCCAAGATTGCGCGTTGCTGAACCTGTCGGTACGGGACAACATCGCCATCTCCAATCCGGAGTTGTCCCTGCAAGACGTGATGGCCGCAGCCGAACTCGCTGGCGCGCACGACTTCGTCAATGTGCTGCCCCAGGGCTACGACACCGTGATTGGCGAGCGCGGCAGTCTGCTCTCCGGTGGTCAGCGCGCCCGGATCGCCATCGCCCGGGCGCTGGTCACCAACCCGCGACTGCTGCTCCTCGACGAAGCCACCGCCAGCCTCGATTACGAGTCCGAGCGCGTCATTCACGACAACCTGGAGAAGATTTGCGCGGGCCGCACGGTCTTCATCGTTGCCCACCGTCTGTCGACGCTGCGCCTGGCTGACCGCATCCTGGTGCTCGACAACGGTCAACTGGTCGAGCAAGGCCACCATATCGAACTGATCGCCCAGCCGGCAGGCAAGTATCGCGCCCTCTTCGAGGCCTCGCGCGTACTGGAAACACTGACGGTCAAGCACAAGGCTCCTGTGCAGCCGCTGCCGGGGGGCACGCATGTCTGAACTACGTAACGCAGAAAAGCAATCGCCAGCCGAGACATTCGCCACGGCAGCGATGGGTATCGCCAACCGCCGCCCGGCGCGCATGGCAAAAATCGTCGCAGCAAGCCTCTGCGGCATGGCCGCGGTGGCACTCGTCTATGCTGTGCTCGCCAAGATGGACGTGGTCGTGTCCGCACAAGGCAAGGTCATCCCCTCGGGCAAGTCCAAGGTGGTGCAGCCGCTAGAAGCTGGTATCGTGCGCCACATTTACGTGCGCGATGGGCAGCGTGTAAAGGCGGGCGATGTCCTGATCGAACTGGACCCGACCACCACCGCCGCCGACCGCGACCGCCTGCAACGCGATCACTGGGAAGCTGAGGCCGAAGTGCAGCGGCTGACTGCGCTGCTGGACGGCAAGGCCACCATGCGGGCCACCGAAGGCTGCCGGACGATATCGCCAGGACGCAGCAGGCACAGTTGACCAGCGCCCTGGCCGAACACCGCGCCAAGATGGCGGCGCTCGATGCCGAGGTCGCGCGCAAGCGCGCCGACCGTGACGGCGCCGCCGCCAGCCTGGAACAGATTCGGGCCAGCCTGCCGCTTGTCACGAAGAAGAACGACATGCGCGAGGAACTGGTCAAGACCGGACACATCGCCGAGACGGGCCTGATCGAGACGCGGCTCGAACTGATCAATCTCAAGAAGGAACTGGCCCTGCAGACCAACCGGCTGGCCGAGGCCAATGCCGGGCTGAATGCCGCGCATCAGCAGCGTGCGCAGGCCGTTGCTGAGTTCACCGCCCGCAATTCCGCTGAACTCGCCGAGGAGAGCCGCAAGGCCGCGACCGCCGAACTGGAGTTGGTCAAGGCTACCCAGCGCCGTGACCTGCAGATCCTGCGGGCGCCCATTGATGGCGTCGTGCAGCAACTGGCGGTCACGACCGTTGGCGGCGTGGTCACCCAGGCACAGCCCGTGGCGATCGTTGTGCCGGAAAACACTGCCCTGGAGGTAGACGCCCAAGTCCAGAACAAGGACATCGGCTATGTGAAGCCCGGCCAACGCGTCATCACCAAGGTCGAAACGTTCGACTTCACGCGTTTCGGCTACATCGAG
>NZ_SMNY01000016.1:0-61438 GCF_004353535.1 Cupriavidus sp. L7L
AACCGCTTGAGCAACTCCTTGGCGCGCCGATCCCGCCGCGGATCACCTAGATCCAGGCTCTCAAATTCCTCGTCCACCCATGCCCCCGACTCGTTGCCCATCGCTGCTAAAAACTCGACAGTAAACGCGAGTCAGGCGAAGTTAACAACCCCTTACCTCGAAATTTCCACGGCCTCAGGCTCCATGCCCCACGGTGGAGACGGTACTACTTCTGTATAAGGAGATGCACTAAAGGGGGTGGCACCTTAAATTCGGACGGTGCAAGTCGATAAAAAACACAGCGAAGCACAACTGATTCGAGCTGGACTTTCAAAAGCTGGCTGTTTTCCCCGAGATTTTGAGTCCTTATGACGCTCGACATCGGCATATGCTTCGTACCGAAGATCGCTGCACCAGTTCGTTTCCGTGACATCTGCACCTACCGTGTAAGTTGAAGTGGCTGCCGCGATCACCGGGGCCGCAACACCACTTCGTAGGGCAACAATGAAAAAGAAAGAAGAAGAAAGTCGCGAATTCAATCTTGTCGATCCCAAATCGCCAAACGCTTTGCGAGAACTGGTGACCCAGCAACTGGGGCACTTTATCGACGCCGGCGCCATCGGACGCATCGTGCAGGCAGCGCAGGAGATCGAACTCTCCCGCAAACGCATCCTGGCCGAACACACCGCCATCGGGTCTCGGCTTTTCCAGATCTACCACGCCATCCTGACGTGCGTGCAAAAGCGATTGGGCGACACGCCGCGCGCTCGCCAGGAAGCCGATGACAGTCTGTACGCGCTCGCCGTCAAGGGCATGCGCATCTCACGCGCCTCCGCCATCAAGTATCTCCAAGCTTTTCACCATTTCTCGGAGAACCACGACGCTCTGACGTTCCTGAATCTCGGCGAGTTGACGATTCTCAAACGTTCGGACATCACCAACGAGGAAGTGCAGCGATTCATCGATGCCCGCAAGAACGACGAATCCTATTCCCGCAAGGAGATCAAGCCCTATATCGAGTGGTCTCGACGCACGCACCAGGAGCTCAATCACGTCATGGCCACGCTGGAAGCCGCAGAAGAGCAACTGAATGAGAGCTTGGAGCGCCAGCGTGATCTCGAATCCCAGATGCGCCACATGCGTGAGCAAATGAACTCTGCAGACGCACTGAATGCGACGCAGAAAGAGCAGTTGGATCGCACGGCCGGGGCACTATCGTCTCAGACGCACGCCGTGGAAAGCCTGCAGCACTCCATTACACGACTGACGGAAGAACGACAGACCCTGCAGAAGGCCTTGGCCGACTCAAAGATTCGAGAAGTGGTGAAGGAGGTGAAAGTCGAGGTCGTTCCGCCTGAATACAAGACCCTCGCCGACGCCGTCATCAGCGAAAGCAGCAAGCTGGATGCCACCCAATCGAAAGTCAAGGAAGCTGAGCGGCGACTCGCGGAGGTCACCGCCCAACTTGAGCAACACCAGGCAAAGGAGTCTGACTCAAGAAGTCTGGCACTCCGCATCGACGGCCTGAAAGCCGATCTTGATGATGCGCTCGCCAAGCTTCGAAGCTCTGTCAAAGCAATCAAGGTGAAGGAACATGGCGCCGCGCTGCTTTCCTTGCGCCGCAGTGCGGAGGCATTCCACAACGAACTGATCGCCATCACCGGAGCCTGACATGCAATCCACACCTATCCGCTCCATCTTTGAGCAGTTCGTTCTGCCAGCCTGGGTGCGAGATCGTGTGCTTACCGCGAATCTCCGGATCAGCAACTACGTCCTGAACACAGTCTCGGTGCATCCGACGCTGGAGGATGTTTTCAGGGTCTCCAGCGGCAATCTTCGCTCCCTTCGTGAAGATATCGGCCAGTCTTCGAAGGTATTGGGGACGCCATTTTTTGCCTATGCACCCACGCTCACGACCGTGGAAGACTGGCGCTCCTTCATTGAGGGCAGGATGCCGACGGTCACGATGGATCGTCTCAAAACAATGGTGCCTCACAATCTATCCGTGGTGGACAGATTGGCACTCGAGCATACGAACCGTTCGTACATCAACGCCGTATACGACCTCCTGAACATGTCGGTGTTGGCCGCACCGCTGATCGGCATCTCCAACGAACTGGCGGCGTACCTGCGTTCTGTTCCACAGCACGAACTCGACGTGGCCATGACGGAACGCCTGATACCGCTTTTCCATTGGCGCTTTGCCGATGAGATGTTCTGGCTGGAGATCCACACAGGCCGCCTCTCGCGTGAAATGATAGCCCACTACCTGATGGAGACCTCGCCGCTTCGCTCGGACCGGTTGCCCCACTCTGGCGTATGGGGCAAGTTCCGCCTGGAGACGTTCGAGCGCGACGCTCTGTTCGAAGCGTTTCTGTCCTTTAGCTGTCGCGCCATGAGCGTTTGTTCACTGTTCAATACCAGCATTGAGCATGCGAGGAAGACCTACCAACGGATACACGGAAAGTCCTCTCCATCGGGCCAACCTCCTGCGTCGCTAATGTGGTATCTCGACTCCCCGCAGCGTCGCGTCCAGGCGACCTTCCAGATTTGGCTGTTTCGTTCCGCGATGGCCGGGGACATTTCAACACCGGAGAGCTTCGTCGCAACGCTTGACATCCATCGCGCCTTCTTTGCTGATGATTGCAAAATACCGGCCGAGCGATCGCTGCATCTGGCCCGATCGATGTCGATGACTGAAGAACTTGCGGTTTGGTCCTGCCGGAAGTGCGGGACTCCATATCTCGCATCGAATTCCTCCGCCAAGATCGAGCTCTCTCAGTCGTTCCTCTGCCCTTGCTGCAACGGGACGTTGACACCCTCGCGTGGCGGGCGCCGGAACTGAGCCGATGTGGAACTTCGTCTTCATTGCAGCGTGCTGCGCGGGCCCGGTTTGGGCAACCGGCAGCGCGCCACCGCCCGCCCAGTCGGCCGAGGCGCCCGCAGCCGTTTTGCCCCGGATGAAGGTGTCCGACCCAACTTACACCCAGGGGACTGGACATCTCGCGCTCTTCGACGGCGTAAACACCTTGCGTCAGAAGTTTGGCGTCGGGCTGCTGGCTCAGGACATTGCGCTCGACGCTGCTGCACAGGCACACGCCGTCTATCTCAGCGCGCACAGTGTGGCCCAGCACGATCAAACGGCAGGCTCTGAGCATTTCTACGAGGCCACGCCTCTGCTGCGCGCACAGAAGGCCGGAGTCGGCGAGACCCAGTGGATCGCAGAAGTCGTGGGCGCGGCCAGAGGGCAGAACGACAGCGAGATTGGCATCGGCTGCGTCGACCAGTGGTATCACACTGTCTACCACCTGCAATCCCTCGTGACCAACCAGGAGTCGATCGGAATTGGGTTCAGTGAAACAGGTCCATTGGGCTTGAACCATTGCGTCGTGGATTTCGGTACGAGCACTGCCACGCAGCCAAGCCCTACTCCCAACGGCGTGCCCTATGGGGGCGGACAGCAGTTTGATGCTGAAACTTTCGTGACTGTCCCGGCGGACGGCGACATCGGTGTGCAGCGCGGATTCAACTTCGCCGGCGAGTCGCCAAATCCCGCGCCAGACCTGCCTACGCCAGGCCGGCCTTTGATGGTCTATGCGAACGGCGCGCTCGCCGAGGTACTGTCCGTAACAGCCTTCAAGCTTGTAGCCAGCAATGGCGCCGAGGTTCCTGCTCGCGTCTTGGTGTCCCCAGCCGCGAAGGCGGATGGTTCTGATGGTGTTGCCGACGAGTACCTACGCAACAACGCGGCCTTCCTTCTTCCCCTCTCGCCCTTGGCTGACCGCGAGACATACACGGCTTCATTTTCCGGCACTCGGGCAGGCAAGCCTGTGAGCATTTCATGGACCTTCAGGACCGCAGCGCCCACCACCACGGTCTTGCGATAACCCGCTCTTCCTAGCAGAAGGGGCTGTGTAGCGTCATAACAGGAGATTGAGATGGAATGGATCACGATTGCGATAGCTTTTGCTTTGCCCACATACCTCTCGTTCAAGTGGGCGAGGCAGGAGGGTCGCTGGGCCTGGCCATGGGCGATCGCTTGCATGGTCTTCTCGTACATTGGCTTGCTCGCATTCGTGCTGACTCGGAAAGACCTGCCAACGGTGAGCGAGTATGCGCGGAAGTATCCGGCTTGTGTTACTGATCGCGGCAGGTCGTGCTATCGCTGCGGATCTCGAAGCATTCGCCTCTGGCGCGAGCAGCCCTTCATCGCCGTACACCAATGGCACATCTGCAATAGTTGCGGAACATCGCTCTACCGCTCGCGGTAAAGGGCCTGGACAAAGGTCATTCTGAAAATCAAGTCGATAGTTATGACACCCCACTTTCCGGGGGTCAAACTCGGCTCCTATTCGTCGTCTAGGTGTTGGTCGCCTTCGTGTAGTCTCACGTCCGGCCGGGGATCGCGGGCACTTGACTTTGCACACCGATGGGTAAGTTAAAAGTATCGGTCGATCCCCGGCCGGTCAAAGTCAGAGGAAGAAAAAAAATGCAAAACTCCAAACTCGCTCTCTCGGTGCTGGCCACTGCCGTGACGCTCGCTCTTGCCGCATGTGGTGGTGGCGGCGATGACGGTGGTTCCAAGAACCCAACCACGCCAACGGCCCCGCAAGAGCCGAAGTCGGTACCGCCCGCCACCAGCGCACCCACTCCGACCTATCCCAGCGCGGATCTGCGTCTTGCGGCCTTCAATGCCCTCAACGATTTCCGGGTCAAGATGGGCGTCGGCGCACTCAAGCAGGATGACAAGCTCGATACTGCGGCAGGTAACCACTTGGCATATATGAAGGCCAATAGCACCACCGGCCACCTGGAAGTCGTAGGAAACACCGGATTCACCGGCGCCAACCCCTATGATCAGGTAGTGGCGGCTGGCGGCAACAAGAATCAGTGGATCGGCCAGGTTGCGAGTGGCTCGATGGATTGCCTCGGTGACTTCCAGAATTCGGTGTATCACCTGCAGGCCATCACTGGTAATCAAGAAACCGCTGGCTACGCCGTGCGCGATGGCTACTGCGTGATCAACTTTGGTGTCGTGACTGGCGCCAATGGAAGCGGCTACGGTCTGCCGCAATGGGGCGGGCAGCAGATGAGCAGCAATGCCTTTGCCTACAGCCCGGTGGACAATGAGAACGTCTATGGTGGATTCACACCGGCAAGCGAATCGCCCAATCCGGCGCCGGACCTGACCTTGGCAGGACACCCGATAATGTTCCGCGTGCCGGCTCCGGATGCCAATGACGTGCTGACCGTTTCGAGCTTCACGCTAACCGGCCCTGGCGGTGCTTCGATCCCGGTGCGTGTGCTGGTCCCTTCAAAGGCGAAGCCGGGTTCTATGGGCAGCGCTATCGAAGACGTGAATGTCTATGCTGGCGTAGCGTTCATGCTGCCGACGCAGAAGCTGGTAGCCGGCACCTATACCGCCACCTTCAGCGGTGCGCGTAACGGCTCGGTGATCAGCAAGTCGTGGAGCTTCACGGCGTACTGAGCCCCACTCTCAGCGCAACAAAAAAATCCCGCCGCCGAGGCGGGGTTTTTCTTTTGCTACGGCTACAAAGCAGCAGACAAGGCAGGCTATATTGCCTTTGCACTATCTGAGACAGACCTCAGTTATTTCCAACCCAAAGTTATTTCCGTTGCTAAGGTAGCTTTGCTTGCTGGCACCATAGCGATACGCAGTCGCGTTGATGGCGGCATTCACCATGCTATAAAAGTCCGTCCGGTCAATATAGCCTGTCCACATTTTGGAAGCGACAGTGCTGCCATTCCAAACAATTGAATAGCCCTTGCCTTCACAGCCCCCATCCGCTGTACATTGACCCATATCGCCGACTGCGATGTAGTACCTAAACGGGTCCCACATGCACGCCGGAGGCGGCGGCGGTGGCGGCGGATCAGCAAAGCCACAGGTTGGCAGGCCGTTCTTCATTCTCCAAATCCGTCCCCCCTGGCAATCTGCGACCGTCATCGGCGGCGCCGGAAACGAGTACAACTGCGCATTGGCTGCTGTGACGCAGGTCGCAAGTGCGCACGCGACAATCGAGTATTTCATCTCTCTTGATACTCCCCTAGAACGTACAGCCTGTCGTGACCGTGCCAACAAGTTGTCCGCCAAGCGCCCCCGTATCATTGCCGCCATACCAAGCCGCGGGAGAAATGGCGCTCGCTTGCGCGTACCAAACAGTGCCCCAGTCGTTTATTGAGAAGAACGTGCCCTGGATCGGCGGCATCACATTGCCCGTGATGTTGACCATTTCCTGCTTTGGCGTGTAGAGGGCCCATGCGGTGCCGCCAGGGCAGTTGTCCTTTCCAAATGTCATGCCATCGGTCACGTTCTCGTACTTCCGAGTGATGGTCATGTTTCCAAGTGCATTGGTGAGTGCGATATACCGGTTGCCCTTGCAGATATAGCCCTGGTTTATCGCACTCGTTGCGATCTGGTTATTGATGCCGCACCACAAGCCTTCGTAGATATTCGCCACCGCCGTTCCAACCGACTGCCAGATGCCACCTGAGCAGATCACATGCCCTGTTCCTGTAGTGCTTCTTCGGGTCGAGGTATCCACACCGCACGCAGTGCCGGGCGCACCAGTGCTCGTCAGGTAGGTATCGCCACCGCTGGTAAAAGCGGTTGTGGCCGTGACGCGACCGGCGTTGTTGACGTCGTTCCCTGCCATATCAATCGAGGTCTGCATCCGATTCAGTTCTGGATGGCCAGGAACCTGTACCCGATATAGATAGCCGTTGTTGGCCTGCGCCCCGGTAAAGGCCAGCAACGAAGCGAGCCGGCCGCTGCCGGGGTTCGAATAGTTGGCAAGCGGCACCTGCCATGCCCCATAAGCGCCATAGGCCCAGGTAGCCACCATCGTCGGATCGCCGTTTTGCCCAGCGTAGGGGACGAAGCCACCCTGCGCGCCAGCTTGCGCAGCGATCTGCACGAGCTGGCGTGTGTCCGTGATGGCTCGCCCGCCCTGCGAGGTGACGAGCGCCTGCAAATTGTTCGGCGTCGGCTGCAAGACCTGAAGCAGCCAGGTCTGACCGAACACGTTGGTCGACGAGAACCGCGCCGGCAGGTAGCCGCCGTTAATCAACATGGCCGGGGTAACGTTGACCGGCACGCTCGGAGTTGCCTGCGCGACCAGTGTCGCAGCTTCATCCTGCACGAACTGCAGGGCCGCCTTGTCAAAAACAAGCATCTGGCTCGCCGCAGCAGCGGTCTGCACATTAGTGACACCCGCCTTTGCCCACGTCACAAAGCCGGCAAAGCTCAGAGTCGAGAGCATCAGTGCGATGAGATATCCGAGTATGGCTTCCATGCGATCTTCAGGTGTTCAGCTGGACCCAATGCACCAGCGCCCCAGCGGGAATGGTCGAAGGCACGCTGTAAGCGTTGCCGGTGGAGAGGTTGATGGCCGTACCCTGGCTACGGACCCGAAACCACGCGAGACTACCTTGCGTGCTCCCAAGCAGCGCTGCGCCAGCGCCGGAGGAACCCCGGACGTAGCCATACACGTCGCGCCCGCCACCCGGGTTGGCTACGGCCATGCAGCCCGCGCCAGTCGGCGCCACCATCCCGGACGGCAGCAATGGGACCAGGCTCGCGCTAACCAGGCCGGGCGTTGCGTCGGCGGTCGAGATGCACGCCGCCCCATAGGCCTGCGCCTGCTGCGCAGTCACCGTTGCGACGACTTCCATGCGGCCGGCAACGCCCGCCCCCGGCGCTGCTTGTGACAACTGCCAGCTTTGCGCCACGATGCCAAGGCTGAACAGGACCGTCGCGATCGGCAAGAAGAGATAGCCCATAGCCTTCTCCTCAGAATGTGGCGACAGCGCCGGAGATCACTGGAACGTGAGCGTGAAGGTGGCAGTCGCACTGCACGCGGCGCCGGCAGTCGCCTGATCCGGGAGGTTCGCTTGCGTGAACGTGGTGGTGCCGACGGCCAGCGAGACGTAGTCCTTGAGGCCCATGGCTGCACTCACACACTGCTTCGCAGTTTGCGCATTGCCTCCGCCGAATCGGACAACGCCTTGCGACCCAGCGCTTGCCGCAGACAACGTGACCGCGTTGCCCCACGGGTCCAGGAGCGTGGTGCCCCGCACCATGTCGGAGGGGAACATCCCTCCGGTGATCATTGCCGGAATGTTTGCGGTGGTGAAGTTCGTGTAACCGTTGCTTCCCTGAGAGAAGCCCGCACGCGCGTTCGTGATTAGCTGCGAGAGGTTGGTGGCGACAACGCTCGCTTTATGGTTCTGGAAACCGTTGTAGCCGGCATAGGCAATACCAGCGAGCGCCAGCAGGCCCAGCACGATGGCGACAATCCGCCCAAGAATCCCATCCATGTCAATCCCCCAGATAATGCACGCCCTGATTTGCGACGCCTCACCATCGTGGACGCGGTACCGATGGTGAAGCGTGGTTTCCGATGCTTGCTTACTGGAAGGTGAGGGTGAAGGTCGCCGTGGCGCTGCAGGCCGCACCCGCGGTGGCCTGGTCGGGCAGGTTGGCCTGGTTGAACGTCGTCGAGCCGACAGCCAGCGTCACATAGTCCTTGAGACCAAGAGCCGTGCTGACGCACTGCTTCGCCGTCTGGGCGTTACCGCCGCCGAAGGTGATCACACCCTGCGATCCGCTATTGGCCGACGCGAGTGTGACCGCGTTGCCCCAGGAGTCAATCAGCGTGGTGCCGCGCACCATGTCGGAGGGAAACATACCGCTCGTGATCATCGATGCGACGTTTGCCGTCGTGAAGTTTGTATAGCCGTTGTTGCCCTGGGAGAAGCCAGCGCGTGCGTTCGTGATCAGCTGCGAAATATTGGTGGCCACTACGCTGGCCTTATGGCTCTGAAAGCCGTTGTAGCCCGCATAGGCAATCCCAGCCAGTGCGAGAAGGCCCAAGACGATAGCGACGATGCGCCCGAGAATGCCATCCATGTGAAGCTCCTAATGTGTATGAATACGGTGGTTGTTAGAACTGGCCCATCGAGGACGTGAGGATCGATGAGAGTGAGTTCGAGCCTAGCTGAAGCACAACAAAAGCAAGGAACATCAGGCCGGTGAAGACCGCCGACATCGCCATCCCCTTGGCGAGCAACTGGCGTTCGATCAGCTGGGCGTTCTGCCGCACGGCAACCGTGATCTTTTCGGTGAAGTCGTCAAAGCCCGCATACGCGCCGATCTCGTCGATGAGGTCCAGCGACGGGAAGCCGTTCCCCGACTGCCGCATGGCTTCCGCCAGGTCCAGGCCGTCGGCCAATCCGAGGCGAATCGGCCTCAGACGCGAGGCCAGCCATGGCGACGCGGATCCGATCTGTGCCTCCAGCGCGGCGATGTCCGGGACCTTGGCCCGCAAAAGCGCCACGAACGACATCGCCCAGGTGAAACCGGTGATTTCGCGATACGCCGTGAACGGGAACACGTGCTGGTCGCAGAATCGCCGCCCAGCCCCGCTCCACCGCGGCAGCGCCCACCAACTCCAGATGGCATAAACGCCGAGACTCCCGAAGATCACCGGTGCCGGCCATCCCACGGCCAACTGGCCCATCCAGTACATGGCGTAGGCCCAATCGGTCCATTTCTCGATCGGCAGGATGTCGAGGAACTGCGGCACGATGTAGCCGCCGATCACCAGCAGGACTGCATACAGGCAGACCAGATACACCGTGGGCGCAAAGAAGCTGGCTTGCAGCTTCTGGCGCAGGCGCGTGGTCAGCTCGCGCACGTCCAGCACCAGCCGCATGGCGTCCGGCAACTGCCCGGCCTTCTCCCCGGCGTCCAGCACGCTGCGTTCCAGATCGCTGAGGCTCGCCCCCATCGCCGCCATGAGCGTCTTACCATCGCGCACCTGGCGCCCGACCTCATGCGCAGCCTCGGCGGCGCGCTTGCGCCCTCGCCTGTCCTGCCGCTCCCGGAAGTCCTCAATGACTTGCGCGAGGGTCAGCCCGTTTTCCAGTTGGCTCGACGCCTGCTGATACAGGCGTCGGCGCATGGCCCAAGACAATCCGCTCATACGTCCTCCCGCATCGGAATCGCGTCAACACTTCGCTCGGCGTCGACTGGGCTCAGACGGCCGGCCAGCACGAGATCCATGGCGTGCGCGATCATGGGCTTGTCCGAACCCTCCCGGGCCCGATGATTGCGCCGCGCATCCGATACCCCGTCGTTGATGCAGTCCTGCATCAGCTTCTCGCTGGTCACAACCACCTCGGCAACCGCCTGTTGACCAATGATTCCTTCGCCGTGGCAGTGACCGCATCCGGCCCCGCGAACGCGCGCCTCGGACAGATCCCCCCACGATCGCATCGCCTTGAGCATGTAGTCCGGCAGCGGCTCCGGCGCCTTGTCGAGGGTGACCGAGCATTTCGGGCAGAGCAGTGGCACGATCCGCTGCGCAATCAGGCCAATGATCTGCGTGTGATTGGCGATCACCTCCATCGCCAGACGAACGTGGTCCAACATCACCAGTCGGGAGAACGTCTCGAACGGGTCGGTCACGTGGAGCGTCGTGAGCACCTGGTGCCCGGTTGCCGCGGCCTGCAGCGTCGCGATCGCTTCTTCGACGCCCCGGATTTCGCCCAGCAGCACCGCATCCGGGTCCATCCGCAGCGTCATGCGCAGCATCTCCGGGAATCGCTCGCTTTCCGTGGTGAGCTGGATCGCCCAATCCATCGGGTACTCGGTCGGATTCTCGATCGTGACGAGCCGCTTCTCGGGGAACAGGCGTGCCTGATGCCGCGTGCACTCAAAGAGAGTCGTGGTCTTGCCGCTACCGGTCGGGCCTGTCACGACGATCACGCCCATGGGTCGGCGCAGCAGCTGCGAGATGAGTTCCACCTGCAACGGCGTGTAGCCCATCTGGCCCAGCTTGAATTCACCGCCCGGCGCCTTCGGCGTGCGTAGGTCGAGCCGTTTGGCTGCATCGAAAGCATCCGCCTTCAGTGCGCCTTCGTGGTGCTCCCGGTATTGCAGCCGCGCAACGAGGAAGCCGCCGCCGCTCTCCACCGGGTAGGCCGGTCCCCTGACGATCCGCACACTGGACAGCCCTGTACCCGGCAGCGCGTCGCCGGCGATCTGGGCGTCCTGCACGTCCAGCGGGTTGTAGGTGGCCGCCTTCACCGTGGCGAGGCCGGTGTACATGGCGCGGATCAGGCGTTCCCCCTCCTCGCGCCGCATCGACAGGGCCGACACCGTGCGCAGATCACCCTTGATACGTACCTGAATCTCGGTGTGGTGCTCACGAACCAGGATGTGAATGTCGGAGGCGACCAGCACCGCGCAGTCCGCGATCAACCGGCGCGCGAGGGTCAGTGTCTGCAGGTCGGTGTCCTGCTGCTGGCCGGCGCCGCGCTGCTGACGCAGCACGGCAAGCTCCTGCGCAGACACCTTGCGCAGTTGGGGCGCGGCGCCAGCGCGGCGCAGTCTGGCTTCCCAGGTCAGAAGACGCGGCGTGCCGAAATGCCGCGCATCGACGTAAATGTCGCAGCCGTGCACCGCCAGCACTTGCTGCACGTTGTCATCGGTCAGGCCCAGCTCCTTGGCGACATCCTCCACGTGCAGGCCGCTTTCCGCGACGCGTTGACGAAGCGCTGCCGCCTGGTCGGCCGTCAGATGGTCGAGGTTGCAGGCAACACGGTCGAAGGTGGCGGGCAGGTTGCGGGGATAGAGGATATGGGGCTCAAGCACCTCGGGAGGCTTCGGTAACGCCAGCGCATCCGACTTTACCGACGGCTCGGCCCGCGTCGCGAATGCGGTGCCTCGTGCCGACTCACTGCGTGGACTGCGCCACAGACGATTGATCGTCGCAATCATTGTTGACTCCCGGCGGGTGACACTGCGCCATCTCGCATTGCGTACAACTTTCCGGTTCCTTTCCATGCCTGGGCGGCCGCTTCGTAGCTGACTTCCGTCAGTCGCAGACCCGCTACGGCGTCCAACCCCTCCCCCAAGCCCAACCAGGGCGGTGCACCGAAACCGATGTCCGCGGTCATCGCGAGCCACGGATCAACCGGCGTGTTGCCGTCGGCCGGAAGCAGCGGAGGCGGCGAGGTGAGCTGCAAGCCCACACCGGTACCCTGTGCATACGTCCACATGGAACGCTGCGCCTCGGCAGGCCGATTGACCGCGCCCGACGAAGGCAGGAATACCGCAGGCGCGTTCGCGGTCGCCGACGCCTGATTGCCGTCCGCGGAAAGCGCACCTGGAGCGTTGGCGGCCAAGCCGCCCTCCCGCTTCCAGGTCGTTTCGATCGTCAGGGCGGTCGACGTGGCCGGCTTGCAGCGCCAGCTGGCAAGCGTCCAGCCCGCATCCGCGAGAGCCTGGCGATCCCACGCGCGGCGGCACGCCTGCAGGAAAGCTGTCGGCGTAGCTTCCTCAACCCAAGGTACCGCCCGCTGCCGAGCCGCCTCATTGGCACGCTGCGCGGCAGCAACCGCGCGCTGGCGCATCAATTGCGCCTCGCGCTCTGCTTCCTGCTGCTGGTCGTACCAGTACCAGCCACCTGCGAGCAGGGCCGCCACGCCGGCCACTGCGGCAACCGTGTAGGAAGTCGACTTCCAAGGGCCGGTCAGGACGTCTCGCATGGGCGCCACGCCCTTTGACGCACGCGCCATGTTCGCGAGATCCCGTACTGTCCCTTCGACTTCCGTCCAGTCCCCCAGGGCACGATGCCGCTCGCGGACCGGTGCAAGCTCCTCAAGGGTGCCCACCCGATCGCCGCCGGCAATGACGGCGTGGCCCTGACGGACAGCGATATACCAGTAGAGGCTGCCCTGCAGATGGAAGAGTCCTCTCCACGGCTGGCGGTGCTGGCCGGCCACAATCGCGGCGAGCGGCTTCAGCCCGGCCGGCTTCACACCGGCGATTGCTTCGCAGAACCCCGTCTGGAGGGCACCTTCCGCGCTTTCATGCACGACGCCCCAGCGCACGTTGCGGCCAAGCTCCGCCGCCCGCGCGCGCAGGATGCCCTTGCTCGGCTGGGCTTCCTCGTGTTGCCAGGTCAGCCCGATGGCAAAGCCACCCTTTAGTCCCGGGAATGACAGGATCTCAGCCATCGCTCACGGCCTCAGCGTGCGCACGCGCTTGCCGTTGGCGAGCTTGACCCCGCCGTCGTCAATGCTCACAACCTTCCAGCCGCCGTCCAGCGTGTCGCCCGCCTGGACCGGCACTGTGCGGCCGCTGACATCCACAACCGCGTTGAAGTGACCATCGAACGCGCGCAACGACACCAGCCGGGGCGCTTCCGGCGCGAGCCGCGGTGCTCGCTCTCCGACGCCGCCCGTCGGCATTGGGCCGCCCAGCGAAACAGACGGCACGCCGGCTCCTGGCGCCGCCCCGGGAGGAGCGGCGACTAGGGAATCCTCGGCGCGCTTCACTTCCGCCTTGAACTTGGCGATCTCGGCGCGTGCCTTCCACAAGGCCAGTTGGGACTGCAACGCAGCAAGTTCCGGTGCGTCGGTGGGGCGCGTCGGCTGTGCCATCTCCACCGGGGGCGTGCTGGCCGATGTGGCAGCCACCGCCTGCACCGCCTGGCCGGTGCCCGGTTGCGACGTCACTGAGCCGCCGCCCGCCGATGCAATCGCCGCTGCAACAGGGTTCGACATCGTCGACGCCGCATTGGCAGGAACGATCACCGAGAAGCCGACGGTAGCGGCGATGGCCAGCGCGGCCGGGGTCCAACGAAGATTGAATGCGCGATTCTGCATGGAGGTCTCTCTGTTACAGCAAGCGGGCCGAGATCATGATGGCGATGACCGTGTCTCCCCTGAGGGCACCAACCCCGCCGCCGAGCGCAGCCATCCAGGGTTCACCCACGCCGTTGTTGGTCGAGGACGCCTTCTGGTTGCGCAGGCCAGTGAGTACAAGAGATTCACCGGGCTTGAGGGTGATCGACTGTGTGAACCGGTTGGTTGGCATGGTGCGCAGCTGCACGCTGGTCTGGTTCGCATCGCCGCCCGAGTTGAATCGCTGCAGCGGCAGCAGATCCGATAGCGTCATGTCGAAATTCATCAGGATCCGGCCATCGACAACCTTCGGCAGGAAATTGCTGGTGAAGCCATAGGTCACTGTTCCGGTCTGGATGGAACTGGTGGAACCCACGTTGGCAGCGAGCGTCGTTTGCGACTGCGCGACATAGTCCTGCAGCGTAGCGGTCTGCAGGGCGAGCACCTTGCCGTTCTGCGTCACGCCCGAGCGCGATACCACCTGCGACACATTGCCGAGCGTCGAAAGCGCCTGCACCACGGCCTTGCTGCCGGCGAACGGGCCGCTCATGATCGTCGCACCCAGGTTCATGGGAGTGGCGCTGCCTGAGATCGTTGGCGTGCTGACGGAACTGAACGAGACGTCGGGCTTACCGCTGGCGCTTTGGTAGGCAAGCGACAGATTCAGGCCAAAATTGTCCTCGCGTGTCACGCGAACCTCGTAGACCTGTACGTCGATGGCGACCTGCTTGCCATACATCGCCACGAGGCTCTTGACGAACTGCTCAATGCGGTCGCACTGCACGGGGTCGCCAGTGACCGTCAGGGTGCCAAGATTCTTGTCGACAACGACCTCGGCGCTAGCGCCAGCGACTGCCTTCGCGGTCGCCTGCAGCGTTTCCCAGGGCTTCATCTCGGTCGACATCGTCATGGACTGGCCACTTCGTCCCGCCCCGCTTCCACCAGACCCATTGCCGCCGGCGCCAGCCGTACCGCCGGAACTGCTGTCCGACGTGGTGATCGATCCATTCATGGAGGACGAATCCGCGAGGCTCGGCAGCATGAAGATCCGCGTCTCCGTCCTGAAGAACGAAACCGTGCCGTCGTTGTAGCGGGACCAGACCCCAAAATGCGCCTCCACGGCATCCAGGAAGCCCTTGAAGCTGCCTTCGTACCTGAGGGCCAAGGGCACGGTCATCGCCATACCAGCACCCTGCCCCGAGGCAGACGTACCGGCCAGCGAGGTGGCCAGGTCCACGCGCGGCGTGCCACCCATCGGGATCGGGCCGGTCGGCCGTGCCGCGGCGCCCGGTTGCGTCGGCGCCGTACCGGACACAGCGGACGCAGCGGATGCAACGGCGGAGGCGTCTACCGTCGCACGCACACCGATACTCTGTGCGATCCAGCTCGCCGCTTCGGTCAACGAGCCGAGCGTTCCCCTGAACACAACATGCTTGTTGTAAATGTCCGGTTGCGGCTTGCTGGCGCGGATCTTCTCCCCCATCAGCCAGGCGCCTTCATGCACCCGAAACACCGGGCGGCTGCGAGGCACATCGGCGTAGAGCGCGTGTGCGTCGCCGCCGATGGCGTTCTGCAAGTTGCGCGTCTCCATCACGCCGCAGCCGGAAAGCAGCGTTGCAGCCGCCACGGTGGCCGCCGTGTAGCGCGCCGTCTTCCTCTTCATTTGCATCATCACTGAACCATCCCGTTTTGGCTGATAATCACCGTGCGATTGCCGCGCCAGCTATCGCCCACCACGTCCGCACCGTTGTTGGCAAGTTCTTCGACCACGCGCTTGACGGCGCTTTCGAAGTCACTTCCGTAGTCCTTGTCGCCGGGCACAATCCAGCCGTCCGGGACATTCCACGTGACGGTCCAACCGGCCCGATTCGCCCAGTTCTGAAGCTGCTGTTGCAGCGCCTCCCCTTTGACAAGGCGGAAAACGGCACCAGCCGCCGGCGCTACGCTCGGCACTGCCGGCGTGCTCGCCTTGGTCGGTGCCGCGGCGACCACGGAGGGAGTATTCGCAGCCAGCATGGTCGGGTTGGCGGCAGCCTTGGCCGCACGAAGCGGCTGCAGGTGCTGCCAGCCGTCGTTGGAGAGTTGCGAGGCGTGCGCCGCTGGCACAAGGATCAGGCCGCTCAGCAACGACGCTGCGGCGGCTGCAATGCGGGTGGTTCGGTTGAGTTGGCACATAGCTATGCGTTCGATAGAGGTGAAGGAACTACCGCAAGGCGGCGCGCTGCAGCGCCTGCCACCGCGCATGAATCTGGTTGGCGTAGCGCAATTGCTTGTCGGGTGAGGAGGCGTTGTAGGCCCCGACTGCTTTCCACGTTGGCCCGAAGCGCTGGATGTTCTCGCGCAGAATCCACGCGCCGACGTAGGCGTTGATGCATCCATCAAACAGGTGGGCGCGCGTGATGCCGTACCGTCCCAGCCGCGGCAGGTGGATCGAGTTGATCTGCATGAGGCCAATATCTTCCGAGCCGTTGGCATTGCGGTTCGTGACCCAAGGACGCATGCCGGACTCCTGCATGGCGATGCTGCGCAGCAGAGACGGGCTTACGCCGTGAAACACCGCGGCATCGCCCAGGCAGTCGGCATGGGCAGCGCCGGTCAGCAAGGCCATGCAGACGACCCCGATCGCACCGATCCTCACAGCGCCACCTTTCCAGGCTGCTCTTTGAATCGGACCTGCGGCACGCGATCTACGTAGACCACACTCCCATCCGCGATCACGGTCAGGCGCGCGGCGATGCCGTTGAACTTGTAGTACCGGTCCTTGAGTTCGCCGTTGCGCTGGTGTTCATCGCCGAACACCGACACGCTCACCAGCGACTTGCCAAAGCTGAGATAGGTCGCACCGTCCTTTTCGAAGACCATTTCCAGACCGGCGCCGTTCTGGTTCGGGAACTCATAGTCGATCTCCGGGGTGCGCGTCACGTCGACGGACTTCCCATCCGCCGTCGCCGTGAACCGATCGACTGTGGCAAATGACAGCACGCGCTGGGCCTCGTCCCACCTCGTCCAGATCTTGTTGTCGGATGCGTCGCGCAACACCAGGTCCTTGGGCTCCTGCTCGAACCGAATCTCGATGCGGCCCTGTTTCGTGTCCCGGATCGCCATGGCACCGAATGCCGATGCCAGCGTCGGGCCGTCAGGCAGCGGCGTCCCGGCTACCGGCGTTACCGCATCTGCAGGGGCAGCAGGCAACGTGGCAGGGGAAGCAGCCAACGTGTCAGCTGTCGTGGCAGCGGCCAGAAGCTTTCCGTCAGGAGTTGCGGCTGCCCCGCCACCCTCGACCACGGCGAAGCTCTTCGGTGGACCGGCGCGCAGCGCGATGTTGCGGCGGCTGAAATCCACCTCGCCGTAGAGGTTACGCTCCTCCAGCACGCGGCCGAGCGCCTGTAGCCAGTTCTCCCCGCCGCGTGTTTCGAGGGTCACCTCTTCGGTCAAGGGGATGTCCTTCTGCGCGGTGCCGCTCCAGCCTGCCGGCGCAATCGACTTCACCAATTGCGCGAGCGGCAGGTTGGAGCGGCCGGCGCGCACCAGCGGCTGGCTGGCATAGCTGCCGATTAGTGCGAGCCGCCCGGAGGTTGCGGCGGGGCTGCGGGCGATATCGCCCACTGGAATATTTGGCTCGGACGTGAAGCCGTTTGCTCGCTTCCAGCGCGCCACCACGCTCTGGCCGTTCACGTTGTAGCGCACGACGTCGGGCACGCCCTCGATCACCCAGTATGGGCCGCTCTGGATGGCGCCATCTGCCTGCACCGCCTGGCCATGCCGCGGCTGGATGTAGGTCGACAGGCCATCGTTGAACACCATGGCGGGGCGATCAGCGGCGCGGGCGACGACCTGATAGTCGAAGTCCAGCGGGTCGGTGTCGGCCCCCATGGCGTTCGTCGCCACCAGTGCAAATGCGGAAAGGATCAGCGGCCTAATCATTGGAATTGCGCGACGTGTTTCATGAATCGGGAGAAGTACGGCCCACCGCGCTCCGGGTTCGCGCTGTGGTACCACGCCACCGCCTTCATGGCGGAACCGCTGCGTTGCAGGTTCTCGGTCAGAATGTCCTCCGCCACGCGGATATTCGTCGCCGGCGCTAGCGCCTCCCATGGCGAAGTGAACCGTTTTCCGTGGTAGCACCAGTTCACCTGCATCAGGCCGACATCGAAATCGCAGCGCTGATTAGCGAGCAGCCGATTGATGGCCGCATACGCTTCCTCGCGCGTCGAGAAGAACATGCCGCGTCCAGCAACGTTGAGCGTCCAGGGCCAGGGGCGGCCGCGATAGGACGACTCATTCATGGCAATGCCCGCTGTAATCTTGGGATCCACACGGCTTCCCATCTGCGCGAACGGCTCTGTCTTCGGAGCACACGCCCAACCGCCGCGTCGCTCGGCCAGCGCTTCCTGCGCGGCATCATTCAGTGCGGGCGGACGCAGCCAACCCTCGCGCACGAACAGAGTGGCGATCGGTACGGCCTTGCCGCCTAGCGTGACGACTGGGCCAGCTTCCACACCGGGGTCGATCTGCGCACCGAGCAAACGCGCCGACCACCCGAGGAAGGCTTCCAGTCCGCAGTACAGGACCGGCTTGCCTTCGAGGGTGTGCACACGCGCCTGCCCGTCCACCTTCACCACGATCGCGTTCGGGCCAATGACCGCGTCGATCGTTGCAGCGTGCGCGGCTAGCGATGCGACGGCGCAGACGAGGAATGCTGCATACCGCCTAGTCACGATAGGCCTCCAGCACGATGTCATGCTTGACCTGGACCATCATCTTTTGCCCCGGCTCGGTCGTGATGGTCGGACGGATATTCTGGTTGCGGTTAAGGATGGTCTGTGCCGTTTGCGTGGCAATTTGACCGGCGGCGTTTCCATAGGCAACCAGGCCGGCGGGCCCGACGGTGGTCGTCGTCGGGTTATCGTTGAAACGAAGCGAGAGCGCGCCGATGATCAGCGCCCCACTGAAGATCTTCAGGAAGTGGTTATTGACATCGCCGCTATTACCGGCGGTTCCATCCGGATCGGCACCCTGCATCCCCAGGAGCGGCACGGTCTTGCCGTTGGGCAGTTGCATGCGCACGAATGCGGTGAGAATGCGCTCCTGCCCGACGGCGATGTCGGCGCTATACATGCCGACCAGCGTGCTGCCGGCAGGGATGACCTTGCAAGTACCCTGCACGGTGTCATAGATGTCCTGGGATACGGTGGCGCGGAACTCGCCGGGCTTGTCCGAGTTGAGGCCCCCCGCAAACACTGCCGGGATGACGAAGCCTCGGCTGACCGTGCATTTGGGCAACTTGCCATCGAAACCGGTCCGCAAGGTGCTCATGCTCCCGGCGTCGCGCAGGAACTGCCGGTCACCGGAGCCTGGCTGTGGCGTCGCGTTGTCTTGTGCGAGTGCGGCCGCATTTGCGGCGCCCTGGCGTGCAGCCACCGCTTGCTGAATCGCGCGCATATGCTCAGGGTCCGAGACATCGGCGATGCCGGCTGGCAATCGCCCTTGATTCAGTTGAGACTTGCGCGCGCCCGACTTGAACACCGGTGCCGTGAAGAGATCATCCTCCTCGTTCTTCTTGGCATCCACCGAAGGAGACGCTTTCGCACCCCCAGTCAGATCAGCGGCGGTCAGTACCGGCTTCTTGGTGTCCGGCGCGATGGCTTCCTTGCGCTGCTTGTCGGCTTCCTCGCGGGCCTTGTCCGCCTGTGCGCGAATCGCCGCCTCAAGGCTTCGTCCATTGTCAGCGTTGCCCGCGCGCTGCTTGATCTGATCGGCACGCGCCTGTTCAGCCTTCGCTTCCAGCTGCTCGTCCGTGATGGTCTGGAAGTAGTAGCCCAGCGCGCCAACCAGCACCGCCGTGATGCCACCGAGGGCGAACATGACGTTTCGGGGCAATTTCCCCTTCACCGCACGGACTTGCGCATCGCTCACGGAAGCTGCGCTCGGATCCATTTTCGAGGCGCGCATCAGAACAATCCCAGTACACGACGACGGCCCCGCTCGATCTTGATCTCATCGTCACCGGAGCGCAGGACGACGGTATCGGCGAGGCGCTGGACCACCAGATAGCCGCCGCGGCGGATCTGATTGACCACCACGAAGTCGCTGCCATCCTTCACCAGTGCGACCGGCCAGCTCTGCAGCGCGGCGGCCGACAACCGCAGCCATAGTGCCTTGCCGTCATCGAAGGCGGTCTCGGGCTTGAAGCTGGCGGTGCCAGAAATGGAATACTCGAAGTTCAACTGGTCCGGCGCCACAGCGACGGCGTCTGGGTTGCGCGCTTCGGTCCCGGCCGACCTGGCATCGTCCCCTTGCTCGCCGCGCGCACCGTTGCGCGCCTTCACCTTGGCCGAGATGGAGGTCGGAATACGGAAGCGCACTTTCTGGTAAAAGATGCCGCCCAGCGGCGAGGACACCAGCGTGAACTCGTAGCTGCGCTTGTTCGTGTTCACCGACAGGGTATTGACGAGGCCTGGCGCTTGCGGCTTCACATAGAGATGATTGGCGCCATCCGTGTCGTAATCCCAACGCACGTTCTCACCCCAAGCCGGGTCGCCAACGATCTGCTCATCGTCCGGGAACTCGATCGTCGTGACTTTCAGGGGCGCGCTCAGCACGCGGAAGATCTGATCGCGGTTGTACGTGAATACGACCAGGCGCGAATCACCCGGCAACGCGATAGGCTCGACACCGCCATTGAACGGATTGGCCGGGTTCATGGCGTCGCTCAGGTCGCCGATGCCAAGGCCGGCGACGCCTGCGCCGAGGCGGCGCCCAGTCTTTTCCGCCGCGTTGCCATCGGGGATGGAGAGCAACAGTGACAGGCCAAGGGCGATGGCCAGCGGGAGAAGTCGGGAGGGGGTACGCGCTTCCATGGGCATAGGCGCGGCTCAGGCCGCGGATTTCTGGATGGAGAAGAAGATCGGGAAGACACCAAACGGATTCGTACCGAGCATCGCTTCCTTGTCCGCCGGCTTGACCTGATAGCGGAACGTAATCGCGTACCGCTGCTTGCGCGGCTTGTACCCATCCTCGGTTGTCGTGGTCACGAACTCGACCACCACCGTGCTGTCGGGCAGGCTTGCGATATTGGTGAACTTGGGTTCCCGGGTGAGTGTTGGCGCCGCCATCACCTGCCTAAACGGCTCGTCTTCATCCACCCATGCCTTGAACTGCTCCTTCGCCGAGCCCAGCATCTGCTCTCGCACCGAGCGCAGGTTCGCCGCCATGCGCGACGACTCGATCTGTGGCGTCAAAATGGGCTCGATGGTGAACCACCGCTGCACGAGATCCTTGAGAGCGGCCTGTACCTGTCGTTCATCCGGGTGGAAAGCGTCCAGTTCGCGCGTGATCGGCTTCCCGGTCGCGTCTGCCGAAACGCCAACGACCTTCACCACCGACGGCGGCGGCTCGCGGGTCAGAATGGCCGCAAGGGCAACACACGCAGCGCCGACAGTCGCCAGCTTCCAGTGGTTGCGGTCCACGGTAATGCGCGTGGTCCGATCGAAGATGACTTGCTCGGGACGCTCTTCGCCATACATGCCTGGCGCAACGGTCAGGGGCTTGGCTTTGTCGGTGGATCTGCGTAAGAAGCGCATGATGCGGCGGGACTTTTGGATGCCGCTAATTGAAACAGTGAATTGCCTTCCACCCGCCATCGAAAGCTGTGCCAATTTGCAGAGCTTTCCATTTTTCTTATCGCTGCACCTCAATTTGCGGGTCACACTGCCGTCGGGCAATGTCCGTTGCCCCGAATCCTCTCGTTGCGGAGCCCACCAAGGGTCAATCTACGAAAGCTCAGGATTTGACCGCGTGATTCGAAGCTTTAGGAAGGAACATGTTCCTTTTTGCCCGACTTGAGCGGACTGGTCCTGCGCGACTTCGTCGAAAGCTCTTGAAAATGGCCTAGCTTTCAGTCGGCTACAAGGCCGTTTGCCCGCCAACAATAGCGGGCATGGAATCAGCGTCCACCAACCACCCTCTTCTGCAGCTCACGCAGCTGGCCGACAGCGCCGTGTCGATGTTCTTCGAATCGCTGGCGCCGTTGCACGATGTCATCCACGCCGATGACGTGGCAGAAGTCATGATCAATCGCCACAACAGCATCTGGGTCGAGCGACGCGGCATCATGACCCGGCTCGAAGTCGAGATTGATCCGTTCAAGATCGAGGGGGCAATCCGATCCTTGGCGTCGTCGGTCGAAAAGTCCGCGGTGCGCGGCACGGCCCAGGGCATCATCAACGCCGGTCACAAAGGCCTGCGGATCGCCGCCGTGATGCAGCCGACGTCGATCGAAGGCCACGCACTGAGCATCCGGCGGCATCGCGAGAAGAACATGCGCCTGTCGGACTATGTGAAGGCCGGCGCATTCTCCTCCCGGAATGCGCGCACGGAAACCGAGACACCCATCTTCTGCGGCCCCGTGGAGGACGAAGCACTCGCCCAGGCACTCGGCGAGCTGGTCCGCCAACGCAAGAACATCCTGGTGGCGGGTGGAACGTCCTCAGGCAAGACCACGCTGCTCAATGCCATGGTCGGCGAGATCCCGCCGGAGGAGCGCGTCATCACCATCGAGGACACGACCGAGCTCAAGCCCAGCGTGCCGAATGTCGTGCGCCTGCTCTCCAACGCCGATAAGGGTGTCACCACCCAGCATCTCGTTGCGCTCTCTCTGCGCTTCCGACCCGACCGGATTCTTGTGGGCGAGGTTCGGGGCGGCGAAGCGTACGACATGCTCCAGGCCTTCAACACGGGCCACGACGGCGGCATGGGGTCGCTGCATGCACCGAGTCCCCGCATGGCCTTGTCACGTCTCGAAAGCATGGCGCTGCTCGGAATCCCGCCCGGTTCCGGCTGGAAAGTCGAAGACATGCGCCGGCTCATTGCCGATTGCATTCACTACGTTGTGCACATGAAGCGTTCGGGAGACATGCGCGTGCTCTCCGAGATCATCGAGATCAAGGGCTTTCGCAACAACGACTACGAATTCCAACGCGTTTTCTAAACCTCAGGAGTCTCCCCGCATGACCTCCCAGTTCTCCCTGCGCGCCCGCGCCACGGCACGCAAGTATGCCCCATCCGCCTTGCTACTCGTCGGCATGATGGCCGTTGCCACCTCCGCGGTCGCCGCAGACGACTCCTTCCTCGGCAATCTTGGCACCTTCATCTGCGGCATCGCCACCTTCATCAACACGAAGTACCTATTCGTCATCGGGCTGATCGTCATCGTGCTCGGCGCCTATGCCTACGCCAATGCGGAATCGAGCCTGTCCAAGTTCATCTCTGGCGCTTGCGTTGGCGTCGGCCTGGCCGCGGCGGCGCCGTCGATCCTGAAGACGCTGAACATCGTCGCCGCCTGCACCGGCTTCTGAGATGCGAAAGCACCATGTGAGCATCGGCCTGTCGATGCCTCGCCTGATCGCAGGAGCGGTGCGTGGTCTTGCCATCGCGAACGGCACGATTGTCGCGCTGCTGATCTATGTCACGTATCGCAGCGGTTGGGAAATCCCGGTGTCAATCTTCGTCATCGGTCTTTGCACGCATGCGTTGCTGGCGTGGTTGACGAGCCGAGATCCGTGGTGGAACCAGATTCTCAACGTCTACAACATGTACGGCGACCTGTACGAGTCGGTGCCCTGGCACGGCAAGTCGGACGCGGTGTTCCGCCGGCCGTACGGCTTTGACAGTGACTTGCCATGCTGAAACTCAAACGCCGGCCGCTGGCAGAGATCGTGCCGTGGCTCACGTCCGTTACCCCGGAGTTGATCCTGAACAAGGACGGCTCCCTGCTTGCGACCTACGAGTTTCGCGGTGTCGATGCGGACAGCGCCGATGCCAGCGACATTACATCGGCCCGAGACCAGCTCGACCAGGCTTGTCGATCCTTCGACAACCGTATTTCGGCTTGGTGGCGCCTGTCCCACCGCCGTACCACTGGCTTCATCGACGGCGAATTCAGCAACCTCGCCGACGCGAGGCTGAACGCGCTCAACCGCGCACACATGACAACCGGGCGGTACTTCCGCAACACGCACGCGCTCAGCATCGCCTATACACCCGAATCGGGCATCGCCAAGTTCTTTGAAAAGATTGGCTATCACATGACCGTCGGGGGGCGATCTGTCTACGGCGCGATCGTTGAAGCTGCCAAGGACACGGTGCTGTCCCGCAGCGCATTTGCCTTCGATCTCGAGAAGATGCGCGCCGATACCCGGCGCTTCGAGGCCATGCTCGACGCGTTCTCCGGCGGTATCCCTCGCATCAAACCGACCCGGCTCACGATGCAGGACAGCTATGAAGCGCTGCACCAGGTCGCCAACCCCAGCGTGCCGCCGCGTCGGATCCGGTATCCGGTCACGTTGCTCGACACGCACCTGACAGAATCCGAAGTAACCGTAGGGGCAGAGCGACTGCTGTTCGAATCCGCGCACGGCAAGCGATATGCGGCGGTGGTCGCGGTGAAGGAATGGATGAGCTTTCAGGAAGCGGCGCTTGACAGCCTCCTGCAGGTCGATGCCGAGTTGGACATCTGCATCATGTACCGCTTCCTCGACACCGCGCGCGCCACTGCCTACATCGAGAAGGTTCGCCGCTTCTACAAAATGGCCGCGGTGAACCTGCGCTCCATGATGAAGCAGTACGTCTCCAAGGAAGAAAGCGAGAACGACGAAGGCCGCGAAGAACTCGCCAAGGAAGCCGGTCACGCCCTCAAGCGTCTCACCGCGGAGGGCGTGCAGCATGGCTTCGCCAACATCTCTGTGATCATCTACGCGGACTCCGAGAATGAATGCGAGGATGCCGTCAGCGAGGTCGTGGGCGCATTGACCAACGCCGGTTTCGGCGCCATTCGCGAGAAGGCCAACCTGATGCCCGCATGGAACAGCACCCTGCCCGGTCGCTGGGACAAGCAACGGCGCCTCCAGTTCGTCGAGACGCCGGCCGTGTCCGACATCGCGCCAGTCCGCTCCGTCCTGGAAGGCCCCACCTTCAACGCATGGCTGAGCGAGAAGACCGGCGCAGAGGTTCCCCCGCTCACCTGCCTGCCAACCCGGCACCGCACCATCCAGCGCGTCGACATGCACCAGCGCGGTGGCAATGGTCATTTGTTCGTGATCGGACCGATTGGTGCCGGCAAATCCGTGTTCCTGAACTTCCTTGTGTCGCAAGGCGACAGGCACAAGGCGCGTCGGATTCGCTTCGACAAGGATAGGTCTACCCGCATTCCCACGCTGCTCAGCGGCGGCACGTTCATCGACGTGACGGGCAAGTTCCAGACCAGCACACCGGTCAACCCCTTGTCGCTGCTGGCCGATCCCGCGAACTTCACCTACGTCACGGAATGGCTGACACTCGCCCTCGAAGACGACGACTTCACACTCTCGCCGCAGCAAGTCCAGGACATCTTCGAAGCCGTGAAGCTGGTCGCTGCTTACCCCCGCGAGCGCTGGACCCTCAGCGCGCTCTCGACGATGCTGCATGCCGATCTGCGCACGCGGCTGCAGATCTGGCTCAAGGGTGGTCAGTACGGTCACTTCTTCGATCACACCGAGGACGCATTCGCTGTCAGTGACAACCTGTGCATCGAGATGGGCGAGTTGTTCCAGAAGTATGAACGGGCTGCCGTACTGTTCACCGATTACGCCTTCTACCGCATCAGCCAGTCGATGGACGGCATCCGCTACACAATTATCGAGGTGGAGGAATGCGGCTTCTTCTTCCAGAACGAACGCTTCTATAGACGCTACGAGGATTGGATTACCACTATTCGGAAGCTCAATGGCGCCATCTGGTCGGCGACACAGTCTCTTCGCCAGATTGCACGCGTCGCGAACTTCGAGATTCTGAAAGAGAACATCGCCAACTGGGTCTACCTTCCCAATAGCCAGGCCAAGACCAGCCCTGAGCTCTACAAGGAAAAGTTCGGCCTGACTGATGACCAGGTTGCGCTGATCTCTGACGCGGTGCCCAACCGCGACTATCTCCTCATCACCACGACCCAGACCCGAATGCTGCAGACGGCTTTCTCCGACGAGATGGTTGCCATGCTGCGCTCGGACGGTATCGCGCAGTCCATCTGCGACAAGCACTTCACCTCTGGGGACGCCGACTGGCAGGACCGCTATGTGCGCGAGATGCTCGCGCGTGCCGCATAACTTTGGAGAATCAACGTGAAGAAGTGGATCGCCAACATCGCCCTCGCCACCTCGGTCTTCGGGGCCACGTCGGCCCAAGCTGCCCTGCCCGTCACCGACTGGGTAGGTCTTGTGCAGACGACCAGAACGGCAATGCAGTCACTGAAGACCGAAGTCTACGAGAACACCAACATCGTCTACCAGTACAAGATGATGGCCAACCAGCTCCTGCAGGCCACGGGCCTGGACGCCGTCGCGCTGACGGAGGAGCTGGACGCGATCAGGGATGACATCGGCAAGTACGAGACCTACGGCACCTCGCTCAAGGACCTGTATGGCACGGTCTCGGACAATGCGGACTATCTGAAGAAGATCCAGAGCATGGTCGTCGCCTCGGGCAAGACCAAGGAGCAATGGTTCGATGATCAGCGCAAGCTGCTGAGCAACGGCGACAAGACGGCCAAGAACCTGTTCAGCCTGGGTGAGCAAGTCTTCAAGAACACACAGTCTGTGGCCCAACGCCGACAAAAGATTCAGGCTCAGGTCAAGCTCTCGCCCACTGCTCAGGCGGCGGCGCAAACCACCAACCAGATGCTGGACGTGCTTGCCAGCCAGAACTCGGATTTGCTGCAGCTTATGAGCGTGCGGGCCCAAGCGGACGCGGACAAGGACCAACAGAGCGTCGCCAGGGAAACGCAAAGCGCTGAGGCGATGCGCGCGATCTCGACTGCACAAGATGAGGAACTCCGGCAGCTGCGTGCCCGGGTGTTCTCTCGCAAGCTGCAGGCCGACTGAACAGGTTCCGAGCCATGCTACTGCGTCTATTGATCCTGTTTTTGACGGCCACGCTATTGCACACAAGCGTGGCTTTCGCTCAGGCCGAGATTCCCCCCTTGATGATTGGGTCGCAGGCGGAAGAATCTACCAAGACCCCGCCGTCATTCTCCGGAGAGAAGGGGACGATCGCCGAATCTCTCAAGAGTTGGGTCGGCCAGTTCGATTCGTTCCGGAGCGGGTTGATTGCAAGCGCTACACCGCTGAGTCAAACCATCCGATCGGAAACCGACAAGGTAGCCTATGGCTTGGCACTCATCACGCTGACGCTTGCAGGCATTCGATTCGCTGCGACGAGCGATCCGACCACTGCGTGGACGGACATCTTTGAGGCGTTCATGCTCTTGGGGATCTTCGCGGCGATCTATGTGGGGTACGACAAGTTCGCACCGGGAATTTTCGACTGGTTCAAAATGCTTGGCGACAAGATCGCCGGTACTCGCTCCAGCAATCCGGCCTTGACGCTCATCTCGGTAGGCGCCGGCTTCCTGGACACCTACAACAAGGCCATGGACGCGGCAAGCGGCCTCTCCATACTTAGCGTCGCCCTGTCCGGGGTCGTCCTCATCATTACATTTGTGGTCTGCGTGGTAGCAGCGCTGCTCTACAGCTTCTTCATCGCTCTAGGGGAGGTGCAGGCCGCCGTCGGCATCGTCGTGGGCCCGCTCGCTGTCGCGCTCGCGTTCTCGGATTTCTCGCGCAAATTCTTCGTCTCCTGGCTCGATTTTATGATCAGCGCCTC
This sequence comes from Cupriavidus sp. L7L, assembly GCF_004353535.1. Classification (NCBI taxonomy): domain Bacteria; kingdom Pseudomonadati; phylum Pseudomonadota; class Betaproteobacteria; order Burkholderiales; family Burkholderiaceae; genus Cupriavidus; species Cupriavidus sp. L7L. Next base: position 27,388 of record NZ_SMNY01000016.1, read on the forward strand.
GATGTACACGGTCGTTGCCTCCGTCATGGCGCGACTCGTCTCCGGCGCATTCACTTCGACCATGGTCGATCAGACTGACATTGGCACCCAGTCCCTGGCGGGCGCTGCCTATGCGCTCGGCATTGCGATCTTCATGCTGCTTGTCGCGCTGGAGATCCCCAAGATGGCGGGCGCCATCTTCGGATCCGGTGGCGGGCTGAGCGGGGGTGCTGCCGGGCGTCTGGGCATGAAAGCCGCTAGCGGCATCGGCGGGTTCCTGGCCAAGAAGGGCAAGTGATGACGGTCCATCACCACCTGACTCCACCGGCTTTGCTGGCATCCCACGACAGCCGCCTTGCGTTGGTCCGACAGTACGCCAACGAATCAGATGACGCTGACTTCCGCACGAAGTGGCTGAGCGTCATGGATCGCTGCGCCACGTGGTTCTCCAGCATGCCGCTTCGGCCGACCGAGCACGCCGAGCCGGGGGGCGCGTTCCGTGCAACGGTCGAGGCCGCCTACTTCGCCATGCGGCTGTCCGGCGCCCAGAAGTTTGCCGCGGATCAGACCTCGGAGCGCCGGCGCCATCTCGAGCCCCAGTACCTATATGCGCTGTTCCTCGCCGCCTGCTGTTCGAGGCTGGACGAGCCTTGCCGCCACTTCCAGTTTCACCGGCAGCGCGACGGAGCGGAATGGGTTCCAGCCGCCCACGGGGCCTTTGGCGCATGGCTTGGCGATGACACCTACCGGGTTTCCCGTCGTGAGACACCCCTTCCGAGCGAGCGGATGCGCACGGCACTACTCGCGCGGGAAATTCTGGGTGCGGAGCGGTTAGGCGCATTTGACAGCCAGGTCCTGACTGATCTGTTCGGGGCCATCAACCCAGATCCCCGGCCAGCCGGGCTGGAAACGCTGCTGCACAAGGTGGTGCGTCAGGCCATCGAGACCGTTACCCAGTTCGAGTTGAAGGCCCGTCGGGCGGCCTTCTCCCCGGACACAACGCCTGCCCCGCCAGCGCAAGCGCTGGCTGCTGGTGCCATCACCGGCGCGTCGACGCCGCCGGCGCAGGCGAGTGCGGACGCGGTGCCGGTTCCGGCATCGGCATCGGCATCGGCATCGGCGACGGCCGAAGTGGAGCTGCCGACGTCAACGCCTGAATCGGATTCAACCTCCCATGCCGGAAACCAACTGACAGGCAGTGATGCAAGCGGCCAGCACGGTGCGTCGCCTAACGCCGTCCAACTCGACGGTGCCCGATCCTTGCGCAAAGAACCACCGGCCGGGGATCCGTTCAAGGCGATTGCTGGCACCTCGAACCTCATGCGGGAGTTCTTCAAGGCCCTCTCCCAGGACGCGGCCGCCGGCAAGACGAAGGTAACCCGGGTTGAGGGAAAGGTTGCCATCAGCAAGCGCTCGCTGGGCAACTATGGCATTGCCTCCGAGACGCTCATTGAGAATCTGCGCAAGTTCAAGCATCTCTACAAGATCGTGGGGCAAGACATCCTGCTGGTCAACGAAGTTGGCGACCTGATCCTGCCTGCCTCCCAAGCCCCTGAAGCATGAACCAGTACATTAACCACTTCCGTCCCATCTACGAGTTCCGTGCGGTCGTCGGTTGGGCGCTGGCTGTCTTGCTGCTTCTGGTGAGTGGCATGCCCAACAGTGGCTACTTTGCAATGGGTGGCATGGCATTCCTGCTCTTTCGCTCCAGCCAGGTGTGGCGTGCGCTCAGGTTCCGCCTTTCCATCTCCACGAAGTGGCTGACCCTCGTCCGGATCGATGACCTCCTGGCGCAGAGCCGCAAGTTGCGCTCGGATGACAAGGACGACGATGCCATGTATCTGGGTACCGGCTATGAATGGACCCAGAAGCATTGTCAGATCGCCCACGACATCCTGCGTATGCCATCGAGCGACATCCCCGGCCTGCCCAAATGGCTGCCAAAGGACACCGTCAAGGCTATCGAGAAGGCGTTCGCCCCGGAGAGCAGCGTTGCCGACCGGTCGCCACAGGGCAAATCTTGGATCGGCGGTTTGGAGTCCCTGCGTATTCCCATCCCCTTCCACTACAAGGCGATGGGCGGTCACACCTCGATCAGCGGCACCACCGGCTCAGGTAAGACGCGCACGTTTGAACTGATCTCGACGCAGGTTATTCACAACCCGAATGACATTTTGATCGCGATTGACCCGAAGAATGACCCCGATTGGGTCGCTAGGTGCAAGCGCGAATGCGAGCGGACCGGCCGCAAATTCCTGTACTGGAAACAGGCCGCGCCATCGCAGTCTATCCGGCTGAACCCGCTGGAAAACTGGTCGCAACCCTCGGAAATCCCGACGCGGATCGCCCAACTGATGGAGGAAGGCCCGTTCCGCCAGTTCGCCTTCTTGTTCATCGACCGCGCCGTCAAGGGCGAACTCTATGTCGGCGACAAGCCGAACCTGCGTTCGATCCTGCAGTACGCGCAGAACGGCATCAACAACCTTCTGGAGCGCGGTCTCGAGCGATTCTTCCCTGAAGCCGGGCAGCCCGATTGGGAAGAGGAAGCCACGGGGTACATGCAGAAGGTCGCGCAAAAGGCGGGCGGCACCCGCCTGGACGCCATGGTCAGCCTGTATATCGACCGCTTCTCCAAGGTTGGCAAAGGGCATGAAGCGATCGATGGCCTCATCTCGACCTATCAACACGATCGCGATCACTATGGCCGGATCATTGCATCCGCCCTGCCCCTGCTGCAGATGCTGGCCACGGGCGAGACGGGGTTGATGCTTGCGCCCAAAGCCGACGACTTTGAGGATGATCGCGAGATCTGGGATATCGACAAGGTCATCAAGCAGAAGGCAGTCCTCTATGTTGGGGCGGACTCTTTATCCAATTCGATGGTGGCACAGGCTGTCATGTCGATGCTGCTGGCCGACATCGCTTCTGTCGCAGGCGCGATCTACAACTTCTACGCCAAGCCGCCCGAGATCGTGCTGGTGGTCGACGAAGCTGCCGAGGCCATCAATGAGCAATTGCTTCAGCTGCTGAACAAGGGCCGCGGCGCCGGCTTCAAGGCATTCGTTGCCTATCAGACCCGCTCGGACTTCACGGCCAAGCTTGGAAACGTGGCCAAAATGCAGCAGGTTTTGGGCAATTTGAACAACCAGATCGTCTTACGCTTGGAAGACATCGACACGGCGCAATGGTTCTCCGAGAAAGCCGGTACCACCGCTATCCGCAACCTGGTCGTGTCGAGCAGCACCAGCACCGGAACAGAGGCCCATATCGGCGAGTTCAGCGGCTCGGTGTCCCGTTCGGCCCAGCTTGAGAAGGTACCACTGATTCCGCACGACCTTGTCATGCAACTGCCGAACCTGCAGTACTTCCTGCGAATCTCTGGGGGCGCTGTCTACCAGGGCCGAATTCCCATCATCAAAGACTAAACACCCATGCGCAGCAGCCTGTTCCGACAAATCGTCAAGGACTACAAGCTCTCGGCGAAGCTTTCGCCGGTGTTTTCCCTATCGCCGGACCTCGATGACATTTGCACGCGGGTGGTCGACTACATCGGCGTGAACTTCCGGGTCCGCGAGGAGCCGCTGGTCAAGGAAATGCTGGCCGACGGCATCACCGCGTGGCGCGCCGCTCGCAAGCACGGCGACCCCAACGTCGCCTTCATGAAGGGCCTGTTTTCCCGCGCGCATGAACTCTACGGCAAGCGGTACGCGGCATTCAAAGGCGAGAAGTACAACGTCTGGTATCCGTTTCACGAGTCCATTCCGGCGTTCGAGCAGCGCCAGCCCGACGGCTATGTGTGCCGGGTCGTCGACGAGCCGGCACCGGGCGCAATCACCCAACGCTGCGCTGCGTTTCAGCTCGCCGCCCGCGTGCTGACGGGCTACACCTTTACCCGCTACTTCGAGAACTACGATGTCGCTGGCAACTTTGCACAATGACGCACGCCGTCTTGCGATCCATCTCAAACTGGCTCCGGCGCGCATGGCTGCCAAGCTTTGCGGCGTCGACCCTGCGCTCGCCCTGCACATGCAAGAGTGGCTGACGGCACCGCCTCAGGGCGCGCCGGTAATGCCGCAAGCCTTCACCACTGGGGCGGCGGCGGCTTGCTTTGCGCTGATCAGGATTTCCGTGGTCAAGCCGGCTGTCTTCTGGGGCGCGTTGCTCGCCTTCCTGAGCCTGCCGGTATTGCTCGCCCTGCGATGGGGCTGACATGGCAAATAGCCGATTCGCGTCACACGTCCGTCTGTGGCTGATCTTTTCGCCGCTGATGATCTGCACGCTCGCCCCGTTCATCCAGAACGAAAGCGCCTTCGAAATCAGTGAGGCGGAACAGGGTTCGGTTGTGCGCGTGCTCGGCCAGGAAAAGGCCGACGTCGCCGTGACACAGGCCAACGCCCGCTTTCACCAGTGGTTCATCGAGAGCGGCATCGTAAAGTCGTCGTTCTCCGGCTCCGACGCCCAGACCGGTATAGCAGACGGCGGAGCGTCTGACTTCGGTAGAAGCTGGATGCAGCACTTCTGGCTAACGATCTACCGTGCACTCTATCGCGCCGCGGTCGGCCACTATTGGCTCGCTGGCGCGATCGTGCTGTTCCTTGCGCTGTTCAACGATGGAACCGTGTCGCGGAAGATCCGCGCCGCGGGCGCCGGCTTTGCCAATCCGGTGTCCTTCCACGTGGCGGCACACGGCCTGATGCTTTGCTTTGGCTTCGGCGCGTCCGCCCTGCTCTTACCTCTTCCCATGCTGGCGACCTGGTGGACCTTCGGGGTCTGCCTGGTCGGCCTGCTCTGCTGGCGCCTTGCAGCGTCTTTCCACGTCGGCAAATAGCCGACTCCGCAGCGACTAACAAGGCCGGGTGTCCGGCCTCCAAAAGGAGAAAATCATGACCACGACCGATCTGACCCCTGCAGATGCGCCTCTCCAGGAAGTTGGTCCGACCGACGATACTGTTGCACTGCTCGCTGAAGCGCCCACCACGCTTGGCTCGATCGATAGCTCCGGCGATGTTGAGACAGAACTCGCGGAGATGGAGCAGTCCGCCGATGTACTGCGCAATGAGGGTCTGATCTCGACGGCGGATCATGAAGAGCGCAAGGCCCAAGTGGAGCGCACTCGCAAGCTGTTCCGCGACCTGGCGCCCGAGGACCGCCAGGCGATCGTTCGCCGTCGTCGTGAACTCGGCCTGCTGATCCTCAATCGCGAGCTCGCTGGTGCAGCAGTTGTTCCTGTGGCGCTGAAGCTCAATCACACTCGCCTGCGCCCGCTCTTTGAGCAATGGTGGCCGTACATGAACCGCATGTCGCTGAACCTTCAACGCTTTGGCGCTGCCACGTTCTCGCGCAGCGAACTGTCCACGCTTGAGAACTACCTCGAACGCGAGCTCTCGAAGATCGAGGATTACGTGGACGAGCAGTTGCGTGTGGCGAAAGCCTATCGCGAGCAACGGGAACAAGAGATGCGGGCAAAAGACGAGATCGTGTTCGTGCCGACGATCCAGCGCCCTTCCCTTGCGCTCGAGGTTCAGGCGTACTCGCGCTTTTCAGTGCGTGCCCTGCAGGTTCTGATCAAGTTCGACCAAGCCATGGATCAGTTCGACTTTATGGTCTGGAACGGCATCCGGGATCAAAGCGACGTCAACGACGAAGTCACGCGCTTCCTGCGCAAGTTCCAGCCCCTTGGCCTGCGCAGCTACACGACGCACTTGAAGCTCATGACGACTGTGCGCGGCATCTGACACATAGGTATCACTTGCTGTGAGCATGTCACACCTAATGTCAGGATCTCTCGTTTAACTGTGTAACGCGTCGTGTCACCTCGTGATTCCTTCATGGCACCTTCTGACATTTGATGTATGCAAGTGACACTTGCTATCACTGAGGGTCGGAATAGTCCAAGTCCAACTTTTGCCGGTCGAACATCATGTCTCTTGCGGAGACCCTTGAGAAACTCAATCCGTCGCAACGCGAAGTCGTCGACTGCCGTGCCCATTGCGTCGCAATCGCTGTCCCGGGCGCCGGAAAAACGGCAACCATCGCGGCGAAGGCCGCGATGCTGCTGTCATCGCCCAACGCGACGGTTGGTGCCGTCACCTTCAGCAAGGATGCCGCCGTTGAGTTACGCGACCGCATTGGGTCAATTGCGGGCAGTATCGCCAAGAAGCGCCTGATGGCCGGCACGTTCCATTCACTCGCCTACAAGCAGCTCAGCAGCGGCGTCGAAGGAAAGCGTGATATCGCCACCGATGGCGATCGCATTGGGTTGCTCACTCAGGCACTCGCTGACACTGGATTGGACTGGAAGGTTGAGGACGCTATCCTTGCCATCGAGGCCATCAAGACAAACTTTGGCAAGGTTCAGGCAGGGACAACCGAGGAGGTCCTCTACCGCGCCTATCAGGATTCGCTGGAGCGCAATGGGAAGATCGATTTTCAGGACATGCTGCGCCTGGCGGTCGAAGGCATGCAACTTGGCACGATAGCTCCGTACCCCCTCACCTATCTGCTCGTTGACGAATTTCAGGACACCGATCCGCTGCAGTACCAGTGGATTGCGCTCCATGCTCAGGCCGGTTCGATCGTCACAGTCGTAGGCGACGACGATCAGAGTATCTACGGCTTCCGCTCGGCCCTCGGCTTCCGCGGCATGGAGTCCTTCATTCGGCAGTTCGACGCGCAACCTGTGGTGCTGGGAAAAAACTATCGCTGTCATGCTGAGATTCTCGGTGCTGCCGACAAGATCATCCGCCACAATCGCGACCGGATTCCGAAAGTCCTCGTTGCTCACAAAGGCCCAGGCGGCGAAGTAGCCTTCCAACGGTTCCCGGACGAGTACGTCGAGGCAGTCGCCGCAATGGAACACCTCGCGCCTGCACTCTCCAAGAGCCAGTCTGCGGCTATCCTGGCCCGTACGAATCGCATCCTCGATCCAGTCGAGGCGGTTTGTCGCTCCCACGGCATCAAGTACTACCGGGCGTCGGGAAAATCTATTCTCAGCCGCCCTGAGGGTGCCCTGATGTGCAACCTTCTGGAACTCGTCCAGAAGACTAGGAAGACCGGGATCGACGCATTGCTCTCGTTCGTAGGTGTCGGAACGCATGAATTGCGACTACTCCACAACGGTGGCAAGACCGCCGGCGAGCAGCATCAGAGGAAGGACTTGGTGGAGTTGGGTCTCTCCGAGAATTCGACCGACAAGTATCGGGAGCTAATGAAGCGTTTGACTGAATGGCGCGCACTCTGCGCCCGGCAGTTCTATTCGTTAGTTTTGGAGGGCGTGCACGAGTGGATGATGCAGCATGCAGGCGCAGATCAGGCCCGCCGCGCCATCACCACAACGTATGACGTGCTGTCGCGGTTGACCGGCCCCTTCTCCGATCGCTTGGATTTCCTGCGGCGAGACAACAACAAGCCGGAGCCTGATGCGCTGGTGCTGACGACGATGCACAGCTCGAAGGGCCTCGAATGGGACCGCGTCTGGATTATCCGGGCGGAGGAAACGGTCGTTCCCGACGAAAAAAGCACCGAGGCTGAGGAGCGCCGCCTCTTCTACGTGGCAGTGACGCGTGCCCGGCAGGATCTACGGGTATCCATGACCAAAAAGAACCCGACTTCCAGGTTCATCCTTGAAGCCGAGCTTGGGTGACTTGGTGCGTGTCCTCCCGCTGAGTAGCGACTCCTCGACGAGATGGGCAATTGCAGCCGCCGTGTCGAAAACAAGAAGGTACTGCACGCTGCCCCGCATTACGCCGCCGGCGAATGTTGGCGCACGGCGAATAGAACCCGCTGATCGAGTCGACGATGCCTGTGGTGCCCTGCAGGCGCCCAATATTGTTCGCCTGGACCCTTCTGGAGCTAGCGTGACCTATCGCATTTTCAAGGAGTTGTCGTTGAGCCCGTAGGCACAGCCCGAACAAAAAAGCCTGGAGCTTCGGGCGCTCCAGGCTTTTTATCCGCATAGGCAAAACGGGAGCAGGCTTCGAAACCATCTTGACCCGACCTCTAAGACAGTTCGAGTCTACGAAGCCTCTCCCTTCGCTGTCAATGCTCCCTCCACAAATTTGCGCGTTGGTCGAAGATGATTATTGGCTTCGAAGGGCTTCCTATTGCCCAAAAAACAACAGCATGCGGCGGTGCGTTGCATGCTCCAACCTCGATTGTCAGTGATGGCCGGCAACCCAAGCCAGTCAGGTACGATGCAGGGCGTCTGCCGGAGCGGATCCTCAGGGCGATCGCATTGGCTTACGAGTCAGATGGGCTTCGGGGCTTGCACATCACGAGTCGCCAAGTTCTGGCCACGCTCATCCGCTTTGCACTGAACCAAGAACATCCTAACGCGCTAGCCTTCATCAAGAAGTCAAAGATTGCGCAGCATCTTGCGATTAGCGAGGCCACTGTCTATCGAGCGCTCGGCGCACTCGAGGATGCCGGGCTTATAGAGCGTGAACGGCAGCAGCGCACCAGGGCGCAACTCGAGGTCGTTGGCCGGATCCGGTTCACTGCAAAGTTGCTCCATTGCATTGAGGTTACTGTCGTGCAACTTGGGGCGGCTCAACGTCGGACCGGTCACGATGAGCCCCAGTCCGTTGCTACATCTCTCGCACAGGTGAGTGGCGTAAACAACTACCAGCAGTCTTCTACGAAGAAACATCCCATGCGGGGAGCCTTTGTGCAGATTGCCGATCGGACAGTGCCCATTGATCTGGCGCCTCTCGTGCGCGATCAAGAGCTGAAGATGTCCGCCCTCTTCTTGCTGATGCGCCTTGCAAGGAAAGCTGGCCACCGACTGTCGGATGTCGTCTCGGCGTCCGGCCATTCTCTCAAGCCGCTCCGAGGGCGAGAACTGTTCGCCTATCTCAAGTCACTCCTCGGAAAGCCCATTGACTATGGGCATGTGGCCCGGACTCGAAAGGTCCAAGAAGATGAGAGGCACGCAGCCGACGCTCGCGCCGAGCAGGAGCGGCAGGACGTTATCCAACTCGTTGAGCGGTACCGCGGAAAACGGGTGGCAGCACCCGACGGGCGCATCTATGAGGTCGACTCAGCCTCAATCGTAATCACCGAGGCCAGCGGCCGGCGCAGTTCATTAGGCCATGGCCAGGCGCGCGACTGGCTTATCGAGATGGACAAAGCAGCGCTTGGGCTCAAGGGTGCCCTCGTCGAGCCCCCGTCAGCGTCAAGGTCATCGCCAGCAGTGGCACAAGCAGCTATTGGGCAACTTCGCAGCGTCCTTGATGGCAGACATGCATCGAACATGATCGGTGTCCTCTCGGAGGCGGAGTATGAGGCCTCTGCGTGCAACCAGCACGGCGTCCGGGCCCGGAGTATTGCGCCCTACTTCCAGTACGCTTGCCGCCGAAGGTGGTGTGGGCCGGGAGCAAGGTGAGACTAGACTTCGTACATCAGGCCAGCTACCGCTTGGCGGAGTCCGCCGGCGTTCGGCTGCAGGCATTTGAGGCGCTGCACGCTAAGGCGTTGAGTGTTCGGCTGCCCATAGCCAAGCAGGACCGAGCTTGCTGATAGCTCACGAATCAGGCCAGGGCCAAGGCGGGCCCGAACAGCGAGATACTGGCAAGCGCCTGGGGCAAGACATTTGTGTTCGCCCAATACAAGGCACAGCGACGCAACAAGCTCGTCGTCACGGTGCGGCCGCAATACAGTTCGCAGGAGCGTAGCCAGTGCTGCGGCCACACGCGCCCGGACAACCGGCCCACAGGCCGTAGCTTCTCTGCCAAGGCGGCGGCTGCCGAACCAACGCCGACCATAACGCCGGCCGGGTCATCCGGGATCGCAGTGTTGCGCTGGTGCTGTCGGGGGAATTCACGGCCGTGGGCCGGAAGAAGACGATGCGGAGATGCGGATGCGAACCAAGGTACGAGCGGGACGCTTCGAACCGGGGGCCAAACAGGCTCCCACGCAGGCGAGATATCGGTAAGGCGCCGGGCGGTCAGCCGCGCCGCGCAGAAGTCGGTGAACCCGGAAACCACCGCTATAAGCCGAAGGCTTTAGTGGCGCGCGGGTTCCTGTAACGCTGGCGTGCTCAGATCAGACTTGCTGAGGCCGCTGCACCTACTCGCTTGGCGGCCTTCGCCGCCTTGTGCACGCGACTCGCCACGAAGCCTCCAAACGTGCTTCGAACACTAGGATCATCGATGTGCTCATGCATGTTCAGGAGCGTCACGTTAAGTCTTCGCGCGAGAAGCTTGGCAGCCTGAGACTGACAAAATTCGGACATCATGTCCGATTGCTGCTCAGTGGACAGCTTGTTATATGCTTCCCAACCGAAATCAGCTTCTCGTTGGTCGCGCTCCGCGCCAGCGGCCTTCACACGGGCCTCGCGCTCAGCCATCTCTTGGTCAGCAGCCTTACGTGTTGAGTCTGCAATGGCCGAGTGATGGTGAATCTGCCTGTCGAGTTCACCAAGCAAGTAGCCCTCGCGAAGGGCCTTCATGAAATAACCACCCGCGCGCACCTTCACCTTGCCAACTTTCACGTTGTGCCGGGTGTACTCCATGGCCTGGTGGATTCGCTCGTCGTTGTACAGGTCGCGGTTGGTAATGATTTCGTTGAATTCGGACTGGTTGAGTGCGAACTCCTTGCGCAAGGTCTCATAGACGTTGCGAAGTACGATGAATGCGGTCTTTTGCTCGTTGGGCTGCTCGGTAGCGTTCAATCGGAATCGAACTTGTCCGATCTTCTTTGAACCAGGCACATTAAGTGTGAGCATCTCAATGTGGAGTCCTGTCACTTGGCGAATTTCCGAGATAGCTACCTCAAGAACTTTACTTCGGAAGTGCTTGAAAAGATCGTAGGTTTTCTTCTCGCACTCCAACCAAGCACGTAAGGCTTGAACTTCGAACCAAGGCGTGATGCCCTCAACCATGAATTGTTGTAGGCGGTCGTACAGGACCTTAGAGTGAACCGACTTGAATACGTAGCGCAGGCTCAGAAAATGCGATGATTTCGGGTTCTTGATGGCTCGCTGTAGCCGATCAGGAAGCTCGAAGATGAACTCACCTTTTTCGATGAATGCTGGACCCATTAGAGGCACTGCCCCCCAGCGATCTTTGGAAGGGTCCTCGACGTCGATTTCGTTTAACTCGATAGCCGCTTTCTGGGCTTCGCGAATTAGCTTGCTGAGGTGACGTCGGTTGTTGCTCGTTGTGGCCAGTAGCCACTTGAACAATCCGAGATCGACGCGGTATTCGCGCCGGACTTCTTGGTCTTCAGCGACAAGGAAGTACGCAACATCGATGAGGCGTCGGCCTGCCAGACTAAGGTCGATGATTTTGACGAAGGCATTGCTGCGACGGAAGCCCAAATCCTTGGGTGCTTCCGTGACACTTTGGCCGCGAGGAGCGAAGTCCTCGAACAATGCCAAGGCTAATTGTTGCGATGCGCTGTCCATACCACTCCCCTCCTTTGGGCAGGAGGTTGCAGGGGAAAGGTCGAAAAGTCAAAACATTTCTTGTGACTTTGCCTTCCTGTAGTCTGAATTTCTTCATAGTGACGGTGGGGCCGAGTTTGGTCAGCAAGAGAAATTCGGAACAATTCTGGTGACGTTAGCTGGATCAAGTTGCCTGGTCCGGCTGGGAGGAGGTTGTTTGGCGTGCGGTGCCTTGTGGTCTGTCTATAGGTACGTGTGGTTGGTAGTTTGTTGTTTTTATATACAGAACACTACTTACAAGGGACAGCAGGCCTCTCCATATAATCAACGACTTAGTTTGGAAAGGTCACATTTTTGGTTCCAAAGGTTGCCGATTTTGTCGGGCAAGGTTACTGGATGTGGTCAAAAGGACACCAGATTTGGCCGGGCCTCTTGAGTCGTTCGACCCTCGGCTTTGATAAGGTCACCGAAATTGTCCTTAAGGTCACAAGAATTGTCCGATTCGGGGCTAAGCCAAGCCCAGCAAGGATGTGCGAGCGGTTTGCCCGACTCACGGTCACAGGAATTGTATTTCTGCTGGTAAGGGCTTGATACGGAACCGGCAAGGGAGCAAGGTCACCAAGATTGTCCGGCATTGCAGCATAAGAGGCCGTTGAGACAGTTGGCAGGGCCAATACACGGGCAACAAGGTCATTAGTTGTTTGTCCGGTTACTGAAGTGGGGACCAAGGTCACAAGATTTGTACGAGCTGGGCCCCTAGCTGTCTGACAAGGTCACCAGAATTGTGCAAACTCCCCCACAGGTTGCTGGCGGTTGGAACGTTGCGCCGCAGTCACCTAGGTAGTTGTCAATACAGTGGCAGCGCTTTTTGCCCGCTGTTGATGTTAAGTTGTCTATAGGGCACTTTGGTCGCTGATCTTCATCAGTTGCTCAAAGGGCGAGTAGTGCCGGCATGAATGTGGTGACCTTTACCGCACCACGATGCGTACAATTTTGGTGACTTTGCCCGGTAGATTCTCTAGAAAGAAAACTCTGCTGCGGGCTCGACGCCAATCTTCAGAACTGCAAAACAGTGAATTCGTACAATTGATGGTGACTTTGCCTATTACCCACGGATTCACCGGCCGTGGTGCGCCGTTCGTAATCTCACGCGCACTGGGCTTTATGGAGGAGAGGGCTTAAGTTTTCCAAGGCGAATTACTCTCTGGGCCGGCCCCGGCCATATCAGATACAGCGAACGGAGCACATAGAGTCACTCCAGCCGTCACTTTTTCGTCAAAAGTGCGTACAAGTACGTGAAGTTTCCCCGGTGGTCGCGTATTCTACGTTTCATCGTGAATTTCACATGGAACGTTGAATATGGTGGTGAAGAGCGAATTAACCGAGATTGACCGGACTGTCACGATTGGTTCAATGAGTGACTTTTCGAAGAAGCTTCAAAAACTTACTGAGGAACTTCGCGAACATATCCTGGCACCTCGTCCTCGGAAAAGTCCGCCAACGTTCACCTCCACCCAGGTGGCCGAAATGTGCGGCATCGACCGCGCTCGGCTTCACTATCTGGCAACGAAAGAGGGGAGCACACTTCCGGCGGGTGAGCTTCATGGGCGCGTACGCCAATTTACGCTTGGTGAGACTCGGAAGTGGGTTCAACAAGCTTCGCAGGTGAAGCCGTCCCCGCTACTAAGAAAAGGCGAAGCGGATGGTCGCGTTCTGATTTCTGCCAATTTCAAGGGCGGTAGCTGCAAGACGACTTCGAGTATGTGCCTGGCGCAGGGGTTGAGTTTGCGCGGCAGGAAGGTGCTGCTGGTTGACTTGGACCCTCAGGCATCGCTGACCGAATTGTGCGGCCTGTATGCCGAGAAGATGATTGTCGAGGAAAGCACGGTTCTGCCGTACATCTACAGCCCAGAAGACTTTACTCTAGAGAGCGTCATTCAGGAGACGTATTGGGACGGTGTTGATGTCATCCCTGCGCATCCATCTTTGTTCTCCGCCGAGTTTCATATCCCGGCGATGGCAAGCAAGTCGGCGAATTATCGCTTTTGGACGCTATTACGTAAGGGCTTGGAGCCTCTTCGAAAAAAATACGACTATATCGTGTTGGATTCGGCGCCTTCGCTATCCTACCTGACGATCAACGGCCTGATGGCGGCGGACGCCATGGTGATGCCTTTGGTGCCGGAAAGTCTGGACTTCATTAGCTCGGTATCGTTCTGGAGTCTGTTCTCCGATATGGCGGACAGCTTCAAGAACATCGAAGGCAACAAAACCTACGACTTTGTGAGCATTCTGCTTTCGAAGGTTGACTATGGCGTAGCGTCTTCGGCTCCTATCGTTCGCTCCTGGGTGCAACGCGCCTATGGCGATTGGATGAGCCCAATTGAAGTGCCGGCGAGCTCCGTGATGAGTAACGGAGCTCTCGCACTTGCGACGGTCTTCGACATTAGTAAATTCGAGGGCAGCAACAAGACATTCCAGCGTGTGCGGATTCCGTTCGACGAATATTGCCGTTGGGTGGATGAGTTTTATGCCGGAAAGTGGGAGGACGCTTAAATGAATATGCGCAAGCGCATGCTGGAGCAGACCGCAAATCTGACTCCTGCTAATGAAATCAAAGTGGAGATCGCCCCCCAAGTTGTAGACCGTCCAAAGACTGCACCAGGGATGATGGCGGCCTTGAGTGCGGCACAGCTTCGGATTCGAGAATTGGAGTCCCAAGGGGCTGCAAGCACCGTTCCGGTCGAGAAGATTCGACCGAATCCCTGGCAGCCGCGGATAAAGTTTGACGAGAGCAGTCTTACTGAGCTTGCGGAGAGCATTAAGGAACTGGGCCTAATGCAGCCCATTCTCGTTCGACGAGTGACGCCGGACAACGAAGAATCCTATTTCGAGCTGATTGCCGGCGAACGCCGTTGGCGCGCTCACCAGGTGCTGGGTCTGCAAGAAATCAAGGCGCTCATCTCGGATGCGTCAGATGCAGATATGGCCGTCCTCGCTTTGGCCGAGAATGTCAGCCGCGAAGACCTCACCGACTACGAAATTGGCAAGGCGATGCGCCGTGTCGAGAAGGAGTTTCCTGACAGGAAGCGGATGGCTGAATCCATGGGGATGAGCCGGAGCACACTCTATCGCTATTTTGCCTTCGACAATCTGCCCGAATTCATCCGTGTAGATCTGGAGAAGAACCCTTCGCTTTTCAGTGGTACTGCGGCAAGTGACACCTACGCGGTGCTCAAGAAGCATGGCGACCCAGCTGTGGCGGTGGCTCGCGAAGTGTGGAAGCAACTTGTAGCCGGTAGCCTTGAGCAGTCGAAGTTCGCCAAGCTACTGGAGGCTTCGCTACTCCGTCGCGAAGCGACGCCCGTAACTTCCCAGCGTGACATCCATAAGGTCTATGCCGGTAAGACTCAAGCCGGCAGCATTACCAAGGACTCCGTAAGCTTTACCGTAAAGCTCAAGAGTGCCGTCCTGACTGCCGCTCAGGAGGAGCGGATACGGACGGTTATCAACGAGCTTTTTGACGGAGGACCGCAACGCTAGCAGTTGTCGTTTGCAGACTATTCGAACCCCTCATTGAGGGGTTTTTTTGTGTTCCGAGTCGGAACACGAGTCTCGTTCCTATACCGACGCGATCTGTATTCCGTGTGGCCCTGTCAGAAGCGGAGTCTGTCGGCACGAACGGTCCGCGTGGATCCGTCGACAACCCGTGCGATCGTGTTCCGAGTCGGAACACGACGTCTTGACATCTCCTCCCCTCCCTCGACCCTCGGGCCCCCGCCTTTCGGCGATAAGGAAGGGAATTCCTACGGCGATGAACTGCGCAGTCACTTCGGCGGGTTCCCGCTTCGCAGCGCGGCCCAGCTGCAGCGGCTCAGCTCTTCACAGGCTGCAACGCGTTGTCCCCGCGCCAAAACATTAATCGCGCCAACCACGTCGGCGTTTTCCTCAAAACCGAATTCGATGCAGGAACCGAGTTTGCGTACCCTGTTGTCCACGCTCACGTAACCGCATGCCGGACACGTCCGACTCGTGTTCTCGGGCGCCACTGCGACAAGACAGCCGCCGTTCCACGCCAGCTTGTATTCCAACCGTCGGCAGAATACGAACCAGCCCTCATCGAGAATCGCTTTGTTCATGCTGGGCAGCTCCCGGCTGGCGATCTAGACATGTTGCTGACCTGCAAGTCCTCGATACACGCGTGGTCTTTGCTGATCGGGGTAGTGGCTTTGTGCAGGTAGTCGCGGCGGGCGTTCTCGATGCGGGCGTGAATGCGCTGGATTTTGGCTTTCGCCTTCTTCCGGTTGCTGCTGAATTTTTGATTACGGGCTCATGGACAGCTGCGCTCGACGCAGCCTGGCCGCGTGCGGCATGAAACAATTGAGCAGGGCAAGGTAGCCCCCGTCTCCCGTCGCTTGATGTGGCGAAGCGGGCTACGCCGACATCGATGCCGATGGAGTTGGTGGTCTGAGGAACGGGCTGCTCGACCTCTCGTTGCGTCTGGATCGAGACCAACCACTCGCGAGAGCTCATGGATATTGTGGCGCTGCGCAGCTCGCCCATCACATTACGGCCATTGCGGGTAGCGCAGCCATTCAAGCTTCGGCAGGAAGATGCGACAGTTCGCCCCAGCTTGATTTGCTTTGAGGCCGGGTAGCGGATGCTCTCGCCTTGCTCCTTCTTCTTGAAGCGCGGGGACGCGGCCCGTTTGACGAAGAAGTTCTTGTAGGCTAGCAACCAGGCTCTTGAGCGCCTGCTGAGGCGGATGAATTGGAGAGTCCTTGAGCCACGGTGTCTCCCGCCCGTTGCGCCATCCCGTCAGGTGCTTTGCCATCGCGACATAGCCGATGAACTTGCCGTCCGCCTCGAAGTTTTCCTTCTGCAACGCCAGCGCCTTGTTAAAGCCGAATCGGCACGAGCGGGCGAAGCGACGCATATCGCGCTGCTGGTCGCCGGATGGTATCAGTTCGTATTTGAAGGCCTGGAGCAGTTGCATGAATAGATCGAATCAGCATTCACGCGTAGTCAAGGACGCCTACGGCGTCCGCGCTATCCTTCCACGCCCCTGAAGGGCGAGGTTTGATGCGCTCACCGATCAAGCACGCGTCCCAACGGATGCGAACAGCTGAACCGATGCGGTCAACGAAGTCTCCGGGTGCACTGGAAGCCCGCCCCTGCCGATTACCACACCCCCACGACGCTCACACAGCATCTAGATACAAGAGCCTCGGAGCACACGCCCGCCAACTAGACGACATCGTGGGAAAAGAGTTGGCGCCGATCCGATTGGCTATCGCCTGACTCTCCGAGGTGAGCAACCTGACCGTTCCGTTCATGTTGGTGGAGATCGACTCAGAACGCCGCCATATCAAAAAAAAGCACTATCGCCTGCCCACGCGACTCCCGGCTGCGAGGGCCGCCAACAGGAGAGCCCCCAGATGTTTAACTCTTCCGAGTAAGCCCGCTGGAAGGCCTCGTGTTCCGAGTCGGAACACGAGGCTCAAAGGTCTGAAGCAGCATCACCCGACAAAGGCGGGTCTTGGTGGGCGCTTTCCGACTTGGAGCGCTGCTGAGCTCGTCCCTTCGATACCTCAGGCGAGCGCTTTATGGGCGTCGATGGAGGTCGCTCACAGGGACCCCCTGTAGCGCAGGCACTGCAAAACGACAGCACGAAGGTGAGTGCCGGACATGACGCAAGCTGCGGAATTGGACTATTTCACCCGCAGCCACAGCTCTAATGAGTTGCCTCACGTCACACGGAGCGTGCATGCACCCGGCTTCGTCTCGCCGATTAGACACATACCTTCGGGGAATCCCCCGAGACCGTGGTGCAAGGGCCAAGTGAAAGGTCACAAAGATTGTACGAATCCCAGTTGCAAGGCTTCCCGTAAGACCTGTTGCGGGGCGTGTTTAGCGGCGGACTCTGCCGCTAACGGACAATTGACGGTGACTTTGCCTGTTGGGAAGCATCGGAACAGAACAATATTGGTGACCTTGCGAGAGGTCGTCTGCCGCGCTGCAAGCAGTTTGGTGACCTAACCATAGCGAGAATGAGCAAAGACCGCAGGCTACAGGGCCCCTATTCGGTGGCCGCTGGCAAAACCGACGTTCGTACAAATTCGGTGACTTTGCCCTTGGCTCAGGCTTGGCGTTTGGCCAATATTGGTGACCTTGGCCATCTCGACATGCTCAGCGAAGCCGCATACGGATGACGATGGGCTGCGATCTGAATGCCCGAAAGCAAAGAAGAAGCACTTCGAGGGGGCTTGGAATTGCAGCCGTCCAGTAGGGGTCGGAGAGTCTCCACTACAGCCGAGGATGAAGCAGAATCCGGGTCGGCGCAAAGGGCGATTATCAGCGCGAACTGGGCGGCTTCTCGAGGTAACCGTGGTGTCGAACTCTAGGGCCTTCCCTTAAGGTCCCGGCCGAGCGAGAGGAAGGAACGCCCCCGCTTCGCGCAACGCCAAGGTCGGTTGGCGTTGGCGTCCCGGCGTTAGCAGCTCAGGCCTGGCTGGCGCGGGTGCGAAGCTGTCCGGGGGCAAAGCCATCCGAGGGCCGCCCGCACTGATCGCAGAAGCGCGCGACAGAGTACGCAGTAGTTGATCCAGGCCGCTGGCGGAATAGCCCGGCCTCCACCCCCGCGAGCCGTTTGTTGCGTCCGCGCGTGGTGGCCGGCTGCGCCGTTGGGGCTAACAGCGCCGCCTGCGCCGGCGGCATCACGTTTGGTCAGCCGCGGTCGGCCCAATGTGCCTGTAAGGCTCGTTGGACGGCGGTATTAAGGGTCACCACCTGCCGGCGCGAACCTTGGCGTTGCAATCCGTGCCACCAGCGCTGGGCTGCGAGCTGGCGCAGCGTAGCACCGCCAGTTCGCTAAGTGGCAAGCCTCCGCTGAGTTGGGCTGCAACCAACGCAGCACGATGTCGCGGAACCGTGCCGTGCTTCCCCAACCACGCCAGGAAGACCTCCACTGGACGGCGCGCGCAGCGCAGTGGGTGCAGCGGCGGCGGCTAGCCTTGGAATGAGCGGGGCGGTCGCCAGGTGATCGGCCTTGACCAATGCGCGAAGCAGCGCTCGAACCACCCTTAGGCTGCGCGCCGATGCGTGGCACCGCGCGCCACCAACTGCTGCCGCGCCGAGTCGCCAGGGACGTGAGGCCCTCTATCCGCCGGATATTGGCCGCTACCAGTCGGCGTGCCAGACTCGGCTTGAAGCAGCGACACCTCGTGCTGTGGCTGGGGGTAGCTCTGTCCACGCTGCTCAAGCGCCTACACTGCGTCTACCCGCGGGGGCATACCAACATCCGAACTCGCGCCCAGATGCTTCGAACATGCTCGCGATCGCGGGCTGGCCGTGCTGCAGGGCGAACAGCACGAGGTAGTCGCGCAAGGCCAGGATGCGCTGAACTGCCTGGGCCTCGCTCAGGTGCTCGTCCTCAGCCGGTCTACCAGGTAGGGGTTGTCGATGTCGACTGACCGCATGCCTTGCGCATAGGCACGGACCACGGCAAATTCGGTGCGGGTGAGTTTGGTGACGGCGTGCGCAGTGAAATCCATGAGCCATGGAGGCAGCGCTAAGTGCTTGACCTATAACAATATTCGACACATGCCATCCGGAGTCCTGCGGAAATGCCGACTAAAGCGCAATGTAAATTATTTTGTGCCGGGCCCTGCGCCTATCCGGCTGACGTAACGCGGCCCGTCCTAGTTTGTTCAGGGCAGTCATCGGCTGACGAGCCGCCTTGCCAATCTCCGCGAATGCGCCTGTAATGGCTGCGTGGCAGGCACACGCAGTCGGGAGGCGAAATGCGCTGCACGAATTGCCAGTTCGAGAACCCCTCGGGAGCCAGGTTCTGCGAGGAGTGTGGGCAAAGACTTGCTCAGATCTGCCGGCAATGTGGAAGCGAATCAAGCCCAACCGCGAAATTCTGCGGCGCGTGCGGCGCGCTGCTGGGGGACACGGCGGCAGACTCGCCGCGCCGGTCGCCCCCGGTGTCGCCTTTGCCGGCCCCGATTCTCTACACACCGCCGCATCTGGCCGAACGGATCCGCGCCGAGCAGGCCGCCA
Source organism: Cupriavidus sp. L7L (assembly GCF_004353535.1). Taxonomy (NCBI): domain Bacteria; kingdom Pseudomonadati; phylum Pseudomonadota; class Betaproteobacteria; order Burkholderiales; family Burkholderiaceae; genus Cupriavidus; species Cupriavidus sp. L7L. Next base: position 46,814 of record NZ_SMNY01000016.1, read on the forward strand.
TGGAGGCAAAGGGTGGGGACGCTGGCGGCGAGCGCAAGACCATCACCGCGCTGTTCGCGGACATGGCCGGCTCGACGGCATTGATCCAGGACCTGGACCCCGAAGAAGCCCGCAGCCTGATCGATCCGGTCGTGGTGCTGATGATGGAAGCGGTGCATCACTACGAGGGATACGTGGCCAAATCCCTCGGTGACGGAATTCTCGCCTTGTTCGGCGCACCAATCGCCCACGAGGACCACGCGTTGCGGGCGCTGTTTGCGGCGCTGCGTATGCAGCAAGCCATGCGCGGCCATAGCGACAAGGTGCGGCTGGAGCAGGGCATCCCGCTACAGATCCGGGTTGGCGTCCATACCGGCGAAGTGGTGGTGCGCTCGATCCGCAAGGATGACTTGCGCACGGACTACGACCCGGTCGGCCACACGATCCATATCGCCGCGCGAATGGAAGGGGTCGCGACCCCGTCATCGATCCTCGTCAGCGAATCGACGCACAAACTGGCCGAGGGGTACTTCGAGTTCAAGGCCTTGGGGCGCACACAGATCAAGGGCCTGCGTGAGCCGCTGGCCGTGTATGAGGTGCTCGGCCTGGGCGCCTTGCGCACGCGCTTGCAGGTGGGGGCGCAACGTGGCCTGGCCCGCTTTGTCGGTCGCGAGGCCGAACTGAAGCGCCTGGGCGAGGCGCTCGAACTGGCCCGCGCAGGGCAGGGACAGATCGTCGGCGTTGTGGGCGAGGCGGGAGTGGGCAAGTCGCGCCTGTTCCATGAATTCAAGGCACGCGCGCAGCAAGGCTGCATGGTGCTCGAGACCTTTTCGGTGTCGCATGGCAAGGCATTTCCTTACTTGCCCCTGATCGACCTGCTGCGCAACTATTTCCAGATCACGGCGCAGGATGACGAACGCCGCTATCGCGAGAAGGCCACTGGCAGACTCCTGATTCTGGACCGCGCCCTGGAGGATCAACTGCCTTACTTGCTATACCTGCTGGGCATCGTTGAGCCAGGCTCGGCATTGCCGACGATGGATCCGGCCATCCGGCGTCAGCGCACCTTCGAGGCGATGGCGCGCTTGCTGGTGCGCGAGAGTCAGAACCAGCCGCTCATGGTCCTGTTTGAGGATCTCCAATGGCTGGATAGCGAGACGGAAGCCTTCCTGAATGTGCTCATCGCCGAGGTGCCGCGCGCCAAGATCCTGCTGCTGGTCAACTACCGCCCCGAGTACCGGCATGACTGGGCTCAACACACCTTCTACACCCAGTTGCATCTCGAACCGCTGGGCCAGACGGAGGCGCAGGGCTTGCTCACTGCGCTGCTGGGCGCAGACCCGTCCCTTGCGTCACTGAAGCAGTTGATCCTGTCAAAGACCGAGGGGAACCCGTTCTTCATGGAGGAAGTTGTCCAGACCCTGGCCGAGGAAAACGCGCTGCTCGGCCAGCCCGGAAACTACAGCGTCGAGAAGGCGCCATTGGCACTCCATATTCCGACAACCGTGCAAGGCGTGTTGGCGGCGCGTATCGACCGGCTGCCGCTGCCGCAAAAGGAACTGCTGCAGACGCTGGCGGTCATTGGCGCGGAGTTCCCGTCCAGTTTGATCCGGCATGTCACGGGCCAGTCCGAAGCATCGCTTCACCCGCTGCTGGCTGACCTGCAGATCGGTGATTTTATCTATGAGCGCCCCACCTTTCCCGAGGTGGAGTACGCGTTCAAGCATGCGCTGACCCAGGAGGTGGCGAGCAACTCCTTGCTCTCGGAACAGCGAAGCTTTCTGCATGAGCGTACCGCCCAAGCCATTGAGGCGCTGTTTCCCGACAGGCTGAGCGAATATTGCAGCGAGCTGGCGCACCACTACAGCCAGAGCGGCAATGTGCCGAAGGCGGTCGAGTACCTGCAGCTGGCGGGAAAGCAAGCGCTGCAGCGCTCCGCCCAGTCCGAGGCCATTACACATCTCAGCGCCGCCCTCGATCTCCTGAAAAACCAGCCTGATACCCCCGAACGCAGCCGCGAGGAACTCACGTTGCGGCTGACCCTTGGTCCGGCCTGGATGGCTGTGCGAGGCTATGGTTCACCGGAGGTACAAGCGAACTATACTCGGGCCCTCGTCCTCAGCGAGCAAGGCGGGGAAACCTCGCAGCTCTTCTCAGCACAGCTCGGCTTGTGGTCGTTCTATCTGTTGCGCTCCGAACTCGAGACGGCGCAGACGCTGGCCGAGCGGCTGCTCGGTCTCGCGCAGGATGCACAGGATCCGGAGCAGCTTGCGGAGGCGCACCGGGTGCTTGGCACCACAGTATTCCGCCTGGGCAAGTTCCGCCTGGCCCGCAGTCACATGGAGCAGGCGCTGACCTTGCACCGCCCTGACCGACAGTCTTACGGACATCTGCTGCGCTATGTGCGCAATCCCGCGCTCCATATGCGTAGCAGCCTGAGTTGGAGCCTCTGGTATCTGGGCTTGCCCGATCAGTCGCTGTCCCGAAGCGAAGAGGCACTGGAGATGGCCAGGAATGCGTCCGACCCGTTCGGCCTTGCGCTCGCCCTGATCTATGCGGCCGAACTGTATCAACGCCGCGGCGAGCCCGAAGAGATGCTGGAGTTCGCCAATGCCGCGCTCCAACTATCGAGCGAGCAGGGGTTCTCCATGTACCTGGCATGGGCAACGATCCTGCGGGGTTGGGCCCTGGCCAGGCAAGGCAGCCACGCGGAGGGCATCGCACTGATCCACCAAGGACTTGGCGCACATGAAGCGACCGGTGCCGCATTGGGAAGACCATCCCTCCTGGGACTACTCGCCGACGCCTATGGCAGGGCAGGGCAGCCTGAAGCCGCGCTTCGCGTCCTGGATGACGCGCTGGCGCTCGTGGGCAAGACGGAAGAGCGCTTCGATGAAGCGACGCTGATTCGCCTGCAAGGCGAATTGATGCTGCAGTTGCGTGGCCAGAATGCGGGCACTGCGGCCGCGCCCGCCGTAGATAAGGATGCCGAGGCGCGGTTCCAGAAGGCCATTGCGCTCGCACGTCGCCACGAAGCCAAGTCAATCGAGTTGCAATGCGTGTTGAGCCTCGCGCGGCTATGGCTACGCCAGGGCAAGGATGCCGCTGCGCGGCATTTACTCCTCGAGATCCGGGCAGCCTTTACTGAGGGGACAGACACCGTGGATGCGCGTCAGGCCGGAGAGTTGTTGGCGTCGTTGTCGTAGGAGGCGTCTACCAATTTCGCCATACCGGCAAATGAAGAGTGGTACGCTGGGCCGGACTTGAGCCGGCGACCCATCGGTAATGTACCGATCGCGACTGACCATCCATGGCAGCATGAAGGCCGCCCGCACAGCCGGTAAGTCGGCGCGCAGGCTTTGGGCGAACCTGCGCATTTCCGCAGCGTCGCAGCACGACAGACGTTTCGACCATCGATCGGAGCAATGGCCAGTGTTGAGGATCGAGGATAGTGGGAGTGGAAAGAAACTGGGGGAGGGTGCCACATTGCGACTAAGGTGATGATGTTTCCCAGATGAGTATCGGGGGCCACCATGTCACTACGCTGGACTCTTTGCCTACAATGCCATGCGGACGATGGGAGCGACGAAACTATCCAACTCGGGACAGTAGAGCGACCAACGTGTAACGCGGAGCCTGCAGACTTCGGTCTTTCGCTGCGAGAAGTGCGGCTGCTGGCTCTCGCGCTTCAACAGACTGTGGCACAGCAGCAGATCTACGCTTACGATCGCGCCAAGAGAAGGTGCCCGCATTGCGGAGCGTATCGCCGCATCAAAGATTGGCGACCACGCACGTTCGATACTGCACTAGGCACAATTCACGTTCGCGTTCCACGGGTTGTGGCTTGCATGTGCCTGCCGGAGCCGCTTGATGAGAACGGCGATATATAAGACCACAGGGAAACGTTGTGCCCCATCAAACGGCTTCTTCCCTCACGAACTACCCCCGAGCTGGCCTACCTGTGTGCGCGTCACGGAGCAACAGGATCATACAGGTCTGCTGCGGCCGTCGTTTCTGCGCTGACATCGGTCTCTTGCCTGTCTCATATGCGCGTCCGACGCGAGACGATCAAGATCGGTGAGTACATTGAAGACCGCCAGTTCGCATTGGGGTGGGGCTCGGATTCTCAGTGCGAGGAACGGGCGAAATCACTTTCGATGGCAATTGACAGTACTGTGGTTACAGCCTATCCATTCGAGGAGATCTCGAAGTTTGAGGTGCTCGCAGGCCGAATTGAACGAGAGGGTAGGATGACAAGGCGGTTCGCCTGCGCAATTCCTCGTCGAATCCTGGCGCGTGTTTTAGTGAGCGCAGCCTTGAAGCAGTGCGGTTGGTCTCCGTCGACGTTCGTGGACGTCGTTAACGACGGTGCAAGCGGGATGCGAAGCCTGGTGACCCAAATCGCGCCTCGAGTAGCGTCACCAATGCTCGACTGGTTCCACCTTGCGATGAAACTTCACGCGATACGATCATCGCTGTTCTCGCGCAATTACTTTCTACCGCGCCCAGAGATCTTCTCACGGTGCGAAAAGATATGGCGAAAAATACGAGAGGCACTGTGGAGAGGCCGAGCGGCAATAGGTATAGAGTTGACCAGAACGTTGGCTGCCTCCATGAAAGAGGAGGCGTTGAAGCGTGAAAGCTTCTATGGCCCTGCCGCAGCGACTACCTTCGGTGCTGCCAATCGGCTCCTCATTTTTCTCCAGCACAACGCAGCCATCCTTGTTGACTATGCGCGCGCAAGGCGGGCGGGGAGGCGAATCTCTACCGCTCCGGCAGAATCAGTGATGAATCATCTGATCAACCGTCGCCTGTCCAAACGACAGCAGATGCGGTGGTCTATCAACGGTGCGCATTACCTTCTCCAGGCGCGAGTCGAACTGCTGGATGGCAAGCTGGAGGAGCAATTCATCTGTAAGTACCCACACTTTCGGTCGCCGTAGATCGAACTGAGCACGTAGATGGGCGCATCCCCCAACTTCGTTCCACTCCCACGATTGATGATCCAAAAAAAGCGACAGTCTCATGAATGATGAGCGCGCTCGCGCGAACCACGATCTTCAACACTGACTGTCTCGATGACCTGCGGGGTCCGCTACTACTTCTTCTTTGAGCTTCGCAAGCGCGCGGCGATCCAGCAGTCCCGATGCAAGAGGCGGGCGACTCGTTGCCTTCGAATGACGCAACGCGTCGCCAGCAGGCTGGCTTACCCTGCCCGCTTCGCTTTTCCGTGCATCACCATTTACTCCTGCTGGATGCCCGCCTCTTTGACCACTGTTTCCCATTTTGCCAGGTCAGATTTGATCAACGCCGCGTAATCCTGGGATGTGCCGCCCTTGACTTCAATCCCTGTGGCCTCCAGCTTGGCGCGGACCTCGGGCAATTTCAGCGCAGCATTGACCTCGGCATTGAGCTTGGACACGATCTCTTTTGGCGTACCTGCGGGGGCCAGGAAGCCGCCATTGGTACTGGCGTCATAACCCTTGAGGCCTTGCTCTTGGGCAGTGGGTATGTTGGGCAACGCTTTGGAGCGGTTGTGAGTGGATACTGCGACGGCGCGAACGTTGCCGGACTTGACCTGCTCCTGGATCGCGCTAATGGTGTCGATGTAGAGCGCGGTCCGTCCGGCAATCAGGTCAGGATGGGCTGCGGACGAGCCTTTGTACGGCACCATCAGCACGGGTGCCCCGCTTACCATGCGGAACATCTCTGCGGCCATTTCCTGCGCGCTGCCACGCCCGGACGTGGCCACCTTGGCCTCGCTGGGATTTGCCTTCATCCAGGTGACTAGCTCAGGTACCGTTTTGACCGGCAGCTTCGGGTAGACCGCAAACACCAGCGGAATCTCGTGGGTGTAGACGATGGGTTCGAAGCTCTTTTGCGGGTCCCACCCAAGGTTCTTGAAGAGGAACTTGTTGATGTTGTGGCTGCCGCCCACGATGCCGATGGTGTACCCGTCGGGCTTGGCATTGGCCAGCACCGCCGTGCCCAGGTTATTGGACGCACCCGGACGGTTTTCGACGATGAACGGTTGGCCAAGTTTGACGGCGAGCTTTTCACCGACGATCCGCGCGATCAGGTCGATGCCACCCCCGGCCGGCGCGGGAACGATGATAGTGACGGCTCGCGCCGGGTATTGCTGCGCGGTTGCCAGGCCGGGTGCGATGAGCAGCGCGGCGGGGACGACCAGTGTCTTGATCAAGGTAGGGAACTGCATCGTTGTCTCCAATTGTTTCCGGTTAACTCATGTCAACTCTGGTGGACGCGCACCTTTGCCATGCAGGTAGGGTGCGGATCAGTGTCAGCCACGCCCGACGAATGGCATGGCACTGGCCATGACGGTCATGCTCAACACGTTGGCATTCAGCGGCAGCGAGGCCATATGACGCACGGCATTAGCAACGTGGTTGGCGTCCATCATGGGCTCCGGCGCGATCGTTCCGTTGGCCTGCAGGACGCCGCGCGTCATGCGCTCTGACAGTTCGGTCAACGCGTTGCCGATGTCGATCTGACTCGCAGCGATGTTGAAGGCGCGACCGTCCAACGCCAGTGCCTTGGTAAGGCCCGTGACCGCGTGCTTGCTGGCGGTGTAAGGCGCAGTGAAGGGGCGCGGCGTATGCGCCGAGATGGACCCGTTGTTGATTATGCGCCCGCCCTGTGGTGATTGGCGGCGCATCAGCCCAAAGGCCGCCCGCGCACAAAGATAGACTCCCGTGACGTTGGTGTTGATGACGTGGAACCAGTTGTCCAGCGGCAACTCATCCATCGGCACAGCCGGGGCATTAACGCCGGCGTTGTTGAATAGCAAGTCCAATCGCCCGAACTCGCGTTCGATACTGTCGAACAGGGCTTGCACGCGTTCCGGATCGGTGACGTCGGCAGGCATGGCCACCGCCGTCTGTCCGCGTGCAGCCGCTTCGGCGGCCAGCGCTTGCAAGGGGGCAGGGCGACGGCCGGCCAACACGACCGTCCAGCCGTCGTTGAGCAAGCCAAGCGAGGTAAGACGGCCAACGCCGCTGCCGGCGCCCGTCACGAGGGCAATCTTTCGGGGAGCGTTCAAGGACGGTCTCCTGTTGTGAGATGGAAATAAAAATCGAAACTGCGTGCCATCAGGGCGTGACCGTCAGCGAAAATTCGTTAAGTCCTGCCACGCTGGCGCTGACGACGTCGCCCGGATGCAATGGCCCTACACCTGCTGGCGTGCCGGTAAAAATGAGATCACCAGCCATCAGCATCACGGAGCGCGAGAGCATGGCCACAAGCTCCGGAACCGGCCACAGCAGGTCTGACAAGTCCGCCTGCTGCCGCTCCAGGCCATTCACCGCCAGCCGGATTGACCCTTCACGCGGATGCCCGCAAGTGGTCACGGGCGTGATCGGGCTACAGGGAGCACCGCGGTCGAAGGCCTTGGCGGGCTCCCACGGACCGCCCACGCGTTTAGCTGCCTGCTGCATGTCGCGGCGCGTCATATCCAGTCCGACCGCATAGCCCCAGATATGACGGTCCTCAACCTGTGCCGGATCGATGTCTCGGCCGCCACGGCCGATGGCGACTACTAGTTCGACCTCATGGCAGAACTCTGCGGTTCCCGGCGGATAGGGCAAGTGGTGCGCGGCGGGCACCACGGCGGTGGCGGGCTTCATGAACCATGCGGGCATTGCTTGTGGCGCGGGCTCGTCGGAAGACCACCGGTAGTTGCGCCCAATACAGAAGACCCTTGCGATGGGGAACAGCGCCGCGCGGCCGGTGACGGGCAGGGTGGGCGTGGCCATGGGTGCGAAGACGAAGTCGGTCATCTTGGGCGATGTCAACGATTGACTCTGCGCTCAGGTAGTGAGGCTCATGGTGGGATGGCTGCCGGCGAGGGCCTGGGCAACGCTGTCGAGCACCATCTGCGCCATGGCGGTGCGGGTTTCCCGTGTGGCGCTGGCGCGATGGGCCTGCAGCGTCGTACGCTCGGACTGGCGTAGCGTCAGGGGAACGCGCGGCTCGTCTACAAACACGTCCAGCGCTGCGCCCGCGATTCGGCCGGCGGCAATGGCTTCGGTCAGATCGGTCTCGTTGACCAATCGGCCGCGGGCCACATTGACAAGAAAACCCTGGGGGCCGAGCGCATCCAGCACAGCGGCATCGACGATGCCTTCGGCCTTGTCAGCCGCTGCGCACAGCACCAGCGCATCGCTGTCATGCGCAAGCTCGCGCAGATCCGCCACGAACTCATGCGGAACGTCTTCGATGCGATGCAGGTCGGTATAGCGGATCGAACAGCCAAAGGCGGCTGCTCGCGTTGCGACCGCGCGACCGACCCGTCCCATGCCCACAATGCCGACGTGCATGCCGCTGAATCGCCGGGCTAGCGGGATCGCACTGGGCTGAGGGTGCAGTTCCCACTGGCCGTCGCGCACAAAACGGTCGCCCGCGCAGATATTACGGCAGGCCGCGATCAGCAAGCCGATCGCGAGGTCTGCCACGTCCTCGGTCAATGCGCCAAGTGTGGCGGTGACGGGCAGGCCGCGCTCGCGGCAGTAGGCCAGATCTACCGCATCGGTTCCAACGCCGTTGACGGCCACGACCTTCAGCGCTGGCAACCGCTCTAGCATGGCCCGCGAGATGCCGGTGTGGCCGCCGGTAATGACAGCCTCGATCGCGTCGCCATGCTGGCTCAGCCAGGCATCCTGGTCCTCGATCTCGAAGAGCTTGTGTACCTGATAGCGTGCTGCGAGTTCTTCATTTGCTGCAGGGATCAGGATGGGATTGAGTTGGAGGATCTGCGGCTTCATGTCCAGTGCAGTAGGTCGTGAAAGAGTGATTGCATGGTAGGTATAACTTGATTGTCACGGCAATCTTGATATATAAAATCAACATAAAAAGTTCGCTCAACACGTCATCATGGGATCCTGGATATCGATGGATGAGGCGTGCAAACGCCTAGGCGTTCGGCCGCAGACGGTTTATGCGTATGTCAGCCGCGGCAAATTGGAAGTCACATCAGACCCGACCGATTCCCGCCGCAGCCTGTATCGCGCCGAAGATGTGGCGAACCTGGCAAAGCGCAAGCAAGCCGGACGCAAGTTTGAGACGCTCGCCACCAATACGCTGTTCGGAGCGGAGCCAAGTATTCCGACGGCACTGTCCACCTTCGTGCGCGAGCGCTTGTACTACCGCGGTCAGGACGCAGTGATGCTGGCAGGCTCGGCGAGCTTGGAAGGCGTTGCGTGTTTGCTATGGAATGCAGAGGAGCCGGTGGACTTCTCGTCGACTGCCCGCTTCGGCAGGCCAGGGCGGATCGCCGCGTTCAAAGCTCTGGCGGAGTTGGCCGCGATGGGACACTCCACCCATGGGCGCATGACACGCGTCTTGCATCACGAATGCCAAAGCCTGGTCGGACAGGTGGCCAATAGTTTTGGGGCGCATCCCGGACAACAGCCCTTGCACTTGCGCTTCGCGCAAGGGTGGAAACAGTCCTCGCAAGGGGCAGATCTTCTGCGGACCGCAATGGTGCTACTGGTCGACCATGAGTTGACCAGTTCCGCCTTTGCCGCGCGTATCGCTGCGTCTACCGGGGCATCCCTGCCGGCATGCCTGCTGTCCGGCTTGAGCACACTGTCCGGTCCCTTGCATGGAGACGCCTCGGGCCGCGTCAAGGCGCTTTTCAATGAATTGGACCGACAGGGCGAAGACCAGGTCATTGCGCACCATCTGTCCACTGGCTTGCCATTGCCGGGCTTTGGGCACCATCTCTATCCCGAAGGCGATCCGCGTGCGGCTGCCTTGTTGGCTTTGTTTGATCCCCCTGAAGTGATCGCCCGCTTTATCGAGAAGGCGACTCGCCTGACCGGCTTGCAACCGAACATCGATGTCGCACTGGCGGCCTTGGTTACCCACTATGGACTCCCGGACGACGCAGCGTTTGGGATGTTTGCCACGGCGCGCAGCATCGGACTGTTGGCGCATAGCCTGGAACAACTAGGGGTGGGGCAGGTGATACGGCCGAGAGGGCGCTATGTCGGGAAGGTGCCGGAACGGAGTGAGGGCTAACTGGCAGAACGTACGCAGTGTCTTGTATAGATCGACAGATCCTGAGGCCGTGGCTTATGCTGAGCGCCACGCAAGTGGTGGGCGCTGATGCCCGCCGCCTCGCTTGGGGTTTGACTGCCGGGCAGCGATAGCCCGCTGCATGCCGGAGGTTTTACGGTTGGGCGTGTTAGTCGCTTTAATGACAAGCCCGAGTACATTAGTCGCGAAGACGCTTTGCTCCTCCATCCCGTGGAGCTCCGATTCGCTCGGTTCGCGCGGCATTGCCATTGCGACTTTCGATGGCCTGCCCGGTGTTTCACGAGACGCGAAGGCGATGTGAGTTCCGATGCGAAAGCCAGAAACTGCCACCGACGGTGTTGATGGCCCCGTTACCTTAGTCCCTCGTACATGCCGGTGACGTCATCCATGACCTGAAGAATGCGCTCGCTGGTCGTGGCGATGTTTCTCAATTGCTCCGCGCGACTGACGCCGGTCTGTTTGAGCGCCTCTTCAAAGAAGAGCCACTGAGAGCCGGCAAGCTGCAGCGCACTACGGATGGCCGGCGTGTTCTGCCGCGCTGCGGTGAGAAGTTCCTGCGCGGCCGCGAACTCCCTGGCGGAACTGTCCAGTTCCTGGGCCATCTGCGGGAAGGTGATGCCCCAGGCGCGGAACATGCTGGCCTTGGCGATTCTCTGCGAAAGCATGCGCTGTCGGCCGGCAACGTTGATCAGTTTGCCCGCTGCGGTGCCAGAATGCTTTTCGAGTTGTACGGTGCCTTGCTGCGCAAGCGTCAGTACGTCCTCGCTGGCCGATGCGATCTTCTTCGCGTTCTCGGGATTCGGTTTGCTGCCAGTTAGCAACTGCTTATAGACGATCCAAGTCTGCCCAAGCCTGTCATAGGTGTCCTTGATCTCCGGCGTCGGCGCGAACGACTTTAGATCCGTGAGTTGCCTGTCGAAGAGTGCCACAGACTCCTCGAGGATCTTCTTGGAACGGTCCGTCTCGACACCAAGGCCGACTTGGCAATATGCCTTGGCCATTCGCTGAGACAGCATGCGCTGGCGGCCCGCCTTGTTGATCGCTGAGTGGATGGTCATCGTTTCGGCGAACGCCGTCCCGCCCACCAGCCCCAGGACGCAGCAGAGCAGCAAGCAGCAGGAAGTGAGGTAACGTTTCAAGGTCGCCTCCATATCAATGTCTGGGTGAACCCTTGGACGCGTTGCTTGAGCCGACGAGATGGCGGACCAGTTGATCCATCTCCTTGATGATGTCTGCAAGCACTTGCGTGATCACGGAGAACTCCCTCCCATACTCCCCCGCCCGTGCGGCGGAGACGCGCGCATTCATTGCGACGATGTTCGCCTGCATCGTAATATTGCTGAGCCGGTCGACGAGGTCGGCCTGGCGTTTTCGCACTGCCATCTCGCAACCATGCATTTCCTCTTGGTAGGCCTGTGTGACGCTCTGCAGTAGTTCCAGTATTGGCGTGGCCTGCGTCACGAGCGCATCGAGGGATGATGCTCGCCGGGCGGTATCGGCCGGCGGCGCGTCGATTGCCATCCGCGCCTGGGTGATGAATTCACGGATACGCGCATCGGCGCGCGAATGCCGAGGTACAGTTGTTGCAAGGCTGCGGAGAAGGGGCCCGGCAAACGCTCATTGCCAGTCACGAGATCCGAATGCGCGGATTCGAACGTCGACAGGCACTGGCGAGCGCTTTCTCGGGCGGTTCGATCCCCTTGCGAGGCGAGCAACAGCTGGAGCACGATCCGTTGCGACAACATGCGCTGCCGTCCGGAAAGGTTGATCAACGCGCCAATGGTCTCAGCGGACACTTCGGCCTGGGGTAACTGAGTAGAGGGGGCATTCATGCATTGCCTCGCAAATGGTGTCGGAACGGGACGTGCATTCGCGTTGACCAGAGACAAAAAAGCGCCCCGAAGCAAGAGGCCCGCAAACCGCGTTCCCGGTTCACTGTCACCTCGCTTCGGGGCGCCATTGCCCCGGCCGCCCCTTTCGGAGCGCGTCATCGCGACTTGCCTGTTTGGCTAAAGGCCGCCATTGGCCTGTGTGTTCCTTCTCGCAATATGTGTGCCATACCTCACGCAAGTCGCGGCGAGCCGCGGGCAGGGCAATGACGGGGCGGGACTGAGCCGCCGCACTCATTTCGTGCCAAATGCGTCACGGAGATGCGGCCGCCGGTAGATGCCTCCCTGCACCCAACCCTCAACATGGATCCTGGGCAATGGCGCAGCGAGGTTTGGGCAACACCAGCAATCAGCTTGGCGGAGCGGCAGGCATTCGGCACGTCTTCTGCTCGAGGTCATGCCGGGATAGAAGCCGGGGTGACACATAGGCCCAAAAGTAATGAAGAGCGCGGCTTTTAGTGTCGGGTCTGCAGAGAGGTCAGCGCCACCACAAGCGGTTCCTTGAAATGATCGCCCCCAAAAGCGGCGACGATCCATTGACGGATACCGGGCGAGCCTGGCTGTTGCTCCGATTGATTTAGGATTCGGAATGACGAAGCGGGACAGTCTGGCCAGTTCGTCCGAGCGCCCTCATGCAACTGACGCCACACATATGAAAACCACATGCTTGTCCGGGCAGACGTGGCAGCTCATTCGTCGGGCGGAGGGTTCTGGGCCAGCAGGGCGAGGTCGGTCAGCGAAAGCGTGGCTTCGGCAATGTCGACCAGGCGGCGGTTATTGTCCATCGCAGCCTTCTGCAGGGCGCGGAATGCCTCGTCCTCGCTGAACCCCATGCGGGCCATCAGCGCGCTCTTGGCACGCTCGATCAGCTTGCGCTCTTGCAGGGCGCGCCGTGCCGCATCCAGCTCGATCTCAGTCTGGGCCAGGCGTGTCGACTGCTTCTCCAGCAGGCCTTTGAGCGATGCCACGGTGGCGGCGTCCACGCTGGCCGGGGACCGCGAGGCATCGGGCATTCCCGGCAGTACCGGTGCGCTCCCCGAATACGTCGCCCCCGCATCGAAGAAGCGTTCGACGGCATGTGTGTGCGGGGGCGGATTGTCGAGCAGCCGTCGCAACAGGCCGGCAGAATCCTGCAGGTCGGCCTGCGACGACCGGATCCGCGCCGCGCACGCTGCCCGCAGGCCGTGCACCACCTGCACCTCGAGCGTCCACATGCTGGCAATCACCTCGCTGCAGACTTCGAACCACTTCTCGCTGGCATCGCTGTCGAGCGGGGCGCCGGGCGGGGTGGTCAACAGCGTACGGCGCATCTGTTCCAGGGCAGCTACCGACGGACTGGTCTGCTGGCGCCGCCACGTGGCAAGCAACGCGGGATCGGCGAACTTCTCCAGCACCTGGAAGCTGCGCTGCTGTGCCGCGATCAGATGCAGCACGCGCTGTTGCTGGATCTCGGTGCAGGTGCCTGATGCAAACATCTGCGCCCCCACTGCGCGCTCCTGGCCAGCAGACTCCTTGCCTTGCACCAGGTACACAAAGGCCACCAGCGGCCGGGAGATTCCCGGATACATGGCAACGTCGGCCAGATGGAAGATGAGTTCGAGCAGTGCCGCGACCAACCGGCTGAATGCCGCCACGGCTTCAATAGCTGTCACCTGGCATTGATCGATGCTCATGCGCAGTGCGGGAAGCGTTGCCAGGTCGAGTTGCACCCATGCCATCAACGACACCATCGGGGCACTTGCCATGTGCCCGGATCCGAGCTGGCTGGCAAAGCGCTCGCCAAGCTGTGCTTCAAGGCAAATGGCTTCTCCCTTGGCGGCCTCGCGCTCCGCAGCCAGGCGCTGTCCGCCCGAGGCCAGAAAGATGCTGCTCGCGCCCCGTTCACGTTGCAGCGCATGGATCAGCTGGCCGATCAGATCCGCCAGCTCCACACGGCTCGCGATCAACTGAACGGCCTCAATCTCAAGCTGCTTCGCCTGAAGGACAAGTTGTGAGGCGGTCAGTGGCATTGGCAAAGAGAGGACATGGGGGCGGTGCCAAAAAGGCAAGGAGTATGCCATCGGTTGGCCTGCTGCCGGTAGGTTGGTAGGGTCGCTGCGCTGTCAGCATGGCGCGTCAGCCAGGGGGATCTGGTGCCGCTCCTGCGTGCCCTCATGCCGCGCATCCTCCCCGCTATGCAGGTAGCCGCTCGTCGTCGACAGCGAGCTGTGCCCAAAGTTGTCCCGCACAAAGCGCAGGTCGACCGCTGGCCGGTCATATGCGAGCTAGCGCTGTGGCGCAGCCAATGGGCCGAAGCACTTGCCCAGCACCGTGGCCATGCCAAACGCCGCCTTCAGGGTCAGGTGCAGCGCGCCGCGTGCAGCCATTGTGCGGATTTACATCGCCATCGACTCAGTTCCCGGTTGGCACCGACCAGTCCTCCACCACTAGGCCAGGGACGCGCCGGAACGCTTGGTCATTGGTCACCAGCACCGCGCCAGTCTCCAGCGCGTGCGCGGCAATCAGCAAGTCCAGCGCCCCCATCGGCTGCCCTTGAGATTCCAGTGCAGCGCGGGTTTCACCATAGCCGGCCATCACCGAAGGGGGCCAAGGCAACACCTCGACCCGACGCAGCAACTCGTCCACTGCACGCGCGAGGCGCGCTGCGCCGGGGCGCTTGGCCAGCCCGTACATCAGTTCCGCGCCGGTGATGACCGACAGG
>NZ_SMNY01000160.1:0-1747 GCF_004353535.1 Cupriavidus sp. L7L
CGGCACGCGCGGCTTCCACCGCGGCGTTCAGCGCCAGGATGTTGGTCTGGAAGGCAATGCCCTCGATCACGCCGATGATGTCGACGATCTTCCTGGACGCATCGTTGATCTCGTCCATGGTCTGCACCACGCGGCCGACCACCTCGCCGCCGCGCAGCGCGGTCTCCGACGCATTGGCCGCCAGCCCGCTGGCCTGGCGCGCGTTGTCCGCGTTCTGGCGCACGGTGCTGGTCAGCTCTTCCATGCTGGAGGCGGTCTCTTCCAGCGACGCGGCCTGCTGCTCGGTGCGTTGCGACAGGTCGTTGTTACCGGCCGCAATTTCACGCGAGGCGGTGCCGATCGATTCGGCCGATTCCTTGAAATCGCGGACCATGTGCGACAGCTGCTGCTGCATCTGCTGCATGGCATAGACCAGGCTGCTCTTGTCGCCGGCGCGCGTAGCCACCGGCGCGGAGAAGTCGCCGTCGGCGATGCGCTTCGCGATCTCGGCCGCGTAGCCCGGCTCGCCGCCGAGCTGGCGCGACAGCCCGCGTGCCAGGAGCACGCCCAGCAGCACCGAGAGCGCCAGGCCGCCCAGCACCAGGCCCAGCATCCACAGCCGCGTCGCGTCATACACGCTTTGCGCCTCTTCCATGTTGCCGCGGGCGCGGTCGTCGCGGCGCTTGACCATCCTGGCCATCACGGCTTCCAGCGCATGGCTGTCCTTGAGCAGGTCGGTGCTCTCGGTGAACACCTGGCTCTCGAACTGCGAGGTATCGAGCGGCTGCTTGCTGACCAGCTCGACGTACTTCTCCATGCGCGCCCGGAAGGCCGGCGCCAGGTCGTGGTACTGCTTGACCAGCGCCTGCGACTCGGCGGTCGACGAGAAGGCGCCTGCCACGCTGCGGATGCGCTCGTCCATCACGCCCAGCGACTTGGCGATCTGCTCCTTCTCGGTGGCGCGCTCGCCCATGGTCGACGCGGACAGCAGGCCGATCTGCGAGCGGCTGGCGTAGACCAGGTTGATGTTGGCGTCCTGCACGGCCTTGAGCGCCTGCAGGTCGCCGTGATAGATCCTGCCGGTCCAGTCGGCCATGCGCCCCATGTTGACGACGCCCAACAGGCCCATGACGGCACCGATCACCGCGACGACCAGGAATCCGGCAACCAGCCTGGTCGTGACGCGCAATTGATTGAACCACTGCATAGCAACTCCCCCTTGTGACCCTTGTTACTGAACTTCGCACTAAGCCTGTGCCATGGACCGGGCCGCCGCTTCGCGCTGCGCGGCCGGCAGGCGTTGCGGGCGCCGTTGTGGACGAACCTCGGCCTGCATGCTGACGCGGAAGGTGGCAACCGCATCGCGCAGCCGCAAAGCCTGCTCTTCCAGCGAGCCCGCTGCTGCTGCGGCCTGCTCGACCAGCGCGGCGTTCTGCTGCGTGCCTTCATCCATCTGCGCCACGGCCTGGTTGACCTGCTCGATGCCGGCGCTCTGCTCGGCCGAGGCCGCGCTGATCTCGCCCATGATGTCGGTCACGGACTTCACCGCCTGCACGATCTCGTCCATGGTCTTGCCGGCCTGGCCCACCAGCGCCGAGCCGTTGTCGACGCGCTCGACGGTATCGCCGATCAGGCCCTTGATCTCCTTGGCCGCGTTGGCGCTGCGCTGCGCCAGGCTGCGCACCTCGCCCGCGACCACGGCAAAGCCGCGGCCCTGCTCGCCGGCACGCGCGGCTTCCACCGCGGCGTTCAGCGCCAGGATGTTGGT
>NZ_SMNY01000161.1:0-583 GCF_004353535.1 Cupriavidus sp. L7L
GGCGCTGGCCGCGAAGATCACGCACGTACCGTCGATGTACCTGAGTGAGCTGGACGGGCCGAACAAGGGCTGCCGCCAGGCAGCCATCGATGGACACAAGGAGATCGGCCGGCGCTGCCGCGAGCTGGGGGTCGATACGATCGTCGTGTTCGATGTGCACTGGCTGGTCAACAGCGAGTACCACATCAACTGCGGGCCGCAGTTCTCGGGCTGCTACACCAGCAATGAACTGCCGCACTTTATCAAGAACCTGCCGTACGCGTATCCGGGCAACCCGGAGCTGGGCCACCTGATCGCCAACGTCGCCAATGAGATGGGCGTGGCGACGCGCGCGCACAGCGACACGACCCTGGAACTGGAGTACGGCACGCTGGTCCCGATGCGATACATGAACGAGGACCAGCACTTCAAGGTGGTGAGTGTATCGGGGTGGTGCGTGTGGCACGACCTGCCCACCAGCGTCAAGTTCGGGCAGGCGGTACGCAAGGCGATCGAGGAGCACTACGACGGCACGGTGGCGATCCTGGCGAGCGGCTCGCTGAGCCATCACTTTGCCGAGAACGGTACGGCACCGCAGTTCATG
>NZ_SMNY01000162.1:0-1323 GCF_004353535.1 Cupriavidus sp. L7L
CGCCAGAGGCATCGCAGGGTAGCTATGTACGGAAGAGATAACCGCTGAAAGCATCTAAGCGGGAAACTCGCCTGAAGATGAGGATTCCCTGGAGGCTTGACCTCCTTGAAGGGTCGTTCGAGACCAGGACGTTGATAGGCTGGGTGTGGAAGCGCAGTAATGCGTTAAGCTAACCAGTACTAATTGCCCGTAAGGCTTGATCCTATAACCAGTGTGTTTCACCTGGTGAGGCAATTGCCTTTGTGCCAGATACGCACAACCCCAACTACATCCCGATTCGTGACGCTGGCTTGAACCCCAGCGCCACAACCCCTCATGCCTGGTGACCATAGCGAGCTGGAACCACCCCTTCCCATCCCGAACAGGACCGTGAAACAGCTCCGCGCCGATGATAGTGCGGATTACCCGTGTGAAAGTAGGTCATCGCCAGGCTCTTATTGTGCAAAACCCCTCGACAGCGTGTGCTGCGAGGGGTTTTTGCTTTTCCGCTCGGCTGATTGCGTGTCGCCCCACAGCGCGACGAGGCAGCTCCAGAGCCTCCAGGAGCCGTTTTGCGAGCCCCTATAGGGTGAGAACGTAGAAATCTAATCTACGCTTGTGGGAGCGATCAGGCGGCATCAAGCGCCACGCTGGAACGCCTTCCCTGGCCTGAAACAAGTACAGCATCCGCAACGGAAAGTGCTTGACAGGCAAGGTGAACAGCCCCATAATCGATAGTTCTCTGCGGAGAGGTGCCCGAGTGGCTAAAGGGGGCAGACTGTAAATCTGTTGGCTTACGCCTACGCTGGTTCGAATCCAGCCCTCTCCACCAGAATGCAAGACAGCAGCCGGCAATGCCGGTGAAGAAGCAGGAAAGAACCGGGCGGGTGTAGCTCAATGGTAGAGCAGAAGCCTTCCAAGCTTACGACGAGGGTTCGATTCCCTTCACCCGCTCCAGTCGCGCGGTTGTTGTCATAAAGTAGTACGTCTAGTTTCGCCCATGTGGCTCAGTGGTAGAGCACTCCCTTGGTAAGGGAGAGGTCGGCAGTTCGATCCTGCCCATGGGCACCAAACACCACCGCACTGGCATCATCGCTACCGAGACAGGAGTCGCGCAATGGCAAAGGAAAAGTTCGAGCGGACCAAGCCGCACGTGAACGTTGGTACGATTGGTCACGTTGACCATGGCAAGACCACGCTGACCGCAGCGATCGCCACGGTGCTGGCTGCCAAGTTCGGCGGTGCCGCCAAGAAGTACGACGAAATCGACGCAGCGCCGGAAGAGAAGGCACGCGGTATTACCATCAATACCGCCCACGTCGAGTACGAGACGGCCAACCGCCA
>NZ_SMNY01000163.1:0-1631 GCF_004353535.1 Cupriavidus sp. L7L
TCGATCAGGTGAGCCATGACTGCTATTGGCATTGACTTTGGAACATCCAACTGCTCAGCTTATCTTCCTGTCGGCAGTACGATGAAAGGCATTCCGATTGAAGGTGATAGCTCACTGCTGCCATCGGTAGTTTTTACAGCACGGCGCGAGATCGCGATAAGGAAAATAGAGGATTACGAATATGCTCGCCGGCTAAAAAATGCCAGAGCTGCTGCGAATGCAGAACAACGAAAGATCAACCAAGAAGGCGGAACTCCCTCGCCAATAAATGAGCAGATACTGCGGAAAACTATTGAAGACACCATGCGGCGAGAGGCCGCCAACGAACGTGAAAAGCAATATTGGGGACAGAGCTTCCTCAGTATGCTGGAAGACGGACAGGCCGTACTTTTTGGCACGCCTGCACTACGTGCCCACATCAGTGATCCGCTCAGCGGAACACTCGTTAAATCCCCAAAATCTTTCATCGGTAGCGATATCGATGACCAGTACCTCGCGGCGTTCCGGGATGTCGTCACGTACATGTTGCGCCACATCGTTTCTCAGGCTGAGCGCCACTGCAAACAACCAATATCGAATGCAGTAATCGGTCGCCCTGTCTTCTACCACGGCACCATGGGAGAGGATGGAAACAAACAAGCACTGCGTCTTATGGAAGAAGCGGCAAAGGCGGCCGGTCTAAAGAATGTTGAATTCTTTATGGAGCCTATAGCTGCGGCGCTTGAGTATGAGAAATCTATTTCACGTGAACAAGTTGTTCTCGTGGTAGACATAGGCGGCGGCACGACGGACTGTGCAGTTGTCAGGCTTAGGTCATCATCGGCGAAAAGATTTGATCGTTCTTCTGACGTCCTTGGCTACTCAGGGAATCGACTAGGAGGGGAGGACTTTGATCAGCTTCTAGCATGGCGTTGCTTTATGCCATTTCTCGGTAAGGACAGATTTCCGCATTCGTTACTTTATGACGCAATCTCAATAAGGGACATACCTGCACAGTTGCGCTTTAGACGCGCGGAATATGAAATTGAGCTCCTAGTTCGCCGCTACACGCATGTTCCCGAACTTGAGCGGTTTAGGACACTTCATAAATTTCAGCTTCAACACCGCGTGATAAACAGCGCTGAGCTTACGAAGCTAAAGCTCTCAGAAGTGCCAGCTTGCACAGTCCCGTTGGGATATCTGGAAAATGGTCTCTCCGTACAAGTAACAAAAGAAGAATTTAAAGAACTGTCCGGTGGCTTGCTTCGAAAGATTGAAAATCTAATGCTTCAAGCAATGAGAGGTGCCGGAGCACGACCCGATGCAGTTTTTCTGACAGGCGGTATGGGTTCTTCGCCCGTAGTGCAAGAATTGGTTCGCAGTGCTTGTGGCAACGACATACCTATCAAACTTGGAGACATGCTTGGCTCTGTCGGAAAAGGACTGGGAGAGTGCGCCAGTCTAGCGTTTCGTTAGTTGGCTCGTATGGGAGGCAAGCGGCCGCGCTTTGGCACCGAGGAGATGCCGAACTTCCGGGATAGCTAGCGGCCCGTTGCACCGCGGAACCTGTCAGCGGTGCAACGAACGTCTCAGAAGGGTCGACTACGGAAGTTGGCCATCGAGTCTTCAGACCACGACCGCCCCCCGCTTCG
>NZ_SMNY01000164.1:0-2412 GCF_004353535.1 Cupriavidus sp. L7L
GCGGTTTAATTGCGTACCATTGACACGATACATAATTACGCCAGTTCAAATGCCCGCTTCCGAAAGACCGCTGACGGCACTCAAGGCCATCCGCCTGGCGCGCAATCTCAGCCCAGACAAGCTATGCGAGGCCGCTGGGATTTCCCGTTCGTACTTCACCCGCCTTGAACAAGGTGGCGTACCCACGCCTGAGGTCGCGGCTAGCCTGGCACGCATTCTCAACTCGGGCACCTGTGGTCGCGACAGGGAAGGAGCGCCGAGTGAACAGAAGACCAAACTCCTTGCCTCTTGCAAGCAGCTGTTAGAGCGCATGGGCGGGGTGTACATGATCGTGTCGGAGATCCACCTGCTTTATCCGGAGCGCTTCTCCGAACGCCTGCCAGAGAAGGACACCGCCGAATGACGTCGCCCAAACAGAAGCAATCGCCCGCCGCGGGCCCGGCCATGAATACGGACCCGATCATGCGAACGCTGGCCGCGTCCGGCTTCTACAAATCCAGTTTCGGTCGCCTTCTCCAAAGCAACCTGATCGTCGGCTGCGCCCTGGTCGGCTCTGTGGCACTGAACATCACCCAGTTCGTGACCCGTCCCGCCCCGGTCCTGGTGGGCATGACAGAAGCCGGTCGACTCATCCAGATAGTGCCGCTGTCGAAGCCGTTCGTCAGCAGCGAAGCTGTTCTCCAGAAAGTGCAGAAGACTGCGACGGGCGCATTCTCACTGGATTTCGATGACACCAACCTCAAGGCAAAACTGGTTGCATTGCGCTCTCAATTCACCCGCGACGGCTACGCGTCGTTGATGGCGCAGTACGACACGTCCGGCCTCATCGAAAAAATTCGCACACGCCGCCTGGTGACATCCGCTGTCGCCACTGGAGCAGGCGTCATCGCCAATGAGTATGAAGCGCGGGATGGCTTGTACACATGGGAAACCGAGATGCCGATTGCCATCACCATCACCGGCCAGAGTGAGCGCAAGACCTACGAATGCCTGGTCAAGCAAACGGTCAAGCGCCTTCCGGTCGAAGACAACCCGGCAGGTATTGCAACGCAGTCCCTGCGGCTCAGCTGCAACACAAAAATCAACTAGGTTGAAGTCATGCCACAAGAAGCAGAAGAATTCTCCTTGCCGACGTCGCTGGATATCGTCCAGCAAGCGACTTGTGGGGAGCACGGTCATCCTCTCAGCACAGCCATGCAAACCGACTGGGCAATCCAACTCGACCTCATCGACGTTTTTGCGGCACCGAGGGGCACCCTGATCGAGCTGCAGCAGAGCGCACCGTCGAAGCGGTGTCACGACTGGCTGCAAGGGATCATCGATACCCGGTCCATGGTCGCCGCAGTAACTGGAGTGCCGTTCTGACATGCACCTATCCCTTCCGCGGCTATACGCGCTGCTGATCCTGTCGATCTCGACCGCCTGCGGCCAAGCCGCCGCGCAAGGCAGTCCTGGTGAACCGAACAAGGCCGGAGCGCCGTCGTCCACCGCTGCAGTGGACGACGCGAATGCGCCGCGCGCACTGCCGCCCCTCAAGCCGCCTCCGGTCGGCTCGGCTAACTTCAACAGCGCGGTGGATACGATCTCGCCGCTCACGAGCACCGAGATCCTGGACCTGCGTAAGCGGGTCGACAGTGCACGACGCGCTGCTTCCACCTATCCAGGTGTACCACCGAAGCCTGTCATCTCGACTACCACCGTGGATCTATCCCCGGGATCCACTCCGCCGATTGTCCGTGTGAGCAATCAAGGGGCAGCGGTGTCCATGGTCGACATCACAGGGGCCCCGTGGGACATCCTCGAAGTCAACAACCTCGGCAAACGGTACTTCGAAGTCAAGCAGCCGGCAAAGGACGTACCCACCATTACGATCACTGCGCTGGGTGATTACGTGGAAGGCAACGTCGCCATCTTTCTGAAGGGCCTCTCGATCCCGGTGATGCTTCGCATGGTCGCCGGCCAGCGAGAGACTGACTACCGCCTGGATCTCCGTATCCCGCGGCGCGGCCCCAATGCAATCGATCCCATTGCCGGAACGCCTTCGATCAATCTGCCGGCGAACTATCTGCAGACGCTGCTCGACGGCACTGACACACCGAACGCGAAGCCGATTCGCGTTGAGAACGCACCTCAGGGCACGCGCGCCTGGATGGTTGGTGGAAACGTGGTTTTGCGCACGACCCTCTTCCTGAATAACCCCGCCTATCAGGCAACGATTGCGGCAGCGGACGGTACTCGGGTCTACGAGTTGGCCCCAACGCCCGTTGCCACCCTTAGCGAGAACGGCTCTCTGCGAAACGTCTACCTCGAGCTGGAATGACCATGTCGGAACGAAAGAAGCTGCATCCTGGATTTAAAAAGAACGCCAAGGTAGCCATGATCGTGGCAGGCGTTGCCGCCGCTGGGGTAGGC
>NZ_SMNY01000165.1:0-1260 GCF_004353535.1 Cupriavidus sp. L7L
CAGCCCGATGGCGGCAATGCCTGCCTGGTCCAGGGTCTTGTGCTCGGCCTGGGCAAAATCCCCATCGCCATTGGAATCCTGCACCACCTTGAACCGGCTCCAGGCAGCATCCTCATTGCTGATCTGGCCATCGTGGTTGCTGTCGAAGGTGGCCAACGCCTCCAGGTCCGTCTTTGTCCCAGGTGCGAAATTCGTCAGCCGGGTCTCCTCGACGGAAATCCTGCCGTCCCCGTCGGCATCGAAGCCAAGCACCCCATCGGTCGCCGCGGCCCAGCCGATATGTTCGGTCTGGCCGTCATGGTTGACATCCGCCTTGACGTGGGACTGATCGGCAGCGATCAACTCTGTCTCGTTGCCGTTCAGATCCAGCACAATCGGGGCGAATCCGCCGCTGGCATTGGTGCCCTTGTGCGTGGCGTTGACGACCACATCGGTATAGGCGCCCTGTGCATCCTGGATGCGGATGGTGAAGTTGTCCGCACCGTTGTAGGGATCGCCTCGGTGGCTGACGTACTGCCAGTAATCTTGTGCGCCAATCAAATACTGGGCGAGTACGGTCTGGTCAGGACGCAAGTAGCCCGTCGCCGTGTCGATGTAGGCATTCGCGTAGCCGTGCCCGTGTTGCGGGCCCTGCACAATCGAAATCACGATGGCGGCCGAATCGCCGTCGGGATCGTACGCGATGATGCGCCCCATCTGGCGCTGCGGGTCATCGCGATCGTAGAAAATCATGTTGGCTTCTACTGTAGCGCTGTCCCTCAGGCCTTCGATCGAATCGATCTGGGTCAACGCGAGAGGCTTCAGCATGCCGTTCTGATAATGCTGCGGCGTGTACACGGCATGATTCGCATCATAAAGCTGACCTTGCGCCGCCAACGATTTAGCCAACGACTCATCGTAAAGGGGCTGGAAATAGTTCGGTTCCGGCTGGAAGGCCAGACTGCCATCCGAAGACGCATAGATGGGTTCGGCGCCATTGAGCCCGGAGGTTCGCCCAATCATCGGGGATGGGCCATGGTAGTAGCCGAAGATCGGCCGGCCGTATTCGATCGCCTCGATCACGGGCGCCTTGTTGACGTGGGCGACTTCCAGATAGGCTGTGGCCCAGGTCTGACCACCGTACGGGTCGGAGACCAGGTACTGGAACGAAGCCTGGCCATAGAAATCGGAGTCTGGCGTGAAGCGCACCTGCCCGTCAGCTTGAACCTCGACCGTGCCGTGCTGGGCATTGGCAACCTGCGCAATCGTCAGCGTGTCCCC
>NZ_SMNY01000166.1:0-2217 GCF_004353535.1 Cupriavidus sp. L7L
AGGCCTACAAGCGCTACGCCGGGGAGGCAAGCGCATGAGCGGCAGAAAATCAATCTGGCGCGATGCTGCGCGCACGCCTCGCATCGCCTCAGTGGATGCGCGGGCATTCTTCCCGCTCGTCTTCGCGCTGTTTCACATGCGTACGTGGACGTTCGGCGTTGCCTTCGCAGTCATTGTGATGTTCCGCCTCATGGAGACGCGGGGCTATACGCTGCCTGTGTTCCTGAGGGCGGTACGGCACTGGCTGCGCGGCAAGAGCGTGCCTTCTCGCGGGTGGTGGGTACACCGCCGCTTCTTTGATTGAGGGATCCCAGAGCAATGGAAAAGAAGAACCTGGTGTCAGCGCTGATCGTGAGCAGTCTGCTTTGCGGCGGCGAGGCCATGGCCGGCTTTATCAACGAATCTGCGCCCGCAGCGCAGGCACCCGCTGCGCCTTCGCAGGCGCCAGTGCTGGAGGATAAGCCGGTGGAGGCCAAGCAGCTCCAAGCTGGTCCCCGCGACGGAAAGCAACTTTCCGATGCGAGTCGCGCCATCGCTGGTCGTCTTGTCGAAATCGGCTCGCGGCCAGCCGATATCAAAGAGGCGCGTGGCAAGGGCTCCGCCATGGCGCTCGGCGATGTAGTTCCGGCTGTCCTGCCCACCGCGTTTCATGCTGATTACGCGGACGTGAACCGGACAGTGCCTGTTAGCTGGGCTGGCGGAAAGCCCTGGCCGGTTGTCATGGGAGAGGTGGTTTCGCAACTGCCTGGCGTGGTCGCCACGATTGACTGGACTAACTCGACTATCACCTTCGGCATGCGGAAGGTGCGTGACGCAAGCGGCGAGGGGGCTGGCGTTCCAAGCGCACAGGCGGTGGCGGCGCGTTGGGAAGTGCGCGCAAGCGACCTCACGCTCAGGCAGTCGCTGATGCGCTGGGCCAGGGACGCCGGGTGGCAAGTCTCATGGGAAGTGAAATACGACTTCCCGGTGCAGCTCGAGGCTGCATTCGGCGGAACGTTTGAAAACGCTGTTGAGCAGTTCACCGCATCGCTGCGGACAAGCGAATTCCCGCTGCTGGGCTGCATGTACGAAGGCAATCGAGTGGTCCGGGTCCTCCACTACGGCGACAAGAAGGAATGCGAAAAGTGAACATCAACCATACCGCGCGCAAGCTCTTTGCTGCTTCCCCGCTCTTTCTCGCGGCTTGCGGAACATTGCAGCAGAGCGTCGACGGCCAATACTTGGCAAACCGGGATGCCGTTACCGACTACAGCAACAAGGTCCTGACTCAGTCGGCGACCAGCAACGTGCCGTTGGTGCAGAAAAGCAGTGGGGCCTGGCTCGGCGGCAAGGCGCTGCCTCTGCAGGCCGACCTGACGCTGCCGGAGGTATTTCGCAAGCGCTACGCGTTCAAGTTTCCGGGCAAGGTGGGGATTGAGACCGTCGCGCAGCGAGTGACGCAGGTGACTGGGATTCCCGTCCGCGTAAAGCCAGACGTCCTACTGCCGTCAACGGCATTTGTGACCGGGGGTAGTGCCATCACGCAGGCTGCACGCCAAGCAGCGCCGACGACGACCGCAAGCAGCGGTACTATCCTGCCACCGCTCCCCGCGCCTCAAACGATGGGTACGCAATCATCGTTGCTGGCGACAGGCCTGTCGGCAAACGGGGCATTCAACGCGGGCCTTGCAGAGTATGAGATGAACTACGAGGGCACCGTCAGTGGCTTCCTGGATCTTCTTTCCGCTCGCGCTGGGATCTCCTGGGAGTATCGCGAGGGCGTGATTTCGCTGCATCGCCTGGTGACGAAGATCTTCACCCTCAAAGCGATCCCGGGTGATTCGACATTCAAGTCGTCCATCGGCAAGCAAGGCCAGACGCAAGCTGGCGCTGTGGGGTCGACAAACTCCCAGTCGAGCGCCGGCTACAACTCGCAGACCAACATCGAGATGAACTCAAAGTTCAGCCTTTGGGAGTCGGTTGAGGACGCGATCAAGTCGGTGATCTCCCCCGCAGGCAAGTACGCGATCTCGCAGGCCTCGGGCACCATCACGGTCACGGATACGCGAGATGTTGTCGACCAGGTGGCGAAGATTGTCGATCACGAGAATGCCGCCAACACGCGCCAGATTGCAATGCGCGTGGAAGTCCTGTCGGTCAAGCTGAACAACGGCCAGGAATTCGGTGTCGACTGGGATCTGGTGTTCAATCAAGTGTCCAATCTGGTGCCGTGGTCCT
>NZ_SMNY01000167.1:0-541 GCF_004353535.1 Cupriavidus sp. L7L
CGAGGAATACGGCGGCGCCAACATGGGCTACCTGGCGCACATGATCGCGATGGAAGAGATCAGCCGCGCCTCGGCGTCGGTGGGCCTGTCGTACGGCGCGCACTCGAACCTGTGCGTGAACCAGATCCACCGCAACGGCACGGCCGCGCAGAAGGCGAAGTACCTGCCCAAGCTGGTGTCGGGCGAATGGATCGGCGCGCTGGCGATGAGCGAGCCCAACGCCGGCTCGGACGTGGTCAGCATGAAGCTGCGCGCGGAACTGAAAGGCGACCGCTACGTGCTCAACGGCACCAAGATGTGGATCACCAACGGCCCGGACTGCGACGTGCTGGTGGTTTACGCCAAGACCGAGCCCGAGCTGGGCGCGCGCGGCATGACCGCCTTTATCGTCGAGAAGGGCATGAAGGGCTTCTCCGTGGCGCAGAAGCTGGACAAGCTGGGCATGCGCGGCTCGCACACCGGCGAGCTGGTGTTCGAGGACGTGGAGGTGCCGGCCGAGAACATCCTCGGCGCCGAGAACAGCGGCGCCAGGGTGCTGATG
>NZ_SMNY01000168.1:0-4581 GCF_004353535.1 Cupriavidus sp. L7L
GTTTTTGGGTCCGACAACAATGCAGCAGCGACGACTTGCGGATCAACACCCAAGGCATCGCAGCAGAGTGTGAACGGGATGGTAGCCGCGTCGCCGGCCTTGTCGGCGATCCAGTGCTTGGCCGACTCGTGATTAAGTCTGGCCTCATTCGCCCCCCGTGTCTGATCCTGGTATCCCGGCAAAGGCCTGGCGAGATCTGCAGCTGCCAGCTCAAGCATCTCGATAGCTAGATGCTTGAAGATCGATCCGCCCGCTAGGCGTTTCTCGTCCGCCTCAAGCACGGCCAGCGACATTGCTTCTGCCCTCCCTGAGTTTGCGCAGGATCTGGTCCCTCATGTCTGCAGCCGGTTCCCCATCCGCCACCGGCACGGGGGCGGTGGCGGACATATATCGGCCCTTGAAGAACTCCCATTCCTCGGGTGACAAGCGCTCCTGAGCGGCGCTCAGGAACCGGATCAGCATCGTCATTGGGCTCCTACGCGGCCTTTGGCCGCTGCGTTTGAATGGCCTGTGGTGCCATCTCGAACTTGGACCGCGCAACATCGAGATAGTCCTTCATGGCGGCGTTGATCGCCACTCGATCCCGCCCGACGGGGTACGCCGAGTGCGGACGCGCGTCATGGGCGGCTTCCTCGGTGCCGTGTACAAGATAGTCCTCGCGCCAGCCATTGGCCTCGATTTCGTCCTGGACGTAGCTTTCGAAGGCGCGGGCCGACAGCTCTCGCATCTGGGACCAGTAGGGCTGGGCCTTCTTCTTGTCGAAGTGCTGCGCGCTGACGGCGTACTGCGTATAGGTGCGATTTTGTGCATGGGCGCACTCCCGGCGCAGCGCATCATCGCTGCAGAATGCGTAGGCCTGAATGTAGCCGCGGATATGCTTGCCCAGCACCATCAGGCGAACGTCATGATCCGCTTTTGCCTTGCCGGTCAGTCCCTCCACTGGAAGCTCTCGCAATGCGTCCTGCAGCGGATGCTTCGCCCAAACGCACTTTCGCGCGTCCGGATCGTTGGCTTCAAGTCGCAGCTGGTCGAGATACTTGCGTGAAGTCTGCTTGACGACTTCCATCGACGCACCGGGCTGCGCGGCCAGCAGGATGTTTTCCAGCGAAGTGAGAAGCGCACGCTCTTCCTTCGTCAGGTCATTTTGCACCGCGCGCAGGACTTCTTCGTCTGACCACGGCCTGATGCTGATCGTATCGACCAGTTTTAGCAGCGGACGCATCTCTTCCATGTCGGCTGGCAGCTTGTTCCAGTTCGCATAGATCACCGTCTTGAAGTCACCGCGTCGACGGCCACGCTGCTGAGCAAGAAACAACTCCGATGCGAAGTAGGTATTCGTAAGCGTGGGCGCCATGGGCGCGCGCTTGTCAACAGCCTCCGCTTTCAGCTTATCGCCCACATAGTCATCGAACGCGTGCCACCATTCATGCGCCAACGAGCCGGCGCCGCGTAGTCGCGTGAGGTTGATAACCTTGCGAGCGCACTCATAGTGCGCGAGGGCCCGCCCGACGCCGCGCGAGCCGAAAGCCAGAGCCAGAGTGCCGTCAAGGCTTAGGGCCTTCTTGTCGACATCCAGCACGCGCGCCAGCGTGCACAATGCATCGTAGGCACGGTTCAACACGTCTTGCCGTTCGGTGTCCGGAAGCCAGTTTCCGAACTCGCAAGCACGGAAGCCAAAATCGTTCAACAGATCATCGGGCGCGATGTTGCGGCCACGGCGCTCATCGGGCAGGCCGTCACGGATCACCTTTGCGAGGTGCGGACGCGCTAGCGCTTGCTTGTCTGCATCTCCGCTGTCGCGGTTCTCCATGGTCTGACGGCGCTTGTCCGCAACCTGTTGCCGCTGGGCTTCCAGAAAATCGTAGAACCCTTCCGAATCCATATCTCGCGGACGCTGCCACTCGTCGCCAATCCTGAACTGCTTCGAGTGGTACGGATTGACTGCTCTCCTGTACCCATCCTCAGCGTCGAACAGGTAACGGTTGACGAACCGGAAGCCACTGCGAGATGCCGCATAGATCATCTCGCCGTACTCACTGGGCATGGAACGCGACGTACCATACTGGCGCTCCTCTCGCACCAGCACGCCGGCGTTGACCAGGCCATCCTCGAACGCAGGTAGGTCATCCTTCGTCTTGATCTTCGCCGCTACGTCCTGCAGCTTGCGCGCCATGTCGACATAGATTTCCACATGGTCAAGCTGTTTCGGGGCGGCAGGAAACTCGCGGCGCATCGTCTGGATGAATAGCGCGACTCTGGCATCGACGCCGCTCTCACGATAGTCGGCGACGGACCGGGACGGCCAAACGTTATCTTTCGTGACTAGTTCCAGCTTTTCCCGGTCATTCATATCAGCAAGATCTTCGACTCGCAATGCCGAGCTGTAGAAGTCCTTGCGGGCCCCGCCGATCTTTTCACCTGCATCCAGGATGCGCTCGCGTGCTTCTTCCGGATTCTTGGCGGTGCGACGACGGCGTATGGGTTGTTCTTCGGCACGCGCGCCGTCTGCAGCATCGGTCTCCTGTGCCGCAGCCGCGGCGCTCTTATCGCTCTCAATGGCGGCTTGTGCTTCTTTCC
Source organism: Cupriavidus sp. L7L (assembly GCF_004353535.1). NCBI lineage: Bacteria > Pseudomonadati > Pseudomonadota > Betaproteobacteria > Burkholderiales > Burkholderiaceae > Cupriavidus > Cupriavidus sp. L7L. Next base: position 2,578 of record NZ_SMNY01000168.1, read on the forward strand.
AGAGGCTTGCGAGCGGAAATTGATGACCCAAGGGCGCATCCACCATCAGGTGCTTCGCCTTGACACCAGCCCCTGCGCCCCCCCATGTCTGGAAGGTGTGCCCCTTGTAAATCCCGGGCATCACGGCCTCCGAGGCCGATATTCCTTCCTTGCTGATCAGGAAGCCGACGTACGCTACGGCTGCTGCGCGCCCTTCCTCTTCCGTCAGCCGGTGGCCACCGTCCTCCTTATCTTGGTCAGGTTCCATCCCAGCATAGGCGAGGAGCCGCTCGAACTCGCCCGCCTGCAGGCGTGTATCCGTCCGAATGAATTCGAACAGCCCAGCCGTCTCCAGAGTGCCCGGCTCGCGGAAATAGTCGAGATCGTTGCGGTAGACGTCATATTGATCGGTTCCGCGGAAGCGGACTTCTACGCGCCACCCATCGCCGGACTGGATAGCCTGGTAGTGATTGTCTGAGTCCACTCCCCTGTAGGCCGCTGCCAGCGTCTTGGCGAGCGACTCGGTCGGAACGACGCCGTCGGGCACCTCCGTCCAATGGCCGCTCCGATAGCGCTCATTCGCCTCCAGATCAGCGGATCGCTGACGGGCGGCTTGCGGATCGCTAGTCAGAAGGACGCTCACCAGGCCGGCAAACTGCGCCGGATGCTCGTTCCAGATCCTTACCAGTTCGGCGTAGTCCTCCACGCTAGCCTTGTCGGTCCGGAACAGCGACACAGCAGCTTCCAGCACCAGTTTGGCGCGACGTTCTATCTCCGGAGCCTCCGACACTTGGCCGAGCGCCTGCGTTGCTGCAGCCGCCTGCCATTCCCGGTCAGCCGTGAGTTTGTCCTTGATCGCACCGAACATCGCAGACCAGTGGGCTGGACGTTCGGCTTCGCTGTCGGTTTGCGCTGCTGTCAGCTGAGAATCCGCTTGGGCTTCCACCTCATGGGCTTGAGCCCGTGTGCGTTCCACCTCCTGGTTCGCGATTGCGATCTTGTGCTGTGCGAAGAGATAGTTACCCAGTTGCCTGACCCGGGCGGGAGACAGGCCGCTGACCGCGCTGTAGTGCTCAGGCTGGCCCAGCCACGCGGCGGCTGCGGCCTTCGCCAGCTCGGGCTTCTCCCGCGCATACTGCGATAAGAAGAAATCGGCATTGGCGATAGCATCACTAAGGCCGCGGAATCCGGAGTGCTCACCGCGGCGGATACTGGCGACTTCACGAAGCAGGTCGATACGATGGCGCTCAGCCTCGGCGTTGTCTTGCAACGCAGTCAACAATACGCCACGGGTCAGCTTCCCCTCCACAGAGCAAACCTGCTTGCCACGGAACAGAATCTTCCTGAATCGCCCGTCCTCCTGAACGGAAAACCCGGTATCTGCAAGCGTGGCCGCAGTCTTGACTGCCTCCACGGCAGCGTCGAGATCCTCCACCGTAACGCTTGTGGCGTCATTCGCAGCTGCTTCCCGCTCTTTAGCGCGCTGCGCCTGCACTTGGTCAGCTTGGATGGCCGCCTGGCTCAGAACCTCCTCGATGCGCGCGGCACGCGCGCCGACTGGCGCGTCTTTCGTGAGTATCTTGCTACGCAAGATATTCGCGTCCGCCGATACCTCGATGTCGGCGTCCACGCCGGCCTCCACGATTTGCTGCAGACGCGGGGCAAGTCGGCTGTCGGCGAGCGCACCCAGAATGTGAACCGCCTTCGGCTTACTCTCGCGGAGGAATGCAATGAACTCGTCTGGTGTGATGGCGGCAGCGTTCGACGGGATCCCAACGATAAAGCGGTCGCTTCCAAGGATCTCGACCACTTTCGCATAGGCTTCGGACAGGGACAGCTCGCCACGCTGCAGTGGAACCACGGGTCGCGATACCTGGAACTCGGTTTCGACCTTGATCCAATTCCGATACTGCTCCACCAGGTCAAGGGACGCCGCCTGATCTCCCACAACGTCCGGCATCACGAACATGGGAGGCGTGATCTTCTCTTCGGCAGGGTTCGCCTCGGCGATGTATTGCTGCAGCA
>NZ_SMNY01000169.1:0-545 GCF_004353535.1 Cupriavidus sp. L7L
CCATGGGCTGGCACCGGGTAGTCTGGCGAAGCGTTTCAAGGTTCGACGACGGGCGAAATACTCGGTCCATTCCGGGTCGAACGGGTTAGCAGATGCACGGATCTTGACGTGGCGGATGATCGCCACTGTCGATGCACGGAAGAGTTCAAGACCAAAGGTTTTGCCCTCGGCTGCACTCGTCGTGGCGAAGTTCCACTGCCTGCTTCTGTCCGTGGGAAAGTACCGACTTTTAACCCATCGTGCTCCTTTATTGGGGTGCCTGCGCATCGCCCAATTCCAGAGCAGTCGCCATATGTCGTGGTCAATCGATGCGAACACTGCTTTCGCCACGATGTGACGGTGGTACGTGGCCCAGCCCCGAATAACCGGGTTGAGTTGCCGTATCAATGCCTCCTGCGTGGCGCTCGCATTGCCCTTGATGATCTCCCGGACCTTGCTCAGCAGCGATTTGATACTCTTGTTCGCTGGCTTGATCAGCAACTTGCAGCCGTACTTGCGTACGTTCTGCCCGAGAAAATCGAACCCCTCCGATGTATGCGTAATCC